>CAYLKX010000001.1:0-4344 GCA_964384735.1 uncultured Candidatus Saccharibacteria bacterium
ATTTCAGGCCTCCGTGGTGGTAAGAAGTTGGAGGAGAAGACGCTCCAAGAGATCGAGGGCGAAGAGAGTTTCTTGACGAATCTTAAGGAAAAGGTCGACAACATCGAGTCTTTACTCAGAGAGCATTCTAAGAACAAATAAAATGAAAAAAGGATTCAAAGATAATATCGAAAAGTTAACTCAAGAGAACACCGACTTCCGCCACGTGCTCTACACTGGTGAGCGCTCTCAACTCGTCCTCATGTCACTCCTCCCAGGTGAGGAGATCGGGGCTGAGGTCCATGAGGACAATGACCAATTCTTCCGCTTCGAATCTGGGGAGGGGAGAGTGATGATTGATACGACAGAGTACACAGTGGGTGACGGTGATGCTGTCATCGTGCCAAGGGGAGCCGAGCACAACGTCATCAACACTTCGGCCAACGCGCCACTCAAGTTCTACACCATCTACTCACCAGCGCATCATGCTGATGGGGTGGTGCGAGCGACTCGTGAGGAGGCGATGGCCTACGAGGCAGAGTTCGACGGGGTGACGAGTGAGTAAGTTCTTTAATTTAACCAAATAATTTATGCAAAATATTTCATTGTTCCTTCTACGAATCTCGATGGGGTGGATGTTCTTCTACGCGGGTATTACCAAGATCTTAGACAATACTTGGAGTGCTGAGGGTTACTTGCAGGGGGCCAAAACTTTCCCCGACCTCTTCCACTACTTCTTGCAACCAAGCATTTTGCCAATTGTAAACTTGGTCAATGAGTGGGGGCTCCTCTTGCTTGGGATCTCACTTATCTTGGGAGTCTTTGTCAGCATCTCTGCACCACTCGGCATTGTCCTCATGGTGCTCTACTACTTGCCGATCCTTAGCTTCCCATACCCGAATGCGCACTCATACATTGTTGATGAGCATGTAATCTACATCTTCGGCCTCTTGGTCCTTTGGGCTCTTGGCTCTGGGAGAGTGTGGGGTCTTGGCAATAAGTTGGCTTAAACCTTTTTGGTGAGGAGGAAGCGATAAGGCTTCTTAGCCCAGCCCTCTTTGGCCGATTCGACACCAATACGGTGGGTGCGAGTTAGCTTATAGCTTTTGGCTTCTAGATTTGGATTTGCCTCAATCCATAATCCAGACGCGAGGCCAAGCTTTTGGCCATTTAAACTTTTATCAATCTGCAACGCTTTGGTAAGACGGGCGGGGCCAGAAACTTGCTCGGTGCCACGGATCAGCACAGCAGAGGGGAAGTCCTTTTCCTCTGTCACAATATTGAGCATCCAATGCATGCCGTAGGTGAAGTAGACATATATAGTGCCAGCCTCCTCAAACATGGGGGCGTTGCGAGCAGTCTTGCCTCGGCTTGAGTGACAAGCTAAGTCGTGCGGGCCCACATAGGCCTCCACCTCGGTAATAGTTTGGCGGAGAGTCTCGCTACCCACTCTCCGCACGAGAGTTTGGCCGAGCAAATCTCTCGCCACCTTGAGCGTTTTCTGGTTGAAGAAGTCTCTCTTAAGCCTCATGCTAGTATGATACTCTTATAACATATGCCGTTACCAATTTGGGCCAAGAATATCCTCTTCCTCCTCGTATACATGATCTCGGGGCTTATCCTTGCCATCATTATTGAGGACTTACTGAGTGGGACCCAACTCATGCCACTTAACACCGCCCTAGAGAGTGGGATGGTGGCTATTAGGACACCACTCCTCACTACACTCATTGTGTGGGTCACTCGTTTGGCTAACCCCTTCCTCTTCGCCACTGGTGCGGTGGTTTTGAGTGGTTACCTCATTTCAAGGCGAGATTATTACCAAGCCACCCTCTTCCTCACCTCGCTTACTGTGACAACTCTCTCCCTCACTTTGCTTAAAAATTATCTCCAAATTCAGCGCCCCGTCTCAGATTTGTATCATGTAGCTGGGTGGAGCTTCCCCTCCGGGCATGCCACTTTGGCCACCGCCTTCTTCTTCCTCCTTACTTACATCTTTTTCAATCGAGTGGGGAGTGACAGGAATCGCTTTTTGTTAATCGGAGTTTCAGTTTTAGGGACACTTCTAACCTGCTTCTCCAGAGTTTATTTAGGAGCTCACTGGACTCTCGATGTGATCGCCGGCATTGCTCTAGGGCTCCTCTCGGTGAGCTTTACCGTGCTACTCTTTAATCTTATTTTTGGGGACAATCCGTCATTGCGAAAGAGGCTCGGTTTATAAGCTCCTTGTGCTAAGATTGGTTTATGCAAAATACAGAATTAAATTTGGTTTATAAGTGGGTCAAAGTTGCTTTAATCATGTTGTGTATCGTGTTGGGGGTAGGGGCTATTTGGGGCCTCAAATCTTTGGGGAATGTAGCTCCAGCTTATAACTCCATCACTGTTCTTGGTGAGGGGGAGGCTATAGCTATACCAGATGTAGCAACCTTCAGCTTCAGCGTCTCAGCTGACGCCTCGACGGTGGCTAGTGCTCAAGACATGGTGACGAAGAAGATTGATGCGATTACTCAAGCTCTCAAGGATCTCGGGATCGAGGAGCGTGATATTAAGACGAGCGATTACAGTGCTTACCCTAAGTATGTTTACTCACAAGTTTACTGTATCCAAGCTCCTTGCCCAGGTCAGACGAAGCAAGACGGCTACACTGTCTCGCACACTATTGGTGTGAAGGTGAGGAAGACAGAGCTCTCGGGCCAAGCAGTGCAGGTGGCGGGCGATAAGGGGGCCAGCAATATTTCGGGAGTGAATTTCACCGTGGATGATTCGGAGAAGTTGGCCAATGAGGCTAGGGCCAAAGCGATTGCCAACGCCAAGGAGCGCGCCGAGGTCTTGGCTCGCGAACTTAAGGTCCGCTTGGTGAGAGTGGTGAGTTACTCAGAGGGGAATGGTGGCAACGTGATGTATATGATGGCTGGCAAGGCTATGGGCATGGGTGGCGATGCTGAGTCTCGCCCAGCTCCAACTCTCCCAGTAGGCGAGAGCAAGATTAAGCTCTCGGTCAATGTAACTTACGAGATCCGCTAGACTCTCCTAGCAGGACTTGCAAAAATCTACCTTTCTGGTAGTATAAAAAGACACCCCGGAGGTGTTTTTTTATACCGGTTGTTTAGTCGAACTTAAGTCAAAACCATGCAAACATTCATTAATTACCTCAAAGAGACCAAGGCTGAGCTTGCTCATGTTACTTGGCCAACTCGCTCACAAGCAGTGAGCTTCACTATTGTAGTAGTAATCGTCTCAATTTTGACCGCAATTTACCTTGGCTTCTTCGACTACCTCTTCTCCCTCATCTTGCAGAAGTTTGTTCTCTAAGATTACTCAATAATTTAAACCACTATGTCTAAACAAGTTACAGAAGGAAGGAATTGGTACGTCGTCCACACCTACGCTGGTTATGAGAACGCTGTTTTGCGCAACTTGAAGCAACGCATCGAGTCACTTGGTATGGAGGACAAGATCTTCAACGTGATCGTCCCAACGGAGAAGAAGGTCAAGATCAAGGGTGGTAAGCGTGTTGAGGAGGAGGAGAAGATTTACCCAGGTTACATTTTGGTAGATATGATTGTGACCGATGATTCTTGGTATGTTGTGCGCAATACTCCTCGTGTGACGGGCTTCGTGGGCTCAGGAGTGCACCCAGTCCCAATTGATAAGAAGGAGATTGACTCCCTCTTCGCTCGTATGAATGCAGACCGTGTGACCCACACGATCAACCTCCAGGAAAATGACGCTATCCTCATTGTGGATGGTCCATTTAAGGACTTGGAGGGCAAAGTTTCCTCAATCGACGAGGAGCGAGGCAAGGTCAAGGTCTTGGTTAACATGTTCGGTCGTGAGACCCCAGTCGAACTAGACTTTCTCCAAGTTAAGAAAGTCTAGTTCGACAAATTCTAAGCACCAAACTCTAAATTCTAAACAAGTTGCTTTCTCTCTTAAAATAAGGTAATTTATCACACACATGGCAAAGAAAGTAACAAAGGTATTAAAGCTCCAGATCCCAGGCGGTGCCGCCGTGCCTGGACAGCAGTTGGGCCCAGTCTTGGGTTCGGCTGGTATTAACATTGGTGAGTTCGTCAAGCGCTTCAACGACGAGACCAAGGATCGCCGTGGTGAGACTGTCCCAACCGTAGTGGAGGTATTTGAGGACCGCACCTACAAGATGACCTACAAGGTTGAGCCAGCTTCCGCTCTTATCCTCAAAGCTCTTGGGAAGGAGAAGGGTAGTGGTACTCCTAACACCAACAAGATTGGCAAGCTCTCAATGGATCAGGTAAGGAAGATCGCTGAGAAGAAGATGCCAGACCTCAACGCCAATGATATCGAGGCTGCCGCCAAGATCATTGCTGGCACTGCCAGGAACATGGG
>CAYLKX010000001.1:4444-10082 GCA_964384735.1 uncultured Candidatus Saccharibacteria bacterium
GGGTCGACGTTAAATAACGTTTAACATCTATTCATTTACACCGTAAAAGCCCCGCTCGAGCGGGGCTTTTGCTTTCTGTTGTATAACCAAGTATGCTGGCCGTTAGGCAGAACATTTGGAGGATCCATGACAGTAATGGGAGATAATAAACTTGAGTTAAGAGTCACTAGGGCTCACAAGGCGGGTGCGTACAATTTTGTTCAAGGGTCTTGTGATATCTGGTTCAATGGCGAGAAGGTCGCTACTGTTGGAGCCGGTGTTGAGACCTTCAGCTCTGGTCATCCTGAAGATGACCAAGGTGTTCCTTGTGGGAACTTGTCGGCTCGATCCTTTTTCCATTCCGTAGTTGTGATAGAGGAACCTGTCGACTAGAAAACTCCTTTTGACATCGCCCGAGCACCAGTAGGTGCTCGGGCGGGCCTGTTTTACTTTTACTACACCGAGCTGTATGCTGGCCGTTAGGCAGAACATACGGAGGTTCTCATGAAGATCGGTCTGGATTTCGATGATGTGATTGCGCACTCGCAGAGTGTCAAACCATTGGCCGCGATGGAGCTGTTCGGGGTTTTGATACCGGCCAACGTGTTCTCGAAAGACTTGATTCTGAAGAGTGAGGAGCTCACTCTAGGTGAATACCAGGAGGTTGTGTCCAGGGTTTACCAAGGTAGATACGATTTGCCCGAGGTGCCTGGGGCTTTGGGCTCGATTCGCCAGCTTTTGTCTGAAGGTCATTCGATTCGGGTTGTCACGAACCGCTCGGACGCTCATCGTAGTCTGGCACCGGCCATCAAGTGGTTGGAGTCAAAAGGGTTGAATTTGGAGGTCAAAGGGGTTCCTTACGGCGAGCCCAAAACTCCATTTTGCAAAGACCTCGACGTCTTTGTGGATGATGAGCGCAACAACTTGGAGAGATTGGTGGGCATCGTGCCCAAACTCATCTTTTTTCAATGGCCCCACCAACCCAAACCCACAAATGATCAGATCCACCTTGTGAGTTCGTGGGCTGAGGTTCTCCAGCACATTTCTCAATCGCCCGAGCACCAGTAGGTGCTCGGGCGGGCTTGTTTTGCTACTATTAGTAAGCCAATGAAATCGGTAATCGAATCTTTAATCAAGCAGGCTCTAGCCACTCTCAATTTGGGAGAGGTGAGCTTTGTGGTGGAGCACCCAACAGACTCGAAGATGGGGGACTACTCCACCAACGTGGGTATCAAGACCCGCAAGGCAAGTGAGATTGTGGCAGAGTTGGAAAAGAACTTGCCCAAGGAGATTGAGAGGGTGGAGGTGGCAGGACCTGGCTTCATCAACTTCTACCTCTCGCCAGAATTTTTCAAAAATAGTTTGGAAGAGATTATTAAGAGTGGAGAGAATTTCGGCCGAGGTGCTCACGCCAAGGGTTACAAGGTGATGGTGGAGCATACGGATCCAAACCCTTTTAAAGAATTTCATATTGGCCACCTCATGCCAAACGTTATTGGCTCAACCATTGCGCGCATCTTCGAGTGGAACGGAGCTGAGTTGAAGCAGGCCAATTACCAAGGCGACAAAGGCCTTCATGTGGCTAAGGCGGTGTGGGCGAGACTGAAAAATTTGGACCAATTTTCAAAAGATTCTTTTGGGGGCGTTCTTCCGGTTTTTGAATATGGCAGAGCTTATGCGGTGGGTAATGAGGCATATGAAAATGATGATAACGCTAGAGCAGAAATAGAAGAGATTAATAAAAAAATATATTTGATGGACGATAATATTGTTTATTCGTCTGCTACTCCAGAAGGCCAGTATCAAGATGGTAGGAAGAGAAGCTTGGAATATTTTGAAGAAATTTATAAGCGCCTCGGGGCCCACTTCGACTACTACTTCTTCGAATCAGATACAGCTCCTATTGGCAAACAAATTGTTTCGGAAAATATTGGCAAGGTCTTCGAGGAGTCTGAGGGTGCAGTCGTCTTCCGCGGGGAGAAGTTTGATCCATCGCTTCACACCCGTGTCTTCATCAACTCTCAAGGGATTCCAACTTACGAAGCCAAGGATCTTGGTAATGCGAAGAATAAGTTTGATAAATATCCTTACGATCTCTCGGTGGTGGTGACGGGTAATGAGATTAAAGACTACTTTAGAGTGATGCTTAAGGCTTTGGAGCAAATTTACCCAGACTTGGCCAAGAAGACGAAGCACTTGCCTCATGGTATGCTCCGTTTGCCAACAGGCAAGATGAGCTCTCGCACCGGCAATGTGGTGACAGCCGAGTCCTTGATCGAGGAGGTGAAGGGGCGGGTGGGTGGCAATGAGGTGGTGGCGGTGGGAGCTATCAAGTACGCTATTTTGCGCCAAGGGATTGGGCAAGACATTGTTTTCGAATTTGATAAAACGATTTCAACCGAAGGCGACTCTGGAGTGTACTTGCAGTACGCGCACGCTAGAGCCTGCTCAGTGTTGGAGAAGGCGGGTGAGGTTGGAGGGTTTGAGATGGGGGAGGTGAAGGGTATTGAAAAGATTTTGTATCGCTTCCCCGAAATTGTGGAGAGAGCCGGAGCAGAATATGCGCCGAACTACATTACAACCTATCTTACTGAGTTGGCGAGCGCCTTCAACAACTTTTACGCTCATGAGCCAATCATTGACAACGCTCATAACCTAGCGATTACAAAAGCTTTCAAAATTGTGATGAAGAATGGTCTCCAAATCCTCGGCATTGGAGCCCCCGAGAGGATGTGATAATTTTAAGTCAATGGACACCACCAATTCTAATCAAAAGTCTGATCGAGCTCTCCGTGAGGAGAGGGTTCTTAAATTCTGGCAAGACAACAAAATTTTTGAAAAGACTCTGGAGAAGCGTTCGCCTAAAGGAGATTTCATCTTCTACGAAGGACCACCAACAGCCAATGCGAAGCCAGCTCTCCACCACTTAGAGGCGCGAGTTTTCAAAGATGCTTTGCCTCGTTACAAAACCATGCAAGGCTTCCACGTACCGCGACGGGCAGGTTGGGATACTCATGGTTTACCAGTTGAGCTCCAGATAGAGAAGAAGCTTGGCCTCACCTCGAAGAAGGAGATCGAGTCCTATGGGGTGGAGAAGTTTAACAAAGAGTGTAAGTCGAGTGTTTTTGAATACATTGCCGAGTGGGAGAAGTTTACTGAGCGCATTGGTTACTGGGTCAATTTCAAAGATGCTTACTACACCTTCAATAATTCATACATGGAGGTTATTTGGGGTATCCTCGCCAAGGTGGAGAAGCGAGGCCTCTTGTACAAAGACTATAAAGTCGTGCCATGGTGTCCACGTTGTGGCACCGCTCTCTCCTCACACGAGTTGGCGCAAGGTTATGCCGATGTGAAGGATCTCTCAGTTTATGCCAAGTTTCCAATCAAGGGTTTCGACAAAGCCTACTTCCTCGCTTGGACGACGACTCCTTGGACTCTCCCAGGCAATGTTGCTCTCGCGGTGGGTAAGGATATTGAATATGTGGAGGCCAAAGTGGGGGAGGAGATCTTGGTTGTGGCTAAGGACCGCTTGAGTGTTTTGCCAGAGGGTTACGAGATCATTGCCACTCACAAGGGGAGTGAGATGGTCGGTATGGAATATGCCCCGCTCTACCAATTTATGCCAACCAATGACAAGTCTTACAAGGTTTATACCGCAGACTTCGTCAACACCACAGATGGTACTGGCATTGTGCACACTGCCGTGATGTATGGCCAAGACGACTTCGAACTTGGGACCAGTCTTGGGCTTATGAAGCATCACTTGGTTGATGAGACAGGCCACTTTAAGAGTGAGGCCGGCTTCCTCGCGGGTAAATTTGTGAAGGATGAGGAGACGGCGGTGGAGGTGATCAAAGATTTGGCTCACAAAAATCTTTTGTTTAAGAAGGAGAAGTATGAACACTCTTACCCACATTGTTGGAGGTGCAAGACCCCGCTCGTTTATTACGCTCGAGACTCTTGGTATATCGCCATGTCCAAGCTTCGTGAGGAATTGGTTAAGGGTAATGAGGGGATCAACTGGGTTCCCGAATATATTCGGGAAGGAAGATTTGGAGAGTGGTTAAGGGAAATTAGGGACTGGGCTATCTCTCGCGAGCGTTACTGGGGGACACCGCTTCCAATTTGGCAGAATGTTGATGGTAGTAAGCGTGTTGTCGTGGATTCACTTGAGACTTTGAAAAAGTATGTGAAGAAGAGTGGCAACAAGTACTTTGTCATGCGTCATGGTGGCACAGAGGGCAACTCTCATGAGCGAGTTAGTTATAAGAATGAGTCTCACGACCATCTCACCGCCGAGGGCAAGAAGCAGGTCGAGGCTTCGGCCAAGAAGCTTGTCGGGCAGAAGATTGATTTAATCATCACCTCACCATTTGTCCGCACCCGCGAGACAGCTGAGATCGTGCGTCGAGAACTTGGCTTGGCTGAGAGCGCACTTGCCATTGACGATAGGTTGAAAGAGGTGAATCCAGGGGACTTCGACAGCAAGAATTGGGACGAGTATCACAAATATGTTTACTCTACTGGAGCCAACTGGTTTGAGAGGAGGATCCCAGGTGGAGAGTCCTTGGCCGAGGTGGGGCAGAGGGTGGGCGAGACACTCTATGAGTTGGAGAGTAAGTATAAGGGTAAAAATATTTTGCTCGTCACCCATGGTGGCCCAGCTTGGCTTACCTATGTCGTCTCTGGTTTTTATAATCCTGATAAGGAGGAGTACAAGGTTGCCGACTCACACGTCTTCGTGAAGAGCTTCAAGCGCTTCGACAATGCTGAGGTGCGTGAGTTGCCATTTGCTCCACTTCCACACAATGACAAGTTTATGCTCGACCTCCATCGCCCTTATATTGATGAGGTGGTGCTAGAGAAGGATGGTGAGGAGTATAAGAGAGTGAAGGAGGTGATGGATGTCTGGTTCGACTCCGGGAGCATGCCATTTGCCCAAGATCCGAAGAGTCCTAAGGTTCCAGCCGACTTTATTTCTGAAGCGATCGATCAGACTCGTGGCTGGTTCTACACCCTCCACGCCATTGGCGTCCTCATGGGTAGGCCTCAAGTTTATAAAAACGTCATTTGCCTTGGTCACATCTTGGATAAGGATGGGAAGAAGATGAGCAAGTCGGTGGGGAATGTGATCGACCCTTGGCTCATGATTGAGAAGTATGGTGTGGACGCTGTGCGCTTGTGGATGTACTCGGTCAACCAGCCTGGTGAGAGTAAAAATTTCGACGAGCGCACGGTGGATGAGATCCAGAAGCGTGTCTTCAACTTGCTCGACAACGTGCTCTCTTTCTACGAGTTGTATCGCGACAAATCTTTGGAGAGTAACTCAAGACCTAAGAGTAACAATGTGCTTGATCAGTGGATCATTGCTCTTCAAGATGAGCTCGTGATGGAGATGACGAAGAACTTGGAGAGTTATAAACTCCTTGAACCGGTGAGGCTCTTGCGTGAGTTTATAAATGAGCTTTCAACTTGGTACTTGCGTCGCTCACGTGAGGGGATCAAGGATGGTGACAATAATGCCAAACAAACTCTCTACTATGTATTGAGGAGGACGGCTGTACTCATGGCTCCGTTTGCTCCATTTATGGCCGAAGATTTGTACCAAAAGTTGCGTTTGACGAGCGATCCAATGAGTGTGCATCTTGAGGGGTGG
>CAYLKX010000001.1:10182-28572 GCA_964384735.1 uncultured Candidatus Saccharibacteria bacterium
GTACCAAAAGTTGCGTTTGACGAGCGATCCAATGAGTGTGCATCTTGAGGGGTGGGTTCAAGTGCGAGAAGGTTCTGTTTTCTCGCGCTTCACCCATTTGTTTGAAAATGCATACTATGCATTTTCAACCCACTCCGCGACTCGAAAAGCAAAACCTTCTCGCATTATTGAGTCTATGCAAGAAACTCGTCGCCTCGTGACTCTCGCTCTTGAGGAGAGGAATCGCGTTGGGGTCAAGGTGAGACAGCCTTTGAGTAAGCTTGAGATTAAAAACTCTAAACTTGGAGGCGAGTATCTCGAGATTATTAAGGACGAGATCAATGTGAAAGATATTTCGGCTGATCCAAGGCTTGAGAGTGATGTCAGGCTTAACACGATTCTCACCCCAGAGTTGGAGGAGGAGGGGAGGGTGCGCGATGCCATCCGCGCTATTCAAGAGTGGCGTAAGGAGCAAGGGCTCCAACCTGGGCAGGTGGTGAAATATGAGGTGGTTGAGAATAGAGAGTTTTTCCTCAAGCATCGAGCGCAGATTGAGAGAGCTACTCAGGTTGAAATCCTAAGCACTAAACTCTAAATCCTAAATAAACTTTAATTTATTAAATTATAATTTTGAATTTATTTAGGGTTTAGGATTTAGAAATTATCCGGAATGTCCTACCACATCTACACAACTAAAGGTTTGGTGATCTCGGCAAGACCTTTGCGCGAGGCTGACAGGCTTTACACGATCCTCACTCGTGACTTGGGGCTTATCCGCGCTTCAGCGACAGGGGTGAGGAAAGGTGTTTCAAAATTGCGTGGAGCCTTGGAGCCTCTTGTCTTGGTCAATGTTTCCTTGGTGCGAGGCAAGGAGTATTGGCGGATCACCTCGGCCGAAGCTTTGCGCGCTGTCTCGCCCAAAGTCACAACTTTGCGTCCACTGGCTCTGCTTGAAAAGTTGGTCCAAGGCGAACATGTGGAGCCAGAACTCTTCGATGTTGTGGAAGCTAATTTGGAAAATGATGAGACTCTCCTTGTGGCCAATATTATGCATAAACTCGGTTACCTAAGAGGGGAGGATTTAAATTTGGACCAAAAAGCCTTAGTTCAAGCCATAAACAAAGGTCTCGAGTTGACCCATCTAACTTAACCTCTCTTCCATCTGCTATAATTATTGAAACCAAGCACCATGGCAGAAGAAAAAAGTCGCATCAGTAGTCTCAATGACAAGCTCTACTCTCGCACGAGATACGAGGATCCCTTTACCAAACGGCCTCCGGTGCGCCCAGTTGAGACGCCCGATGTCGCCTCAGACTGGCAAGGCCCAGAGCTCGATGAGATCCTCACTCGAGAGAGGAAGCCTTTTAACACCATGCCCTTTTTCAAAAAGTTATTTATCTTCTCCAGCATCTTTTTCGCCATTTCGATTGCGGTAGGACTCATCGTCTTCTTCGGCGGGAGCACCTTCATCTCTTCGAAAAATTTGGATATCAAGATTGTGGGCCCCACCACAGCCTCAGCTGGTGAGCTCACTGAGCTCGAAGTTACGGTGGAGAACAACAACAACGCCGAATTGGCTCTAGCCAACTTCTCCATCCAATATCCATCGGGCGCTCGCGATCCACTTGATTCAAGTAAGCAACTAACCTTTAGCAAAGAGTCTTTGGGCACCATGCGCGCCGGTGGCCAAGCGGTGAGGAATGTCCGCTTCTACCTCATTGGGCAGATGGGGGAGGTGAAGGAGCTCAAATTCTCGGTGGAGTACAAGGTTAAGGGTTCCAACGCCACCTTCTACAAAGATAAGAGTTATGAGGTGACGATTGGTAATACACCAGTCTCGCTCAACGTCTCGGCTCCGACTCGAGTGGATTCGGGCCAAGAGTTTAGCACCACTGTTTCGGTGGTCCTCAATTCGACCGAAGTGTTGAAGAATGTGATGCTCCGTGCTGAGTATCCATACGGCTTTACCCAAACAAGCTCGACGCCGGACAACTTTAGCGACAACGTCTGGGCTCTTGGCGACATGGCTCCTGGAAGCACTAAGAAGGTGGTGATCAAGGGGCGTTTGGTGGGGGAGAATCAGGATGAAAGGACCCTCCGCTTCTACGTTGGCTCAGCTGAAGGTGATTCACCAGTGGCTAATTTCAAAAGCACTCTCATCTCTACCCAAAAGACGGTTGCTGTCGACAAGCCAGCGGTGGATGTAAGGCTGGTTATAAACGGCGATGATGCAGAGACTTACGTTGCTCCAGCGGGGCAATTGGCCAACACGGTGATCTCTTATCGCAATAATTTGTCGCAAAAGTTACTCAACCCAAAGTTGGAGCTCAGGCT
This sequence comes from uncultured Candidatus Saccharibacteria bacterium, assembly GCA_964384735.1. Taxonomy (GTDB): domain Bacteria; phylum Patescibacteriota; class Minisyncoccia; order Phycocordibacterales; family Zambryskibacteraceae; genus UBA5004. The sequence goes on from CAYLKX010000001.1 coordinate 12,496, forward strand.
CTCTGGTGGCGCCTTGGACAAGTCGACGATCATGGCTTACAACGAAGGATTTTATAACTCAGTTTCAAGCAATATCCTTTGGCAGTTGAAGGGGTTGGGTGGTAGTGAGCTTGGAGTGGGTGAGAGTGGTTCTGTCTCAGCTCGCTTCGGCTCCTTTGCCGACCCTAATTTACTCAAGGGGACGAAAGATATTACTCTCGAAGTAATTCTGACCGGCACACCAGCGGGCTCAAATACTCAGATCTCCGTTTCTGATACGAAGAAGATTAAGATTGCCTCACAAGTGAGCTTTAGCGCTAAGACTCTTTACTCCACTGGAGCATTTAGAAACACTGGTCCAATGCCACCACGCGCTGAGGCCACCACCACTTACAGCATTGTGTGGGCTCTAGGCAATACGCAAAATGATGTAACTGAGTCTAGAGTGACAGCTCAACTGGCACCAGCGGTGAAGTGGGTCAAGGCTACCAGCTTGGGGAGCGAAGATATTTCTTACGATGAAAATAGTAACACCGTCACTTGGAATGTAGGCACCTTGGCCTCTGGCGTAGGCTTCAACACCGAGAGGCGAGAGGTCACCTTCCAAATTTCGCTCACCCCTTCCACCTCACAAGTTGGCACCACACCGACTCTGGTAAATGCGATCTCCTTTACCGGAGTAGAGAGCTTGGCGCAGAAGAGTATCAATATTTCACTCCCAGCTCTCAATACACAGATGCCAAATGATCCGCAATTTATCCAAGGTGACGGTATTGTGCAGAAGAAGTAGGCGAGTAGGCATTGAGCCTTAAGTAGGGTAAAATCAAAAAACAATGAACCAAGAAGGTTTAATGGAAAAGATCGTTAGTCTCTGCAAGAGGAGAGGCTTTATTTACCCCAATTCCGAGATTTATGGAGGCTTCTCAGGCTTTTGGGATTATGGCCATTATGGCAACGAGCTTTTGAATAATATAAAAAAGCTTTGGTGGAAGCATTTTGTCTCCAGGCACGATGAGGTTTATGGTATTCGCACTGCTATTATAAGCTCTCCGAAATTACTCGAAGCTTCTGGGCATGTTTCAAACTTTGGTAATGAGATCCTTAAAACTCAAATAGGAACTGGTGATGACGCTGTCACCAGTCACCTTCGTCCAGAGACGGCCCAAGGAATTTTTGCCAATTTTAAAAATGTGGTTGACGCGCACCACCCAAAATTGCCATTTGGCATTGCCCAAATAGGCAAATCTTTCCGCAACGAAATTTCACCCAGGGATTTTATTTTTCGCCAAAGAGAGTTTGAGCAGATGGAGCTCGAGTATTTCGTAAGGGAGGGGGAATGGGAAAAGGCTTTTGAATTATGGCGCTTGGCAGCAAGTAATTTTGCCACCGCTTTAGGGATCAGAGTTCATGAGTTTGAGGTGCCGGCCGACGATCGTGCCCATTACTCTAAACGCACGATCGATTTCCAATTCGATTATCCTTTCGGTCGCGGAGAACTTTGGGGCTTGGCCTATCGAACTGATTTTGATTTGAAGAATCATGGCCTTGGTTACTTTGATGAAAATACTGGTGAAAGATTTGTACCACACGTGATTGAACCTTCTTTGGGGGCTGATCGCACAGTTTTAGCTGCGCTTCTCTCAGCGTACGCCGAGGATGATTTGGGAGGAGAGAGGAGAGTTGTTTTAAAATTAAATAAAGAGATTGCCCCAGTACGCGCCGCAGTCTTCCCCCTACTTAAAAATAAGCCGGCTTTGGTGGAGAAGGCGCGCGAGGTTTATAAAATGTTGAAGGAAGTTTATTCAAACATTGAGTTCGACGACAACGGCAACATTGGTAAGCGTTATAGGAGGCAAGATGAGATCGGCACCCCGTTCTGCATTACTATCGACTTCGACACTCTCGGTGAGACCTCTGATTTGAAAGATACTGTAACTCTTCGCGACCGCGACACTGGGGAGCAAAAACGGGTAAAAATTGAGGATTTGAAAGATCTCATTGCTTAGGCTAAGCTGGGCTTATGTTTAAAGCGAAGAAATACAAACTATCTAATGGGTTGAAGGTCGTGCTGGTCCATATGCCAAGTTCACCAACCACCACTGTGGAGGTGAGGGTGGAGACTGGCTCAAAGTATGAAAATGACCAGGAGCGTGGGCTCTCACACTTCCTCGAACATATGTGCTTTAAGGGCACCAAGAAGCTCCCTTCAGCTCAAGCGGTTCATAATGCTCTCGATGCACTTGGAGCGGTGAGCAACGCCTTCACCAGCACAGAGGCCACAGGTTACTGGGCTAAAGCGAGCGCCAAGAATGTCCTCCCAATAATTGATATTGTTTCGGATATTTATCAGAATGCGATCTTTAAAGACGAGGATGTGAAGAAGGAGAGCGGAGTGATCATTGAAGAGATCAATATGTATGAAGATCAACCTCAAGCGATTGCGGGTGAGCTCTTCGACCGTGAGATGCATGGCAACCAACCAGCAGGACTTCCAGTCATTGGTACTAAGCAGAGTGTGAGCTCGTTTAAAGCAGAAGATTTCTACAATTATCGAGCCAAGCACTATGTGGCTGAGGCTACCACTGTTGTAGTTTCAGGCAGTTTCGATGAAAAGAGGGTTCTAAATAAGATCAAAGAGAGTTTCAAAGATGCTCCTACTAGGAGGAAGGCTGGCAAGCCGAGGACTACTATCAAGCATCGTGGGGCGCGAGTGGTGCATAGGCACAAGGAGACAGACCAAGCCCACCTTGTTCTTGGGTTCCGATCATATCCATATACTGACAAACGCAACACGGTAGTGAGCGTGATCCGAGGCATCCTTTCTAGTGGAATGTCTTCAAGATTATTCCACAAGCTTCGTGAAGAGTTGGGGATTTGCTACTACGTTTATGCTACAAACTCATCTTCGACCGATCATGGCGAGTTTGCGGTGGTCTCTGGAGTGGATCCTAAGCGTATTGATGTGGCTGTTAAGGCGATTGTAGAAGAGCTTCAGCGTCTTAAGAGTGAGTTGGTGCCAAATGATGAATTGGAGAGAGTTAAACACTCTATGATTTCTAAAATGTATATGGCTCTTGAGACATCTGATAATGTTTTGGAATACTTTTCTACTAGAGCTACATTCTATGGTGATCTTAAGACACCTCAAGAGCGCGAGCGAGAGATCAAGGCTGTCACGGCCAAACAAATTCAAGAGGAGGCTAAGAGACTCTTCAACAACAAAGACCGCTTGCTTGTGGTGGTGAGCCGGGAGGCTAATGTGCCAAAGCTCAAGAAGGCATTGGCCTCAAAGTAGTGCTATCATAGCCGTATGAAGGAACCTGCTAAACGAATTTCTATATCATTCTTAAGTTGGGTGAAGTTGGCCTTAGTGGTGGCGCTTGTTTACGCTGGAGTTAAGCTCTCGGGGATCTTTATGGTCCTCCTTATTGCAATCTTTATCTCAGCAGCGATAGAGCCAGGACTTAGTTGGGCCAAGAATCGAGGGGTGCCGAGGATTGTGATGACCATTTTGGTCTATGCTTTGACCGCTGGGCTCCTTTCATACTTCTTCTACTTCCTCCTCTTGCCGCTCATTGACCAGTTCTCCAGCTTTGTTAAAACTCTAACGATTTATACCAACTCGGTTAGTACCGACAGCGTGCTCTCGAAGCTCTTTGTGAGCCAACACGTCTTCGGTGGGATCCAGTCACCAGTTTTGATGAGTGAGCTTGGGACTTACCTTAACTCCTTCTCCCAACTCCTCTCACAAGGCATCTTCTCCACTGCGGCACTCTTCTTCGGTGGTGTGCTTAACTTAATTTTGATCGTGGTGCTCTCCTTCTACCTCTCAGTACAAGATGATGGGGTGGGGAAGTTCTTGAAGGTGGTTGTCCCAGTGCAGTACGAGCGTTACATCGTGGGCTTGTGGCATCGCTCTCGCACCAAGATTGGTTATTGGATGCAGGGGCAACTCATCCTCGGCCTCACCGTGGCGGTGATGGTCTTCTTCAGCTTAACGTTTGTAGGGGTGCCGAATGCGCTCCTCTTTGCCGTCCTCTCAGGTCTTTTTGAGCTTATTCCAATATTCGGGCCGATCATCTCTGCTTTGCCAGCAATCTTCTCCGCCTATGGCACCTTGGGTGGTACAGAGGCCGTGGTAGTGGCAGCTATCTTCCTTGTGATTCAACAGCTTGAGAACCACGTCTTCTACCCAATGGTGGTGAAGAAGGTTGTCGGCGTGCCTCCTATCGTCTCGATCCTTGCCCTTATTATTGGTGGTGAGTTGGGAGGCTTCTTGGGCATAATTGTTTCGGTGCCAGTGGCTGTGGTCCTCATAGAAATTTTGGACGATATGGAGAAGGAGAAGTTGGCTGTAACCCAGAATAATTAACATGTCAGACAAGAAGCCTTTCTACATCACCACCACCTTGCCATATGTGAATGCGGAGCCACACATTGGCTTCGCCCTAGAGATTATTCAGGCTGACACTTTGGCTAGGTGGCAGAGGCTTGTTGGGCGTGAAGTTTTCTTCAATACTGGATCTGATGAGCATGGGCAGAAGATTGCTGAGGCAGCGCAAAAGGCTGGCCAAGAGGTTAAGCAGTATGTTGATACCTATGCAGAGAAGTTTAATGAACTTAAGCAGGCCCTCAATCTTTCGAATGACAAGTTTATTCGCACCACAGATGAGGCTCATGTAAAAGCAGCTCAAGCTCTTTGGCAAAAATGTTTCGCCAAGGGTGATATTTATGAAAAGGAGTTCGAAGGTCTTTATTGTGTGGGGTGTGAGAAGTTCCTCACTGAGCGAGACATGACTGACGGTAAATGCGTGATCCATGGCACAGAGCCCCAGTTAGTGAAGGAGAAGAATTGGTTCTTCAAACTCTCTAGATACCAAAAAGATATTTTGGACTATCTTAGTAAGCCTGAATCAATTTACCCAGAGTGGCGCAGGCAAGAGGCGATCAACTTCGTCAAAGAAGGTTTGGAGGACTTCAGTATCTCGAGAGACAAAAAGCGTTTGTCTTGGGGGATCCCAGTGCCTGGCGATGATACTCAGGTGATGTATGTGTGGTTCGATGCTTTGACCAATTATATTTCAACTCTTGGCTGGCCCAATGAGGGGGGCGATTTCAAAAAGTTCTGGCAAGAGGGGGAGACGATCCAAATGGCTGGTAAGGATCAAGTGCGCTTCCAATCTATCATGTGGCAGGCCATGCTCCTCTCGGCGGAGGTGAAGAATACTGACAAAATCTTCTACCACGGCTTCATCAACTCCGGTGGGCAGAAGATGAGCAAGTCGCTTGGTAATGTGATTAGCCCCTTTGAAATGGTGAAGCGTTACGGCACCGACGCCACCCGCTACCTCCTCTTGCGCCATGTGCATCCTACAGATGACACTGACGTAACTTGGGAGCGTTTGGATGAGTGGTATGAGGCGGGATTGGTAAACGGCCTCGGCAATCTTACTAGCCGTATTCTTAAAATGTCTGAGACTTACGGTGTTAGCATCAGGACAAACAATGCTGATGTGGTTAAAAATCTTGATTCGGCGAAATCACATGAAGCTATTAATTCTATTTGGGCACAAGTGATGTGGATGGATGGATTTATCCAGAAACAGGAACCGTTTAAAAAAATTAAAACTAACCCTGATGAAGCCAAGTCAGATGTGGAGAGGTTATTGAAAGAGCTTTTGGATCTTGCTAATGATTTAGCCCCCCTCATGCCAGAAACTTCAGCCAAAATTCTCGAGGCAATTAAAGCCAACAAAAAGCCTGAGAATCTATTTCCTAGACTAGAAGCTAGAAGCTAACAGCTATAAGCTATGCCAAAATATTTCGACATTCACTCGCACTTAAATTTTAAAGATTATGATGCGGATTTTGACGCAGTGATTGCTCGCATGCGCGAGAGTGGCACTCACACTATTGTGGTGGGCACCGATTATGAGTCCTCCAAGCGAGCCGTGGAGCTCGCCGAGCAGTACCCAGAGATTTATGCTTGCATTGGCGTGCATCCGGTTGACGATCCTACGCGCGCCTTCGACGAGGCGCAATTTACCGAACTAGTTAAGCACCCCAAAGTGGTGGCTGTAGGGGAGTGTGGGCTCGATTTCTACCACTCGAAGAAGGAGGAGGACTACGAAAGGCAGGCCAAACTCTTTCGAGAGCAGATTGAGTTTGCCATTAAGCATAGGAAGCCAATCATGATCCACGGTCGTGATGCTTACGAAGAAATTTTGGCCATCCTTGAGGAGTATCGTGGGGGAGTCTTCGGCAATGTGCACTTCTTCGCTGGGAGTTGGGAGGTGGCCGAGCGCTTCTTCAACCTTGGGTTTACGATCTCGGTAACTGGCGTTTTGACCCTCACTAAGCAGTATGATGAGGTGGTTAAAAGGGCTCCTTTGGACAAGATTATGACCGAGACAGATGCTCCCTTTGTGGCCCCAGTGCCTTATAGGGGCCAAAGGAACGCGCCTAGCTATGTGGCTAATGTGGGGGAGAGGGTGGCTGAGATCCGCGGGGAGGACCTAGAGGAGGTCCGCCAGAGGCTTGTCGAGAATGCCCTTCGTATGGTAGGGTGATTACCTAATATGACAGAAAATAACGAAAAGCAGGTCTACGAACTTAGTTACCTCGTCCTTCCAAGCATTGCTGAGGACAAGGTCTCTGAAGTTGTAACCAAGATTAAGGGTGCTGTAGCCCAGGTGGGTGGAGAGGTCTTCGCTGAGGAGGCTCCAATCCAGATGGAATTGGCTTACACCATGGACAAGGTAGTGGGCGCCTCTCGCTATGTGGTCAATGAGGCTTACATTGGTTGGGTTAAGTTTGAGGCAGTGCCAGCTGAGGTGGCCAAGCTCTCTACCACAGTTAACTCTATGGAGGAGATCGTCCGTGCCCTTTTGATTAAGGCTCCAAGGGAGACAGAGTTCACCTTCGCCAAGGCTAAGGAGGCTCTTGCTAGAGAGGAGGAGGGTGAGTCTGAGGTAGAGGCTGAGGCTCCAGCAGAAGTGGTATAATAGACCCATGTATCTCAACAAGGCACTTATAATCGGCAATCTCACCCGCGATCCAGAGTTACGCTCATTGCCTTCAGGTATCCAGGTTTGCTCCATCTCTGTTGCTACCAACCGCATTTGGCGCGACAAGAACGGAGCCAAGCAAGAGTCTGCCGACTATCACAACGTTGTAGTCTTCGGCAAACAAGCTGAGACAACTGCACAATACTTGCGTAAGGGCGCTAGCGTCTTGGTGGAGGGGAGGATGCAGACTCGTTCTTGGGACGACGCCTCTGGCCAGAAGAAGTATCGCACCGAGATCGTAGCTGACAGAGTCCAATTTGGCCCTCGCGCTGGTGGGGCAGGAGCTGGTGCTCCAGCTTCTAGCGCCAAGAAGGCCCCAGAGCCTATCGAGGCCGATAACTCTCAGGCTATTGACTATCCTGAAGAAAACATTAATATCGACGACATTCCATTCTAAATATGAATCCCGTACGAAGTCAGTTTGAATTATTTACGAACTTACATTATTATCTATCGGCTTATAAGCAATAACTTCGTACGGGATGAACAAGAATTACTTTAAAGATAAGGGGGTAAGCCACATCGACTACAAGGATGTCGAGACTCTTAAAGCATTTGTAAACCCACATGCTCGCATTCAAGGCAAGAAGCGTACTGGGATCGAGGCTAGAGATCAGCGTGCAGTAGCGCTTGCTATCAAGCGTGCTCGCTTCATGGGACTTCTTCCATACGTATCGAGATAATATCTCTATACGCCTAAATAATATTCTCACTCTGATATAATAGGGGATATGAGAGTCCCTTATGCTATTCAAGGCGTTGTTGGCCTGCCACTCTTGGTGGGCTTCCTCATTGTGTTGAAAGCTTTTTGCCCCGCCTTCACGAGTGGAGTGTGCTTTGCCGACTTCTTCGCTATGCCCGTCTTCCTCCCGCTTGTAGCCTTCTACCGAATCTTTGGGCAGAATCCACCCTTCAGCAATCAAGAGTTGGTCCTCGTCTTCCTCTACTGGGCTTTGATCGGGCTACTTGTAGGCCTGCTAATCGATTTGATAAAGAAAAAGGACACCCCTGAGGTGCCTCCTTCGATCCAAAATATTTTGCAAAATTCTAAACCAGTTGAACCGCTGAAGCCTTAGACTCGGTCGGTGTAGTCGCCAGTCTCGGTGTTGATCCTCACCACATCACCCTCCTTAATAAACATTGGCACTTGGATTTCAACGCCCGTCTCAAGCTTCACCGCTTTGGTGGCGCCTTGGGCGGTGTTGCCACGAGTAGCATCGTGAGCCTCAATAACCTTGAGCTCAACCTTGATAGGTAGGCGGACACCAATAATCTTTTCATTGAAGACCATGGCCTCGAGGACGGTGTTTTGCTTCAAGAATTTGCCTGCGTCACCCACCATCTCCTCTGGGAGCTTGAAGCGCTTGCTTGGGTCGTTCGCCTCGCAGAACCACCACTCGTTCTTGTTGGTGTAGAGGAACTTCACCTGAGTCTTGTCGATCTCAGCCTCAGCGACCTTGTCGGAGACGTGGAAGGAGACTTCAGTAATGCGACCAGTGATAAGATTCCTCAACTTGGTGGCATTAACTGGCTTCCTTTGCTGTTTCCTAAAGACGTGTGAATCGATCACCTCCCAAGGCTCGTCCTCCCAAATAATGTATTTATGTACCGTAACTTCGCTGTAATCTAGCATGGGCAATAATATAGCCTAAGTAAGTTTAATTGCCAAATCTAACCCTCCTTCAATTTTGAGCGGATTTCTTTGAGGATTTCGTTGGAGACAGTTTTATTTTCACGTAAGTAGGTGCGCGTAGCGTCGTAGCCCACAGCCAACTTCTCACCATTGTACTTGTAGGTGCTACCAGACTTTTGAATCATTCCATACTTCTCACCCAAGGCAATCATTTCACCTTCACGAGAGATGCCCTCGTTATACATGAGATCGAATTCAGTTTGTTTGAATGGGGCCGCGACCTTGTTCTTCACCACCTTCACCCTAGTCCTACCACCCATCACCTCTTCACCCTTCTTGATCTGAGCAATGCGACGGATATCGAGGCGGACAGAGGTGTAGAACTTGAGCGCCTTACCACCTGGGGTAGTCTCAGGATTGCCGAACATGACACCAATTTGCATGCGGATCTGATTGATGAAGATCACGACGGTCTTGGTCTTGGCCACAATGGCAGTAAGTTTGCGGAGAGCTTGCGACATGAGGCGAGCTTGCTTGCCTACGTGCATGGCACCCATATCACCCTCGATCTCATCTTTAGGAGTGAGAGCGGCTACAGAGTCGATCACAATGACATCAAGCTTGCCGGAGCGGACTAGAGAGTCGACGATCTCCAAGGCTTGCTCACCAGTGTCTGGTTGAGAGATGAGGAGCTCATCTAGGTTTACTCCGAGTCGGCGAGCGTACTCTGGATCCATGGCGTGCTCTGCATCGATGAAGGCGCAAATGCCTCCCATCTTCTGAGCCTCAGCCACCACGTGGAGAGTGAGGGTGGTTTTGCCAGAAGATTCTGGACCGAAGATCTCGATTATTCTGCCACGAGGTAAGCCACCCACACCAAGAGCGGCGTCGAGGCCAATGGAGCCAGTAGGGATGGCGTTTATATCAACCTTTGGCTTGTCACCAAGCTTCATAATGGCATCGTCACCAAATTTGGAGCGGATGGCATCGAGAGTGTTATCAATATTGGCTCCACGCATGTTTTGGGCGGAGGGATCAAGCTTTTCAGTTTTGGCGGATTTTACTTTTGGCATTTAATTTAAGGTAACGCGGATATAAACCTCTTTCTCTCGGCCGAAGTGGTCGCGAGCTTTGACCCCAATTATACTCGTGCCGGTTGAGACTATCAATTTTTCACTGAAATGACCCTTTTTGTCGGTAAAGATGGGGGAGTCATTGAGGGTGAGCCAAGCAACATTCTTGGCGGTGCCAGTTACGGTGACGAGTGGCCCAGTTAAGACCTCATTTTCCAAAGGGGAGGTGATCGAGATGCTGGGCCCAAAGACAATATAACGACCTTGGTAGACAAAGTAGATTGCCACTATGACGATGAGGGCAACCAGGAGGGGCTTCTTGGCGCTGGTCATTACATTTGGCCTTCCTCACCTTCACCCATATCATCACTTGGGGTGCCTTGGAAGCCGATTACATCACGAGGTTTGGCTCCAGAGCCAGGACCAATAACACCGCGCTCTTCAAGCATATCCATGAGTCTGGCGGCGCGAGCGTAACCAATGCGCAACTTCCTTTGGAGGAAGGAGGTTGAGGCTTTGCCAGCTTGCATCACCGTTTCGCGGGCCTCTTCATAGAGCTCATCATCGTCGGTATCAGCTCCACCCACCTCGGAGGAGAAGATGGCATTGGAGGTATTCTCAGTGGAGAAGTTAATTTCTTCCTGCAATTCATCAGCATAATTTTCTTTAAGATATTTTACGATCGATTTCACCTCAGCTTCGCGGATATAGGCTGATTGGATGCGGATTGGCTTGGACATGTCACTAGATTGGAAGAGCATGTCACCAGCACCGAGCAACTTCTCCGCGCCTGGGGCATCGAGGATCGTGCGGGAGTCGATTTGCGAGACTACTTGGAGAGCCAAGCGGGAAGGGATGTTGGCTTTGATCAGGCCGGTAATAACGTTTACCGAAGGTCTTTGGGTCGAGAGGATAAGGTGGATACCCACAGCGCGGGACATTTGGGCGAGGCGGACAATTGAGGCCTCAAGCTCACGAGGGTAAGTTTGCATAAGGTCGGCCAACTCGTCGATGATCACCACAATATAAGGCATTGGGTCGAGATCGCTTTCAGATTTGTAAACATTTTTGTGATATGAGGCGATGTCGCGGACGCTCGACTTCTCCAACAAGTCGTAACGGCGCTCCATCTCCTTGCCGAGCCACTTGAGAGCCATGATTGCCTTCTTTGGATCGGTGATGACAGGGGTGAGAAGATGAGGAATGCCGTTATAGAGAGTGAGCTCCACGCGCTTCGGGTCGATCATGATAAATTTCAAATTTTCTGGTGGATTGCGGTAGAGGAGAGAGTTGATGAAGGCGTGGATAGTGACAGACTTACCAGAGCCGGTGGCACCAGCCACGAGGAGGTGGGGCATCTTGGCAATGTCGCTGAAGACTGATTCACCAGTAATATCTTTGCCCAAACCGGCGAGGAGAGGCTTGTCGGAGCCTTGGTAAGACTCCTCAGAGAGGAGGGAGCCAAGGCCAATGGTTGATTTGGCAGTGTTTGGCACTTCAATACCGACAAGTGACTTGCCGGGGATCGGCGCCTCAATGCGGACAGGGTGAGCAGCGAGAGCCAACTCAAGGTTATTTTGGAGACTAAGAATTTTGGAAAGTTTAACTCCCTCAGCTGGCTTCAAAGCATAACGAGTAACTGATGGGCCGATAGAGATCTCATCCATCTCTACAATGATGCCGAAGTTGAGGAGAGTGCGTTTAATTAGGTTGGCATTGGCCTTGATATCGCCCACACCTGGTTTACCACTATCACGCTCAAGGAGTGAGAGGGGTGGGGGAGTCCAAGCCTTACCACTCTTTCTGATAATTGGTTTGAAGCCCTCGCCCTCATCCTTCTTGCTTGGGAGAGAGATTTTTACCGGCTTCTCACTTGGTTCGTCTTTAAATTTTTCCAAAGCTTTGGCCACCACGACGCCTTCATCCTTCTTGGCCATAGATTCCTCCTCAGTTTCTTCATCATCAGCCTCTTCTTTAGGGCCGAAGAAGTTGAGTTTGAAAGCGAGGCCGAAGATGATCACTACTGACACCGCCACCAAGGCCACCAAGAGGAGAGCAGTCATATAAATGTCGAAGACAGAGACAAGAGGCTTGGAGACTAGGCCACCAATGACTCCTCCGCGACTTGAGAGGAGGTCGACTAAACCGATCCCTGCGAGGAAGAAGAGGCTCGAACCAATAATTTGAGGGAGAGCAAATTTCCTCTTCCTTTCATGGAGGAGAGAGAAGGCGAGGAGGAGGAAGATGACCGGCAATAAATAGTAGCCCACTCCAGAAAGGTAAGAAAAGAGTTCATAAGCCAGGTTGCCAGCTCGGCCACCAGAGTTGAGCGCACTTAAGACGAAGAAGAGAGCCAAGACCAATGAGAATATGCCCAAGATCGTATTGGTTGTCTCTCTAGAGATAAGGCTCAAAGCCTCTCCTAGGCTGTCACTCTCAACTTTCTTTGGTCTGCCACGCTTTGCCATAGTTCAATGATATTCACTATGCCCTGAGTCCGTCGAAGGGCATTGATTAATATTGTAACACGTAGTCTATTGGGTATAAGGCTCTTGCGTAAATTGTCCCTGAGGAGGATAATAGACATAGTTGCAATAAAGGACAAAGTATGGTAGAATTAAAGGACAGTAAATAAGCCATATTTTTGGCCGTTAAAACAATATGTCCGATACAATTAACAGATATCAGAAGGTTGCCTCAGCGATTTACCTGATCACTAGCTTTTTCGCTGATCAGGAGCCTTTGAAGTGGAAGTTGAGGTCTCTCTCAACCGACCTTTTGGCCGATGAGGTTAAGGACAAGTTCCAAGTGGTTAGGGCTCTCTCTAACTTGTTCACAGTGGCTAAAAATGTCGGCATTGTCTCTGACGCTAACTGTGGAATTATCCATCAAGAATTAAGCAAAATAGAGGGTGAATTGGCAAAGCCAGCCTCCCTTGCTATTGAGGCTGTGAATAAGCCAGTTTTGCCCGTTAAGGACGAGGTTGTTAAACCTGCGCCAGTAGTCGCTCCTAAGGAAGACGTAAGGGACATTGCTCCTGTGGCTGAGATTGTGGAGAAGCCATCTTTGAGAGAGTTTGGAGCTGTTTCTGTGAAGAAAAACAATCGCCAGAGCATTATTATTGGCATTCTTAAGCGCAAGAAGGAGATCATGATAAAGGACGTTTCTCCCCTCATTAATGGTTGTAGCGAGAAGACTATCCAAAGAGAGCTCCTAGAGATGGTTAGCACCGGCCTTTTGCGTAAAAGTGGGGAGAAGCGTTGGACTAAATATACCCTTGCTTAAATCTTGTTTACAGAGCCAATTTATGCTAAAATGGGCTTATCCACAGGGCCTTGGGCTATGTGGCCTAAATTAAGCATATAATTTAGGTAATTGTCTCTTGCCGACGAAGGCATAATCCGTCGTCGGCAAAGTTGGCAAAATTAATAACCGTTTCTGTCCTTCATCAAATTAGAAATTAATCGAAGGGCATAAGCGCATTAGAAAAATTAGAAAATGACAAAATCAAGAATTGCAACGATCGGCTTGAGCGCAGCTCTCGTCTTCGGCGCAGTAGCTCCAGCTACCGCCGTGACTGTTGCTGAGCTCCAGGCTCAGATCAATGCTCTCATGGCACAGTTGACCGCTCTTCAGGGTGGTTCTTCAACTGCATCTGCATCCTTCACCAAGGATCTTACCGTTGGTAGCACTGGTTCAGAGGTTTCTGCACTCCAGAATGTCCTCGTTTCCGGTGGTTACCTCGTGATGCCAGCAGGCGCATCCATGGGTTACTTCGGTTCTCTTACCAAGGCAGCTGTTATGAAGTGGCAGGCTGCAGTCGGTCTTCCATCAACTGGTTTCGTAGGTTCTATGTCTCGCGCAAAGCTTAATGCTTCAGGCGCTTCGACTGGTTCCACTGGCACCACTGGTACCGTCTCAGGTTCCATTTCAACCCCAGGCGCAGAGGGTACTCTTACTGTAACCTCAGCTCCTGTCTCAAGCTCAACTGTATACGTTGGTGATATGAAGGACGTTGTCCTCGCATTCGATGCAAAGGCAACCAACTCCGACATTCTCGTTCAGCGTGCAAAGATTGACTTGGGCACCAGCGCTAACATCTACAACAAGGTGTTCAACAAGATTTACCTCTTGTCTAGCGACGGTTCAGTCATCGCTTCAAGCGACCTTAACTCTTCAACAGTTGTTAAGGATTCTGACAGCAGGTACTACATCACCTTGTCCGGTTTCAGCTCTCTCGTAAAGAAGGGCGAGACTAGGAACTACAAGGTTGCTGTAGATCTCATGCCTTCCGTTGACTCAGCTTACAGGACTTCATACACCATTCGCTTTGCAGCTTCTGGTGTTCGTGCAGTTGATGGTGCAGGCGTAAGCTTGTACTCTCCAGCAAACGCAACTGATATTTCAAAGTCAGTGACTGTTGCTGCTTCATTGGTTGACAGCGCAAACATGTCTGTATCCTTGAACTCATCAAGCCCACTCGCTCGCGAGGTTGTGGCTGCTGACGGTTCAAGCAATGACGAGGCTGACAAGGTTGTTGTATTGGTCTTCGACATCCGTGCTGAAAAGTCTGATGTTAAGATCACCGATCTTATCAACTTCGTAGTTACTAAGACTGATGCTGGTACCGCTTCAGGTGCTACCGCTTCTACCACCTACCTCTACGAGGGCAATGGTACAACTGGTACTCTCCTCGGTTCCGCTTCAGTTTCAACCAGCGATGCTGACTTCACAAACATCAGCACCACTGTTGCTAAGGGTACTACCAAGACTTACACCCTCGCAGTTGACGTTCGCGGTGCAGATGCTGCAAAGGCAACCTTCGCTGCATCCTTCACTGGTAACTCAACCAACGTTGTTGGTGAGTCAGCAAATGGTACAACTGTAACCACAGTTTCAGGTTCTGCTACTGGTAACAACGTTATTGTTCGCAATGTCGGTCCGGTCTTCACTCTCACGAGTGCTCCAACCATCACCTACACTGCAGCAGCCGGTGTTTCTGGTGCTACCTCAACTGCTAAGGCAACCTTCAAGCTCAACATCAAGGCCGTTGGTTCTGATGTAGAGTTCGGTAACGGTGCTTCAACCACCTATCCATTGGCTGGTTGGGGTTCTGCAGCTTCAGCAGCTTCAACTGTGATCTACCAGAACGGTTCATCAGCTACTCCATCTGTAGCTTCATCAACCTCAATGACTATCCCTTCATCCGGTCTTGTTACCGCTGGTACAAACAGCCACAAGATTGCTAAGGGTAACTCAGTCGACATTACTGTTGACTACATCTTTGAGGGTAGGACTTCAGCAGGTGCTTTGATCACCACTGCTTCCTACGCCGTTGGTCTTGAGAGACTCAACTGGTTGACCAACACTACTGGTCGTCAGAGCTCAACCTTCATGTCTGGTGATACCAACTGGAGGACTGGCACTGTAACCATGCCGTAATCCGACAGGATTACTACGCAGGTTTGGCCTAACGGCTTAACCTAAACAAAAGACCCGCTTCGGCGGGTCTTTTGTTATTGGGGTATAATTATTTTATGGGCTATTTTGATAAAACGTTCTTCAAGTTTCTAGTAGGGTTTGTGCTCCTTGTCTCGCTTAGTCTTGGAGTCATCTCTTATGCGAAATCTTTCGTATAGATGGGGTTTAGTCTTACTTCTTTATTTTCTAGTTTTTTCTTGCGCTGAGGGAGTTGTTATAAATGAAATACAAGTCGCCCCAACTTCTGAAAGATTCGTCGAGCTTTATAATGACAGTTCGAACCCAGTTGACTTAACTGGCTGGTATATTCAAAGAAAAACTGCTACAGGGAGTGATTTTAATTCATTTGTTTCTAACACAAATTTTGCGGGGAAGATCATTCCTGCCAATGGATTTTTTGTTATATCTAGAACAGCTTTATCAAAATCAGATGTTGTGGTTAGCTCTATAACTTTAAGTGACTCAAATGCTTTGAGGCTAAAAGATTCTGGGGGTAATGAGGTTGATAAAGTAGCTTGGGGTAGTTCTAATGAGTGTGCCCAGAGTTGTCCTGGGAATCCATCCGAGGGCCAGAGTTTACAGAGAGTAGGCAACTCTTGGAGCCTCGGTGCTCCAACGGTAGGTGTAGAAAACATAAGTTCTAATCAGATTGTAAATACTTCCACCAGCTCTCCAGGCACTACCACTACGTCCAGCCAGAGTAGCCAGAGTGCAGAAACAATCTCCACGCATTACAGCTCAGCTAGCTTGAGCACTAGAACTCCTACCACCAGTGCTTATGTAAGTGCGGGGCGAGATAGGCTCACGATAGTGGGTGCGCCAGTCCAATTTAAAGCGGAGACAG
>CAYLKX010000001.1:28672-35716 GCA_964384735.1 uncultured Candidatus Saccharibacteria bacterium
GGGCGAGATAGGCTCACGATAGTGGGTGCGCCAGTCCAATTTAAAGCGGAGACAGAGCTCAATGACAAGACGAGTGACTTCGAATGGAGCTTCGGCGATGGTTCGACTGATAGAGGGATTACCGTTTCGCATAGTTACCAATTTCCAGGTGAGTATATTGTGGTGCTTAACACCGCTTCAGTGGATGGCTTAGCTACCTCAAGGTTAAAGGTGAGAGTCTTGGCGGATCAGCTTGAGGTGGTGAGCGCCAATGCTGAAAAGATTGAGATCATAAACCACTCGCCTTATGAAGTGAATTTGTTTGGGCGGGTCTTGGTTTTGGGAGAGCGCCACTTCACTTTGCCAAAAGATTTGATAGTTGGTGCGGGGCAGAAGGTAGCTTTGCCAAGTGGAGTGACGCACTTAACTCCAAGTCAGGTGGGCGAAGTGGCTTTGGTTGTGGTGGGGGATGTGCCAGAGAATCAGGTTGCTCAGCAAGTGTCTAAAGCAAGACAGGAAATGATCGTTGAGTTGAGTAGTAAGCTCGCTTTCTTAGAAGCTGAGTTGGCCAAGAGAGTGAGCACGCCAGTGCTAGCTCAAGCCACCACTAGCCCCACTCTTAGTATTGCAACCACTTCTAATAAAGTTATAGAGCCAGAATCTAACACGGCCACAGCGAGCCAAGCCTCGCCTCATTCGTGGTTGGGAGTGGTGAAAAAGTTTTTCTTTGGAAAATAATTTGACTCGCCTGGTATAATTTAACCATGGTAGAAAAAGCAATTTTCGGCGGGGGATGCTTCTGGTGCACAGAGGCGGTATTCAAGATGCTTAAAGGTGTCTCAAAAGTTTTGCCAGGTTACTCCCATTCGACAAGCTCAGGGCAAGCAGGCGGTGAAGTGGTTCCTCCGACATATGAGTTAGTGTCTACTGGAAAGACAGACTATGCTGAAGTGACTTACGTGGAGTACGATCCAGAGCTTATAAAATATTCGGACCTCCTCACTGTCTTCTTCGCCTCGCATGATCCAACTACTATTAATAGACAGGGTAATGATGTGGGCCCGCAGTATCGCTCAGTCATCTTCTACACCACACCCGAGCAGGAGCGGATGGCTCAAGCTTATATTAAAGGTATTGAGGGTGCTGTGACAGAGCTTGCGCCATTTGTCGAGTTTTACCCAGCTGAAGATTATCACCATAATTATTATGAGAGTCACAAAGATGCTCAGTATTGCGAGGCGATCATTAATCCTAAGCTTGAGAAGGTGCAAAAAAGATTCGTCAAGTTGTTGAAGGAAAATGATATTAACTAATCAAACTAAGATGAATGAGCAAGATATTAAAAATAAGTTAACTCCCGAAGAGTACGAGGTCTTGAGGCAGAAGGGGACTGAAGCGCCCTTCTCCGGGCAGTATGTGCATACCAAAGATAAGGGGACTTATGTTTGTAAGGTTTGTGGGAACCAACTCTTCTCCTCCAATGCGAAGTTTGATTCCGGTACAGGTTGGCCTTCATTTGACGAGCCAGAAAATTTGGAGAATGTGGAGCTCAGGTTTGATGACTCGCATGGTATGAAGCGGACCGAGGTGCTTTGTAAGAAGTGCGGTTCACACTTGGGCCACGTCTTCGACGACGGTCCTACCGCTACCGGCAAGCGCTACTGCATCAACTCTGTTTGCTTGGATTTGCAGAAGGAATAGTACTTCAATTGCTAGAGCTTAGTATAAGTGGTAACCTTCCTGGTTAGAAAGTCCACCAAGGAGACAGGTCATGTTCCCGATTTCACTATCGCTTGGAGACAAGTCACGTCGGATCTACGGATTGGCATTTGATCAAGAAAGTTGCGCGATCATCGTTTCTGTCAATCAGGGCGTGGCCATGAGCCTTCCTGATTTTGCCAACGAGGAGTTGGTTGGGCGTTACAGATCAGAGCTCGGCCTCAAGCATTTCGAACCCTCCTTCAAGAGAGATTTTGGGTTCGACGGAGCACTAACTCGGCATCAAGTTGCTGGGGCAGTTGAATTCCGAGGAGCAATTCACTCGGCTGTCAGCGTCTCAGACAAGACCTGCCAGTTTTGCAAGGGCACTGGCAAGGATCGCAGATCTTTCGACGGCACTTGTTTTCATTGCTCCGGCCGCAGGTTGGAGTGGAGCTATGACTACAAGAAGGCTTTCGCTCTTGGTGTGAGTTTGTCGATTCTACTTGAGACTCTGCGCTTCCTTGAGACCGAGGAAGTGTTGGCTCGGCACAATCAACTGCTCTTTGTTCAAATTACGGCTCTCCATGGAGGGTGCTCTATTGGCGGAGAGTACAGTGCCGAGCTCGTGGATTGGCTGGAAAAGAGGCACAGGCAGACAATCGAGCCGATGGTCGTGGCGATGAGGAGGGTGTATCAAGCGATCTTTGAGAGGATCAGTTCTATCGATCGCTTCTCAGCTTCGGTTGATGGGGCTGGGGGTTGGCTCAATGTAAGTTGCCCAGGTGATGCTTGCGGCATCCACCCGAGCCATACCGGGCGCGCTTCTCACTCATGTGGTTATGAGTTTTACGATCACAATGTGGATCAGCCGGGTCAGCTACTCACACTTCTGGCGGGGGTCTGCGCTCTTCACGGGACCGCTGCGGCAGATCTTGATGGTCTGCGTTGAGTACACACAAGCGGGAGGTGCCTACCAGGCCCCTCCCGCTAACTTATTTAAGTTGCCTGGATTTGCAGAAGGAGTAAAATCGGTTTTGTAATGGAAGAAGCTAAGCAATTAAAGGAGGAGTTGCGTGCTCGCGGTGTCGTTGGCATCGCACTTGATATTGATGACACCTTGGGAGATTCAAATCTTAGTTGGTTTTCTAATTTACTTTCTTTTAAAAATATTGAAGGGGAGACGGCTGAGAGCTTGATCAAGAAACATGCCCATGTTGAGGAAGTAGCTGATTGGAATACTCCTGAAGCTTTTGAATTTATGGGTGAGCTAATCCACTCAAGCGAATTTAATGAAGCCATTCCTCTTATTGGAAACGCTAATCATGTTGTTAATGAAATAAATAAAAAAGTTCCCATTGTGGCTTATATCACAGCTAGGCCAGCCATGGTGGCCGAAGCTACTAAGCGATGGTTGAGGAGGCATGGGTTCCCCGAAGCCCCACTCATAATGAGGCCACCTACTATAGAAGTCTCAAAAGATGATTTAGAAAAACGAAATCAATGGAAGTCTAAGTTGCTGAATTATTTATATCCAGAAGTAAGGGGGATTGTTGACGACAATTTGGGGTTAGTTGATGAGTTGGCAGATTTAAATTACCAAGGTACCCACTATTTGTATGGTAAGGCTTTGGACAAGCAAGCACCTCATCTTGTGGTTTGCCCTACCTGGGAAGACGTGGCCAAGAGCGTAAAGCCATAAGGATTTAAGCCATATTTTGGAGGTGGGGGTTGCTATTGACATAGCATACAGCCTATGATCTGATAGATACAGACCTGCTTGAGCCGGATTCCCCGGTGGCAGAGGCGCGTAGCGCCAGAAAGGGAGGGGACGATGTCCTCACTCTATACGATCGACCAGCTGAAGCGTTTTTCGGATCTTCTTGAGCAAGACGGCTTCAACCCGCAGGAGTTCAACAAGTTGGGTGAGGAAGGGCGTCTCAGGGCTGTACTCGGCGTCATCCGTGGCACCCACGAGATCCGCCCGATCGAGCATGCGTTCGATCTCGCCATCCCGTGCCGGCTCCCGTTCAACGGCGCCGAGCGCGTGAGCCCGGCGAAGTCTGGCGTTGTGAAGCTCGAGAAGCGAGGCGACGATCTCTACCTCAACGGTAAGAGGATCGAGCTCTGGCTCTCGGACCGGCAGAAGAACGGTGGCCGAGTCGTTGGCCACGAGCTCCGCATCGAGCGTGAGAAGCTCGGCGGGAACCTCAGCGCCAAGATCCTCGACTACCTCGAGGAACACCCAGAGCTGTGGCCGGAGTCGTGGAAGAAGGATGCGGGTGGCAACACCATCTACATCTATTTCTGGGACGACATCTTCCGCTACCCGGCGAGCGACAGCCTGTATGTCCGCTACGGCTACTGGTGCGGAGGCAGGGTGGTGTCGGACTCCCACTGGCTCGACAGCGATTGGCCTCGTCGCAACCCCGCTGCCTCGCTCGCGTAGTTCTTCACACTAAGTTTCTAAGTTCTCTCGAACTTGGAGACTTAGTACTTAGAGGGCCCGGCATTTTGCTGGGCCCTTTCGTTTTGATAAAATAATTCTTGGTAGTAGGCTAATCAGTGAGCGATCAAGGTTTCTCACGGCCGAATCCAGTATCCATAAGCTGAGAGCGTTCAAGATCAAGGTCAAGAACGGAGGGCTTATGTAAACTCTAAAAAATGAAGATACTTGGTGTGAAGCGCTATCGCATTATGATGCGGAATTCGATACAGCCGGTGGACTGGGTATGGTACCTTTTTGCTGGCAGTGGTCTGGGAGGCTCTTCACACATTTCCGCAACCCGGCGAACGACAACCTGTATGTCCGCTACGGCTACTGGAACGAAGGCAGGGTGGTGTCGAACTACAACTGGCTCGACAACGATTGGAATCGTCACAACCCCGCTGCCTCGCTCGCAAATTTCTTCATTTCTCCTCACTTATGGGTGGGGAGTTTTGTTTGGTGAGTTGCCCATACCAACCTCCGAGCATTTTACCCGCTTCATAAAGAGGGGTGGACAAAGCAAGATAACGTTTCTCGCTTAAAGAATTTGTTTCCAAACTTACTAATAAGAGAATGCAGATCAGGTCTAGCTTGCGAATGGCAAAGCGGATATATGAAGCCTTCTCTTCTTTTGGTAGGAAGCTCGCCGTGACAGCTCCCTCCAATAGTTCGATAAAAGCCTTGTCTATCCGATTGCCGAGAGAATATTTGTGGGTCTTGGGGAAGGTATCATGATAACCATGCCAGAGAATATAGGCGCTCTTGATCTTTTCGACCACAGCGGGAAAATTCCGGGGGGGGGCTTTTAATAGGTTCGGACATACCTATGATGATATCATCTCGCCTGAAAATTTGTTGCGAGCTTGGCTTGAATTTGTTCAAGGCAAGAAGCAGCGTTCTGATGTGCAACAGTTCCAGCTCCGTCTGATGGAAAATATTCTTGATTTACATTACGAACTTAAAAATAAAACATATAAACATTCTGCATATGAGCATTTTGTTATAACTGATCCAAAACCAAGAGATATTCATAAGGCTTCGGTTCGAGATAGGTTGCTGCACCATGCTATCCATAGAGTTTTATACCCTTATTTTGATAATTTATTTATGACAAATTCTTACTCGTGTAGATTGAATAAAGGTAATCACAAAGCTGTCGACATGTTTAGAGCCTATGCTTTTGTTGCAAGTGCGAATCACACAAAGTCTTTGTGGGTTTTGAAATGTGATGTGAAGAGGTTCTTTGCCAGCGTTGACCACACGGTTCTTAAGAGCCTTTTGAAGGAGCACATTGATAATGTAAATACTAATTGGTTACTAGAGGAGGTTATCGATAGCTTCCAGACCAAATCTCAGAAAGGGTTGCCTTTAGGTAACTTAACTTCTCAGCTTTTAGTAAATATCTATCTAAACGAGCTTGACCAGTATATCAAACGGGTTTTGAAAGCTAAGCATTATATTAGATTTGCAGATGATTTTGTCATTTTAAATAGAGATAGAAAGTTTCTTGAGAGCAGTCTTATTGAGATCGAGAGGTTCTTATTTGATAAGTTGAAGTTAGAGATCCATCCAAATAAGGTCTTTATTAAAACACTGGCTTCTGGAGTTGACTTCTTGGGCTGGGTTCATTTCCAGGATCATAGAATACCTCGAGCTGCCACGAGGAGGAGGATTGCTAGAGGTGTTACATCCAATATAGGAAAGGTTGGTGTGGTTCAGTCATATATGGGTCTGTTGAGCCATGGAAATACTAATAAACTTAAGAGAAGGCTGTTTTTGGTGTGATGGGTTGACACTATATAAGGAAAGGTATAGAATAGCCCTTACCTAAGAAATGATTAACAGACCTAACCGAATAGAGCGGAAAGGGTAAGCCCGAAACGGCTTCCTGTGGTCTAAAATGACCCCCGCTCCCAAGCGGGGGTCAATCGTTTCTGAGGCAGTACTTTGACAAATAAACCCGGTAGTGAATTTTGCCATCGCACTTTGTGCATGTGGCTTTGCCACAATGGCAAAATCTACTACCCGGGTAAATACCACCACGGATTACTGATTCAGGAACTCTTTCGGAGTTCAGGGGTCTTTTCGGATCTGGAGGTGGAGGTGTAAAAAGTTTCTCACTTGTATTGTAGGGTGAGAGACTGAAGTCTAAGTGGGATTTGATTCCATTTAGCAGAATAGAACCCCGTAGTAGATTTTGCCATCGCACTTTGTGCATGTGGCCTTGCCACAATGGCAAAATTCACTACCGGGAGAAAGGGTCTGCCAGTCCTAATGGCAGACTTACGTGGTTTTTAAATTTCCTAATAGGAAATTTAAGAGCGTATGGTGGATGCCTTGACTCCAAAGAGGTGATGAAGGACGCAGCATGGCGGCGATACGCTACGGGGAGATGCCTAGCAATCTTTGATCCGTAGATGTCCGAATGGGGAAACCCGGTGACTTATGTCATCACTCTAGAGTTTATCTAGAGAACGCACTCGGTGAAGTAAAACATTTCAGTAACCGAAGGAGAAGAGAACAATTGTGATTTCGTTAGTAGCGGCGAGCGAAAGCGGAAAAGCCCAAACTCAGTTTCAATTTTTGGTCCTTAACCTGCCAGGTTGGGGAGCCCTAAACCTTGCAGGTTGGGAGCAAAAATTGATGCTGGGAGTTATAAGGCGGAGACGTTGCTAATTTATTAGCAAGAACAGTTAAAAAATTTTTGGTTAGAACAATCTTCTGGAAAGAAGAGCCCAAGAGGGTAATAGCCCCGTGTTCGAAAATCAAAGATCTGTTTTGTTTCCGTTCTTGAGTACCTCGAGACATGAATAGCTCGGGGGAATTTGCCGGGACTAACCGGTAAGGCTAAATACTCTTGGAGATCGATAGTGAACTAG
>CAYLKX010000002.1:0-9280 GCA_964384735.1 uncultured Candidatus Saccharibacteria bacterium
ATTTCTGCTATATTACTCGGGCTTTTAGGGCCATTGGTCGGCCTATTACAAATAATCAAAAGCACAAGGATTTTGACCAAATCCTGTCCCCACACCTATCAAACCATCGATTTCATACGCGCCTTAGGCGCAATGGTTCGATAGGTGTAGGGATGGCAAACTACTAATTATGTCTAAAGTAAACAACAATATTATTGAAGCCCTATTTGAAGCCGGGGCTCATTTCGGCTTCGTAAAGAGTCGCCGTCACCCATCAGCTAAGCCATTTATCCTCGGAGCCAAGAACAAGACCGAGATCTTCGACCTTGAAAAGACTGTTGTCGAGCTTGAAAAGGCTCTCAACTTCGTCGAGGAGCAGGGTAAGGCTGGTGCTCTTGGCCTCTTTGTCGGTGGCAAGAGCGAGGCTCGTGAGGCTACCCAGAAGGTGGCTCAGAGTCTTGGCATGCCATTCGTCTCTGGTCGTTGGATTGGAGGCACTCTCACCAATTTCGTCGAGATCAAGAAGCGTATTGCCAAGCTTGAGGAGCTTACCACCGCTCGTGAGCGTGGTGAACTTGCTAAATATACTAAGAAGGAGCGCTTGCTCATCGACCGTGAGATCGAGAACTTGCGTGAATACTTCTCCGGTCTCTCCACCCTTAAGGCTCTCCCTAAGTTTATAGTGATTGTTGACCCAAAGAAGGAGTCCATCGCTGTAGCTGAGGCTAAGAGGATGAGGATCCCAGTGATCGCTCTTACTGGCTCAGATAACGATCTCCACTCAGTTGATTTCGCTATCCCCGCCAACGACTCCTCAAGACAAACAATTCACCTTATACTATCAGAAGTAGCTAAGGCATATCAGGAAGGTTTAGCCCAAAAGAAAGATGATAACAACGGAACAAATTAAGGAGCTTAGAGACGCCACAGGTCTCTCATTACAACAGATTCGCGTCGCTTTAGAGGAGACTGGTGGTGACAAGGCTAAGGCCCTTGAGATCTTGAAGCAAAAGAGTGCTGAGATTGCTCAAAAGAAGGGTGATCGTACTCTAGGTGCTGGCATTGTGGCCTCTTACGTCCACTCTGGTGACTCTGTTGGCGCTATGGTTGAACTCCTTTGCGAGACAGACTTCGTTGCTAGGAATCCTGAGTTCAAAAATGCTGGCCGAGACATCGCCATGCACATTGCCGCCATGGATCCACAAGATGTTGGCACTCTCCTTGAACAGCCTTTCATCAAGGGCACTGGTAGCGTAGGCGAAGTGGTTAATGGTTTGATCCAAAAGTTCGGTGAGCGCACTGAGATAGGCAAGTTCACTCGCTTCTCCATCAACTAAGCACCATGCTAACTCTCTCGCTCTTCATCTTTGCGGGGGTAGCAATCGTGGCTCTCACTATCGCCAAGAGGTACAACTCCCACAAGTACTCCGCTTTTGTCTTACGTTCAATTTCTAAAGGCGATGAGCATGTTCGCCGAGTTTACCAAGAGGTGCTCCACTTCTACTCTGAGGGCAAATACAAAGTTGTCTTCTTCACTACTAAAAAGTTACCTCTCAAAGCCAAGATTGAGGTTGGTAAGATTCTAGATAAGACGAAACAGTTTGGTGAGGAGCGCTTTGGCCCCTTTGGCAACCTCCGTGATAGCAAAGAGATCCAAAAGCCAGAAAATATTAGTGAATATTTCAAAAGCATTTCTGAAGTGGAGCGAGGTGGCGAACTTCACGATGACTACTCCGAGGCCAAGTCTGAAACCGAGCCTGTAGTAGTTGAATCAGTGGTGGAAGCTATTTCCATAAGTACTCCAAAGGAAACGGTCACCAAGATCGAGACCAACGAGTTCGTCCGCCCAGCTAGTCCTAAGGCCAAGAAGGCCACTCCAAAGCGCACCCCTCGCGCTAGCAAAAAGAAGCCTGAACTCACTGAAATTTTATAACTTAAATCTATTTATAGAAATTAACCCCTTACTCGAAATTAACTACAAAATTATACATCCCCATACCACATAAACCCCTCAACTCTCCTAATTTTGGAATACCGAGATCAATCATCTCTTCACCTGTATTGGGTAGAATTTTCTGATAGCCAATGGATCTAATAACTAAAGCTGCTGAACAATCATATGTACCATTTGTTCTAATAACCAATTTGGTTGGAATATTGGCTTGGGCTGAAGAGATTCTTGGCGAATAACCACCTCGTGCATTAATCGTAACGTACTGAATACCGTCTCGCATTTCAACATTTTGCACCAAACTCACTTGGTCTATGCTCAAACGGTTTTTTGACTGACCAAGAAACAGAATACCGATACCTATAACTAATGCGGTCACGATGATAATCAAAGCAGTCTTATTCATAAATAAATTATAGATTAAACAGCGGATTAATAAACCCAAGTCCAGCTAATCCAGTAAGAAGGGCAAACAGCCCAAGGCCAATAACAACTACTCCAGCAGATTTGAAGAATAGCGGAGCGTGCTTACTATGAGCAAAAGAGGCGGAGCCGAACGAAAGAAGAAGGAGCATCGGTAAGGTCCCCAGAGCAAACATAAACATAATGACAAGTCCAGACATAAATGACCCACTACTCAAAGCTTGCACTTGCATTGATTGTGTGAAGCCACATGGTAGGAAGAAGGTGGCAAAGCCAAGAATAAGTGGGGTCAGCGTTTTGTGCTCAATCTTCCTGAACAAATTGAATATACCTGATGGCAATGCGACTTTATTTCTTTCAAAAACTCCAACCAAATTAAGGCCCAAGAATAACATCACTATCGAGGCAAGAATGCCCAAGATCGCTGTAAAAGTGAAATTGATACCAATAGCCCCACCAATTGCCCCAAGCAAGCCACCCAGTACAGCAAAACTAGCAAGTCGCCCGGCATGAAATAATGTAAAGGTTTTTGTATCACTTACATTATCCTGTGAAATCTTGGCTGAAAGGGATAGGACCAGACCACCAACTATCGCTAAACAACTAGACACCGACGCGATAACCCCAATAATAAAACTGGTAATTGGCGAAACCTCCCCTCCAAGCCCAAGATTAAGGATCCCTGACTTTTGCAGTAAGAAAAATAGAACCAGAAACAAAAGTCCGATAGGTAATGCTTGCCAAATAACCCCATAATCGCTCCTCTCTTTAACCTTTTTCTCAACTGAAAGAGTATACCCGTTGTACTTTATTGTCTCTGTAAGCATCTCTGCAAGTTTGTGTTGACTCTCATCTAGAGTTGCCCCAAGAGTTACTGTTTCATTCTTCAGATCCACACTTGCGTGCTCAATACCAAGTTGTTCATTCAGGGTATCTTCAATAAAGATTTTACATGAAGCACAATGGGTGCCCGAAACATGAAAAGTGTACGTCTTCATAAATTATATTTTATTAGCCTTAATTCGTAATGAGTTTGACACCACTGATACTGAAGACATTGCCATGGCAAACCCAGCAAAAACTGGGTTCAAGAGCCAGCCAAAAATTGGGTAAAAGACTCCCGCCGCAAGAGGTATGCCTACAATGTTATAAATGAACGCCCAGAATAAGTTTTGCTTAATACCCCGCATGGTAATCTTGGAAAGCTTAATAGCTTTTACAAGCTTAGAGATATCTCCGCCAAGAAGCGTGATGCCCGCCGACTCAATAGCCACATCTGTGCCAGTCCCCATGGCAATACCAACATCTGCCTGAGCGAGGGCGGGAGCATCATTCACTCCATCTCCAGCCATCGCCACCACTCGGCCTTGTGACTGAATTGCCCGTATCTTTTCCAGTTTGTCTTGTGGCAACACGTTGGCCACGACGTCATCAATACCAACCAAAGAGGCAATATATCTGGCAGCTTTTTCGTCATCACCGGTGAGCATAACAACTTTGATTCCAAGTTTATGCAAATCGATTATAGCTTGTTGCGATTCTGGTTTTATTTCATCGGCCACCATTATAAAACCAAATACTTTTTCTTTTGTGGCAAGAACAACTGGTGTTTTACCTTGAGAGGTGAACTCATTGAGCTTTATTGCATCAAAAGAAAGTTTGAGATCGCTTACTAGTTTTGCGTTACCAACAAAGTATTCAGTGCCAATAACTCTACCTCTTAAACCCTTGCCTTGAATGCTCTCGAACTCCGAAGTTTCTAGTAGGGGAATATTTTTTTCTTTAGCATAACTTACGATCGCATGGGCAATCGGATGCTCAGATTTTTTCTCAAGCGAGGCAACTACTGATACCAACTCACCATCATTCAGATCAGAGAAATTTTGAATATCTACTAACGTCGGCCTGCCTTTGGTGATTGTTCCTGTTTTATCAACCACGACCGTATTGACCTTATGAAGCTTCTCAAGAGTGGCCGCATCTTTGATAAGAATACCCTCTTTGGCACCCTTACCCACACCCACAATAATAGCGGTGGGGGTAGCTAGTCCAAGAGCACATGGGCATGCAATGACCAGAATGCCCACAAACGAAACTAGGCCAAAAGAAAGTGCTTGCGATAGGCCAAGATACTGTGACCCAACAATGAGCCAAATGCCTAATGTCAGGAAAGCTATAACAAGAACGATGGGCACAAACACCGCAGAAATTTTATCGGCCAAGGCCTGAATCGGTGCTTTGCTTCCTTGGGCCTCCTCAACCATTTTAATGATCTGAGCCAGTAAGGTCTCTGAACCAACTTTTGTAGCCTTGAAAGTAAATGATCCATTTGTATTGATTGTCCCAGCAACAACAGAGTCACCGGTCCTTTTTTGAACCGGCATTGGCTCACCAGTAACCATAGACTCATCAATAAAAGAGACCCCCTCGGTTATTAAGCCATCCACCGGAATCTTGGCTCCCGGTTTAATAATGACCAGATCTCCATGTTTAACATCATTTACTGGAATCACAACCTCTTTACCATCTCGGACAACTAAAGCCGTCTTAGCTTGAAGATTGAGCAGTTTTTCAATCGCATCACCTGTCTTGATTTTTGAACGAGCTTCAAGATATTTCCCAAGGGCGATAAACGTAATAACCACAATTGTCACATCATAATATTGATACCCAACATTTATAAAGGGCCTTAAGACTTCCTCAAAAGCGGTAACAGCAAAGCTATACAGAAAAGCCGCCACCGTTCCAATGCCGATCAAAGTATCCATATTCGCCTTGCCAAAACGAAGAAATCTGTAAAAGCCTAGTAAATAAGGTTTACCAACTACAAAAAGAACGTAGGTCGCAAGAAGGGGGAGTAAGTGGTGGAAAAATTCCTTCATCACCACGCTCATTTCTGACACGGTTCCATATTGAGCCAAGATATCCCAACCCATGATAAAAGCTGCGATAACAGCAAGAGGAGCAGCTGAGAGGACATTCCTCCGCATGCTGGCAACTTCCGCCAACTTCTCCATTTTGGATTGGCCAAGTCCAAGATGAGCTGCGTGCTCGCTTTCGCTCATACCCATCTCTTCAGCCGAGCGCGGGATCTCTAGAGAATAACCGAGCGGTTCAATACGTTTTGAAAGATCGTGGGGGTTTATTTTTGAGAGATCAAACGATACCTTAGCCTTTTCTGTGCCGTAATTCACCTCTACTGACTCCACCCCCACAACTTTCTTGAAAGCCTTCTCAACCACTGATGCGCATGAGGCACAATGCATTCCTTTTACTTTATAGGTTTGTGTATGCATATTATTTCCTTTTTAGCTTATAGACCTTAATAACTTCTTCCTTAGCTTTGTGGGTTTGGCCAGATTGCATCTGATGAAAAACGCAATGCCCAAGATGGTTTTCAAGGAGCAAATCTTCAACACCAGATAGACCCTGCTTTACTGCCGATGTTTGGGTAATCACATCGATGCAATAAGTATCATTCTCAACCATTTTTTGGAGCCCACGAATTTGACCTTCTAAAAGCTTTAATCGGCGGATAACCTTACCCTTACTATTTGTGTCCATATATTTCATATAAAATATATCGTATACCCCCCCATGGGTATACGTCAAGCTCCCAATTAAGCTAACTTAAAATAACTTGGAGCCGGGAACAGGATTTGAACCTGCGACCTTCGCTTTACAAAAGCGTTGCTCTACCAACTGAGCTATCCCGGCTTTAAAAAACTGGAAACTGGCGTTGCTCTACTTCACCCCGCCAGAGGCGGGGCAAGCTGAGCTATCCCGGCACACTTTAACCAACTAGACTCTGCAAATATAGCATTTTACTCCGCACTTGTCTTACTCTTCAGAGCCTTAAGAGCAGGGAGGTCTCGCACCATTTCATCAACCGTTTTGAGCCCATAGTGAGTTTCGCCATTCACCACAATTGCTGGCAACTCGTTCCTCACTTTATAAATCGAAATAAGAGTCTTTACGGCATCAACATTGGCATTGTAGTCGAAGGAGTAAACGCGCAAATCTGGATACTCGTCACGGAGAGCGGTGAGGACGTAACCCATCTTCTCACAATCCTCACACTTATCTGGAGTGGAGTAGAAGTAAAGGATGAAGGTTGGCTTAATATTACACTTAGCAGTGAGTTGTTTGAGGAGGAGGTAATCCTTGATCTCAAGGAGGAAGTAAGAGCGCTTCAAGCTCTCAACATCCTCCGCTTTGAAGCCTTGGGTTTCGGCATAAGAGAGCTTCTCTCCCAAAGGGCCGAGCTCTTGAGAGAGGAAGCCAGGACCCAAGTCTCGGCAAGAGGTCTCGGCCAAGAGGGCAAACTGGGTCTCTGAAGCAATAATATCTTGAGCCACCTTGCTCTCGATCTGGCGGACGTCCTCAATCTTCTTACCGTTCAAAAGGGAGCTCGCTACCACGGCTGTGCCGAAGATGGTGGCCGTGATGAGGAAGGTGATGATGTATTTCTTAGAATCAAACATATTTAGCGCCAGCTGATTTGGCGTCTAAATATAGTCTTCCAAAGAGATTGCGTCAACCAAATTGGGGTAAGGAACGGATAGATGAAAATGTAGTAAACCAAACTTCTAGAAACTTGGAAGCGCCCATCAGCCATCCGGAGGGAGAAGTAGAGTATCACCAAAGTGAGGAGGAGGGCGGTCGAAACTACCAGAGAGAGGGCACTTGTATTGAGGAAGTACCAGTCAAAGGTGGGTAAGTGGAAGGTGGTGTTAAATCCTGTCACCTCCAAGCGTCCAATGTGGCGCCACAAACCCTCTAGAGACTCCTTGGCTAGGCGTGAGACCATGGCCAACGAAATTACTGAGGAAATCGTCGCCAATGGCATAATAAACATCCCGAAGTGTCCATACTTAGGTTTGAAGAAGATCTCTCGATAATCAATCGCATTGTTGAGGAAGCCGTAAGTCCAACGTACCCTCTGCTTGACCAAGGCCTTCAACTTCTTCGGCGCCACGGTGTAAACGTAGGCCCCATGAGAGTTCACGATCTTGTAATGATTCTTCTGCATCCTCATGGCCATCTCCATGTCCTCGGTAAGGTGAGCCTTCTTGTATCCACCAAGTTCACGGAAGACGCTGGTACGGAAGATGGAGAAGGGGCCCGGTGTTACATAAAGGGCGCTAAGTGAGGAGAGCATGCGTCTAAGGAAAATGGACCAAGAATATTCGGTCTTCTGGATACGTTGGAGGACGCCTCTTGGCTCATGGATCTTAATGGAAGGGGTGACGGCCATAACCTTAGGGTCATCAAAGTAAGGCACAATCTTCCTCAAAGCCTCTTCGGTTACAAATGAGTCGGCATCCAAGCAACCAACTAAATCTGTATCTGTTTGCTCAAGAGCGAGGTTCACGGCAGTGTGCTTGCCACCGTTATCCTTCCTCACCAATTTCACCTGAGGATGATCTTTGAACTTTTGCAAAGCTTTCCAAGTGCCATCTTTAGAACCATCATCTACAAGGATGAGTTTGAGCTTGGCCCTAGGGTAGCGGAGTCGCAAGATCGATTTAACAGTCGCGATGACCGTCTGCTCCTCATTGAAACAAGGCACCACTACCGTCACGCTAGGGAAATTTTTTGGCCCCTTAGCCAACATCAAATCCTCGGCCTGAATCTCATCCTTAACTTCAAAGTAGGTGATGAGTAGAAAGACCTCAAAGAAGAGGGAGATGAAGAGGGAAATATAGACAAAAGCCGAATAAGCGTCGGTCATAAAAAGCACTATGATTATAGCGTTTTTATGGTATTATTTCAAATCATGAAAATCGTCATCAATGAAGCGAAGGAAGTGGAGCTTAAAGCTCAATTAAACGAGCGCACCGATGCCGAAGCGGGGAGGATCAAGCGCTACCTCTCTATGCCAGACCTCTCGCGCACTCCTGGGAGCCCACTTTACGAAATTGTCGAGAGAGCCAAGAAGGCACCCTCTGTTGCTAACCTCGACATTATCGAGATCCCTGAGATTGTCTCGACTGACATCATGTTCGACCTATTCGACTTCCCAGCTGACCATGTGGCTCGCTCCAAGTCTGACACTTACTACGTTGACGAGACCCACGTCCTCCGCCCACACGACACCGTCTTCTGGTATTACTACCTCAATCATCCAGAAATTAAGCAGAAGATTGCCAACAAACAAGGTGTAGGCGCTCTTTGTTACGGCAAAGTGTATAGGAAGGACGAGGTTGATAGTAGGCACATGAATGTCTTCCACCAATTCGGCGGTTGGTACATTGCGCCGAAGGGGGAGGTGAAGGTGGAGGATTTAAAACAAACTATCACTGAGATTGTGCAACAAATCTTCGGTCCTCAAACTCAAATCCGCTTCAATGTCGACAACTTCCCATATACTGACCCTTCCTTCGAGGTCGAAGTCAATGTGAAGGGTACTGCCGCCGAAGGCCCAGCCAAGGGCGAGTGGCTCGAGATCTTGGGCTGTGGCATGCCTAAGGCCTCTGTGCTTAAAAAGGTTGGTGGAGTGGAGGGTTACGAGGGTTGGGCCTTCGGCTTCGGTATTGAGCGCTTAGCCATTATCTCCATGGCCTTGCCAGATATCCGCCTCCTCTGGTCTGAGGATCCAAGAGTGAAGAGCCAACTCAAGCTCGACCAAGTTTATAAAGAAGTTTCCAAGTTCCCACCTGTTGTCCGCGACATTTCTTTCATCGTGCCGAAAACTTTCGTCCTTAATGACTACTTCGACCTTGTGCGCGAGGTGGGTGGAGCCATGCTTGAGCAAGTGGAGATCTTAGATAAATATGAAAATGACACCAAGTTCGGCGCTGACAAAATGTCTTACACCTTCCGCATCACTTACCGCCACCTAGAACGCACTTTGACCAACGAAGAGGTGAACGCCGTCCACGCCAAGCTCGAAGAGCGCACTGAACACGAATTTAAAGCTGAAGT
>CAYLKX010000002.1:9380-34019 GCA_964384735.1 uncultured Candidatus Saccharibacteria bacterium
AAGTAAGAAGGGTATAAATTGGCTTCCTTTAAAGGCTGAAATTTGCTATAATATAGATACGAATAATTGACGAATTAGGCCGAATGATACGAATAAAATCATATTCGCGACATTCGATCATATTCGTGTAAATTCGCATAACATATGGCAGACAAGGCTAAAAAATCTGGCTCATACGGCGCTGACAGCATTACCGTCCTCGAAGGGTTGGAGCCTGTCCGCAAACGCCCAGGCATGTACATCGGCACCACTGGTCCCGATGGTCTCCACCACCTCATTACCGAGATCTTCGACAACTCTCGCGACGAGGCCATGGGTGGTCATGCCAATGACATTGAGATCGCCCTCCTCCCTCCGTTTAAGGCTGGCGAGCCAGCTCGCGTCCGCGTAACCGACAACGGCCGTGGTATCCCTGTCGACGTCCACAAACAAACCAAGGTCTCAGCTCTTGAAATGGTTATGACCGTCCTCCACGCCGGAGGCAAGTTCGGTGGTGAAGATAGCGGTTACAAAGTCTCTGGCGGTCTCCACGGTGTGGGCGCCTCAGTAGTTAACGCCCTTTCCATGTATGCCAAGGCTGAGGTCCACCGCGACGGGGGAGTCTATGCTCAGGAATATAATCAAGGTAAGAAGAAGAGCGCAGTAAAGAAGGTTGGTGGTAGCAAGGAGCACGGCACGATCATCACCTTCCAACCAGATCCAGAGATCTTCCCAATCACTGACTTCAACTTCGAGCGCATCGTCAACCACATGCGCCAGCAAGCTTACTTGGTGAAGGGGACTCGCATCTCTGTTATCGACGCTCGTGAAGCTGGTAAGATTGATACAGATGACATCTTTTATATCCGTGAGCTTGGCCTTGATTTACCAAGCATGTCCTTCTACTTCGAGGGAGGCCTCATGTCTCTAGTCCGCTTCGAAAACGCTCACCAAAAGACTCTCCATCGCAACATCTTCTATGTAGAAAAGCCTGGCACCAAGGATGGTGAAATGGTCGAGATCGCTCTCCAATACGTCGATGACACTTCCTCACGCATCTTGCCATTTGCCAACAATATTTATACAGCTGAGGGAGGCACCCATGTGACTGGTTTCAAAACTACTCTTACTCGCTCACTCAACTCCTACTCAAGGAAGAATAATTTAGTGAGTGAAAAGGAGGACAACTTCACCGGTGATGACGTGCTTGAGGGTCTCACAGCGGTGATCTCGGTCAAACTCCGTGAGATCCAGTTCGAAGGCCAGACCAAGGGCAAACTTGGCTCCGTCGAGGCTCAGGGCATGGTCTCCGATGTCTTCGGCGAAGCTTTTGCCACCTTCTTGGAAGAGAACCCAGACGACGCTCGCGCCATGGTGCAAAAGTCTCTCCTCGCTCTCAAGGCTAGGAAGGCGGCTAAAGCGGCCAAGGACTCAATCCTCCGCAAGGGTGCTCTTGAGGGCATGACCTTGCCGGGCAAGTTGGCAGACTGTCAGTCTCGCTCAGCAGAGGAGAGCGAGCTCTTCATTGTGGAGGGAGACTCCGCCGGTGGCACTGCCAAGATGGGTCGCGACAGACGCATCCAAGCTATCCTCCCACTCCGTGGCAAAATTTTAAATATTGAACGTGCTCGCCTCGACCGCCTGCTTGGTTCAGAACAAATCAAGAACTTGGTGATTGCCCTCGGCACCGCCATTGGTGACACCTTCGACATTACCAAACTCCGCTACCACAAGATCATCATCGCCTCCGATGCCGATGTGGACGGAGCACACATTCGCACTCTCTTCCTCACCCTGATGTATCGCTACTTCCGCCCGCTCATTGATGCTGGATACGTTTACATTGCTCAACCACCACTCTACAAGATCAAGAAGGGGAAGGAGGTCCACTACGCTTATAGCGATGAAGAAAAGAATAAGATCAAAGACGCTTCAGATATCCAACGTTATAAAGGTTTAGGAGAGATGAATGCCGAGGAACTATGGGAAACGACCATGGACCCAACGAAACGTGTTTTGAAACTTGTAACGGTTGAAGACGCTCGCGATGCCGATCGCATCTTCGACATCCTCATGGGCACCGACGTCCCTTCCCGCAAGTCCTTCATCCAATCTCACGCCAAAGAAGCTTCATTGGATATTTAAATAAGTGGACTTGACGTATATAATATAAAGTGCTATAGTTGTATGTAGGGAGGGTCCTAATGACTTGGGTGTCGGAAGCAATTGGCTGGGCAGCGGACGCTTGTTTCCTGCTCGCTTACTTCCTGGTCTCTCGCAAGAAGATTGAGGGATCGGGTAAGGAGTTCAACTTCTTAAACCTCGGTGGAGCCATCTTGTATGGCACGTACGCCATCATCAAGCACGCTCTGCCGATCTTTATTCTTGAAGCTTTCTGGGGCGTCATCGCGATCACCGCGCTCAAGGAGGCATACAAGAAGAAATAAGCACCTTCACACACACCGCGTGGGCCACACTGGCCCCGCGGTGATTCTTTTTGTGATGTTGATATAGTTATATTTTAAATATACAATCAGATTAGACTTGGGGTTAACCCCTCTCTCTATTAACCAGATACTCTGGCCGTAGGAAATTAGGAGGAGACATGATCACTAAAGGTAAAGGGCCCCGTGCCCAAGGCTACAAAAGCCTGGTGTATGGGGCAATCTGTGGAATGGGGCTAGCTTTCACCTTCATCTACTTAATCTGGCGCTTCAACGGTGGAGCGACGGCTGACCTGGTGATTCGCCCAGGGATCTTCTTGCTCATGTCATGCACGGTAGCCTTGGGCTACTGGCTCAGTGACACCTTGCACAGATCGTGGTGGAAGGAGAAGGTCCTTGATCTGGTTGGCAATAGGGTCGCCCTCGCCAAGATCGCCGATGACAAGTTGGTCGAGCTGGCCAAAAAGGTCGAGGCTGCCCACAGGCTTGTCAATCAAATCGAGAGGCATGAGGACGTGGATAAGCTAGCCAAGGTCCTGGGCTACGAAAGAACCCGTCCTGACGACCCGGCTGGGCTGGCGTTTTGGTGGAAAGGCCTGCAGGAGAGGGCGGACAACCTCTACTACGAAGCCGTGCACGAGTTCTCCAGTTGCCAGGATGACTTCGAAGTGCTGGCCGGAGTCTTCGACTTCAAGCTTCGTGAATACGAACTTGACCCGCACTCTGGCTTGATCAGATTCAGGCCCTGAAGCACCTTCACACACACCGCGTGGGCCACACTGGCCCCGCGGTGATTCTTTTTTGATATTGACATAGTTAGATTTTAAATATACAGTCAGATTGGACTTAGAGTTAAAACCCCCTCTATTAGCCAGATACCCTGGCAGTAGGAAATTAGGAGACTGTATGATCACAAAAGGAAAGGGGCCTGCTCAGGCCTCCAAAAGCCTGGTCTATGGTGCAATCTGTGGGATGGGGCTGGCCTTTGCCCTCATCTACTTGATCTGGCGCCTCAACGGTGGAGCGGCGGCTGACCTGGTGATTCGCCCAGGCATCTTCTTGCTCATGTCATCAGCGGTAGCCTTGGGCTACTGGCTCAGTGACACCCTGATCAGATTGCGTTGGAAGGAGGAGGTCCTTGAACTAGTGGACAAGAGCATCACCTTCGACAAGATCGCCGAAGACAAGCTCGTCGAGCTGGCGAAAAAGGTTGAAGCCCAGCACATTCTCTTCAACAAAATCCTGTGTTGCAAGAGTGTGGAAGAATTAGCCCAGATCCTGAACTATAGGGAAGGCCCCTCTACCGACCTAGGAGAGCAGTCTCTCTGGTGGCACAAAGAGAAGGAAAGGGCGGAAAGGCGCTACGACGATGCTGTAAATGAATTCTTCAGTTGCTACGACGACTTCAGAAAGCTCTCCAAGATCTTCGACTTCAAGCTTCGAGAGCGCAACTGGGGCACGTACTCTGGCACCGTCAGATCCTGATCCCATTCACACGCACCGCGTGGGCCACACTGGCCCCCGCGGTGATTTCGTTTTTAAGCCTTAAATTTCAACATTTTTTAATAATTACTTATCCCCAGTTTTGATGAAAATAGGGGATTTTTTGCTAGTTTTGTGTGGTGTAGTGGTATAAAATAGTTGATAGGTGGGAATAAGTGGTATGCGAATAGCCTTACGAAAAGGCACATGCGAATCTAAACCCCATTCGATCAAATTCGTAACAATTCGTATATGTTCATCGGCGAATACACACACACTGTTGATGAGAAGAATCGCTTCTCCATGCCAGCCAAGTTTAGAAAAGAGCTTGGCCGGAAGGTGGTGGTCACTCGCGGTAAGGATCATTGTCTCTTCCTCTATCCCATCAAGACTTGGACGGCAATCTCAAAGGAGGTTACTGGCTTAGGGCACGTCAATAGTGATCAGCGTTACGCTCGATTCACCTTTGCCGGCGCCTCCGAAATCGAGATTGATTCCATCGGCAGGATCTTGGTGCCCGAATTCTTGCGAGAGTTCGCCAACCTAGACCAAAGCATTGTGATCACCGGCGTGCACGACAGGGTTGAGATCTGGAATGAGAAGCGCTGGTTGGATTACAGGAAGAAATTGGAATCCGAATATGCTTAATCCGGCCAACTCCGCTAAAGCTACGTCGGCTAAACATAAAACTGTTCTTTTACAAGAAGCGATCGAGCACTTAGGTCTCGAAGAGGGTGGGAACAAAACCTTCGTCGATGCCACTTATGGTGGTGGAGGCCACAGCCAAGAGGTAGCCAGGCGCTACCCAAAGGTGAAGGTGATCGGCATCGACCAAGATCCAGCGGTAAATCCTAAACCAGAAATCCTAAATCCTAAATTGGAATTCAGGCGGGGGAACTTTAGGAATATTGACCAAATTCTTGGAGAGATCCGACCAGATGCGATCCTCTTCGACCTTGGTTGGTCCACCGACCAACTAGCCGGCAAGGGGATGAGCTTCATGCACGACGAGCCTCTCGATATGAGACTCGGCGGGCCCCGCCGAGAAGACGGCGGGGTAAATTTTAGTGCCAAAGATGTGGTAAACAACTGGAGCGAGGAGGCTCTAGAGCTCATCATCAGAGGCTTCGGCGAGGAGCGTAACTCAAGGCGAATTGCGAGAGCGATTATGGAAGAGCGAAGTTTCGCTCCCATCAACACCACTCTCGAGTTGGCTCAAATCATTGAGAGCGTGGTGCCAAGGCGTGGACGCATCCACCCAGCTACCAAGACCTTCCAAGCCTTGAGGATCACCGTTAACGAAGAGCTCACAGCTCTAGAGGAAGGTTTGGCCAAGGGTTGGCAGATCCTCAACTCTGGTGGACGTATGGCGGTGATCTCCTTCCACAGTCTCGAAGATCGCATTGTAAAAAGATTCTTTAAAGAAAAGGTTGAGGAGAGGAGTGGGGAGTTTATTAATTCACCCCGCCTAGGACCAGGCGGGGCAAGGAAGCCAATCGTGCCAAGTGAGGAGGAATTGGAGAGGAACCCACGCTCCCGCAGTGCCAAACTCCGAATTATTAAAAAATTATGAAAACCAAAATGACTTTAAACCAGATGAGTCTCCCGTTCGGCGAAGCTAAGGCCGAGCTCCTTTCATATGACAACCGGGTGAAGACATTTTGGACTCTCGCCATGCTCTGCCTCCTCGCTTTCGTGGCTTACTTCTACGCTATCAACGTCACGGCACACAACGTTGCTCAGCGCGGAGCCTTAGAGCGCGAGGCCGGCAACCTCACCACTGAGATCGCCAGCCTAGAATTCCAATATATTGGCCTTAAGGATCAAGTGACGATCGAAACCGCTCATGGTCTTGGCTTCAAAGAGGTTAGCAACCCGCTCTACGTCGCTCGTGGTGGGAATAACTCTCTATCTTTCAACACCGTTAACCGTTAGTATAGAGGGAGTCCATCCTTCTTATGTTTAGTTTGGAAAATCGTCTAAGAGTTATAACGTTGTGCCTCATCTGCTTTGCCCTTGTCTTAGTGGGCAAGCTTTATTTCCTCCAAGTAGTGCAGGGGAGCGAGTTCCGCACCAAGGCCGAGCACCAATATGTCACTCGTTACAACTACTTCGACCGAGGGAGTATCTACTTCAGCACCAAAGATGGCTCACTAGTGCCTGGCGCCACAGTGAAGGACGGCTTCCTCCTTAGTCTCAACCCCTCCATCACTCGCCTCATGCCTGACTTGGAGGATATTTATAGCAAATTGAACAGCATTACCCCCCTCGACAAGACCACCTTCTTCGCCAAAGCAAAGAAGGAGAATGATACTTACGAGGAGTTGAGTAAGCACCTCGACGCCAAGGTGGGTCAAGCGATCCAAGCTCTTAAGATTACTGGCGTGCGAGCCGACCGCGAGCGCTGGCGTACTTACCCAGGCCAGAGCATGGCGAGCCACACTCTAGGCTTGGTGGGCTACGGCTCCGGCAACACTCTCACTGGTCAATATGGGCTAGAGAGATTTTATGAAAATACGCTTAAGCGAGATAAGGACTCCACCTTCTCCAACTTCTTTGTGGAAATCTTTTCCAACCTGCAGTCGGTGGTGAGCGATAGTAGCGCAGTGCAAGGTGATCTTGTCACTACCATCGAACCTTCAGTCCAAGCCTTCCTCGAGCGCGAGCTCTCGCAAGTAACGAACAAATATTCATCAGAGTTTACTGGTGGGGTGGTGATCGACCCTAACACAGGTGAGATCGTAGCCATGGCTCTCACCCCTAGCTTCGACCCCAATTCACCCCAAAATGCTCCGAATGCAAGTGTCTTCCGCGACCGATTGGTTGAGGACCGTTATGAAATGGGTTCGATCATCAAGTCTCTCACTTACGCCATTGGTTTAGAAACGAAATCCATCACTCCTCAAATGACTTACAACGATCCAGGTTGTATGACTTTAGATAAGAAGACCTTCTGCAACTATGACCAGAAGTCGCACGGCTCTGGCGTCACTATGCAAACCGCTCTAGGCCAATCACTCAACACCGGTGCGGCCTTGGTGGCCCAAAGAGTGGGGACCAAGCGCTTCAACGAGATGCTCCTCAACTTCGGCCTGGAGGAAAAGACGGGTATAGACTTGCCCAACGAGGGCGCCTCTCTCACCTCGAACCTCCACACCAATCGTGATTTGGAAGCCGCTCAAGCCTCCTTCGGCCAAGGTGTGGCTCTCACCCCGATTGCAACTGTGCGGGCTCTCTCAAGCCTCGCCAATGGTGGCACCCTCATTACTCCACACTTGGTTAAGGAGATTAAATTTAAGATTGGTGGAGGCAAAACTATAAGTTACCCCAAGCCTGAGGAGAGGAAGAGGGTCTTGAGCGAAGAAGCTTCGGGCGAAATTTCAAAAATGTTGGTAGAGGTGGTAGATAAAAGTTTGAGGAATGGCACTGTAAGCCTCCCCAACTACAGCGTAGCCGCCAAGACTGGAACCGCTCAGATTGCTAACCCAGGTGGCCGAGGCTACTACGAGGACCGATACTTGCACTCCTTCTTCGGCTACTTCCCAGCTTACAACTCACGCTTCCTCGTCTTCCTCTTCACCTACTACCCGAAGAATGTGCAGTTCGCTTCGGAAACTCTAACAGACTCCTTCTTCAACATCACCAAGTTCCTTATAAATTATTACGAGATCCCTCCAGATAGAGAGAGGGTGACAGCCAAGGGCATTTAACTTAGTTGAAAATTAGACAAAATTCATTTAAAGTATCGGAGTGAGTTAGAGGCCCTATCGTCTAGCCTGGTTAGGACGGAAGCTTCTCAAGCTTTAAACCCGGGTTCAAATCCCGGTAGGGTCACAAACTTCGTTTGTGACAGCCGGAAGCTGCGTAGGCAGCTGAGGCGGGGTCGCGGAAAATTTCAGTAGAAATTTATCCGTGACCACAAAACATAAAAAATTATTGTGGCTCACAAATAAAAATTCAACCCAGGCGCGTGGCGCGCCTGGGCGTGTGTGGGGTGCGTGGGCTAGTGGTCCCAGTGAGGATCATGGATCGCCTGATCTTGGATCTCTTCAGGCAGATCATGGAAGGGGATGATCCCCCTCGTCAGCGGGACCTTGGGCTTCTTCACCTTGGGTTTCGCCTTCGGCTTGCGCTTCGGCTTGGGAGCCGTCTTAGTCTCGAGCTCCGGCAGATCCTCGTCCGGAAGGGCAAACCGCTGGTAGACCCGCCGTCCTGGCTGGCTGTAATCAAAACTACGAATGCTCATGCTAACGCTCCCGCTGGGAAGAAAGAGGTTAACTAGCAACTAGGCCTAACCCAAAATTAACACACAATATTAACTTACGCTAGGAGGGCATCCACAACCTCTTTGACCAAAGTGCCATCAACCTTGCCTTTGAGCTCCTTCATGACTGAGCCGGTGAATTGGCCG
The DNA here is from genome assembly GCA_964384735.1 of uncultured Candidatus Saccharibacteria bacterium. Lineage (GTDB taxonomy): Bacteria > Patescibacteriota > Minisyncoccia > Phycocordibacterales > Zambryskibacteraceae > UBA5004. The sequence goes on from CAYLKX010000002.1 coordinate 17,697, forward strand.
GCCTTGTCCTTGGTTGGAGCTTCGCTAGCGATCTTCGCTTTTACAAAAGTTTCAACCTCCTCTCGAGACATCTGAGCCGGGAGGTATGATTGGAGGACATTGAGCTCAGCTTGCTCGGACTCGGCCAAGTCGGCTCGGCCACCATTGGTAAATTGCTCAATACTATCCTTCCTCTGCTTCACAGCACGGGTGATGACGGTAAGAGCCTCATCGTCGGAGAGAGCCTCGTCTGGGCGCCTGCCCTTGGCGACAAGCTCGTTGGTAAAGGCGGACATAAGACCACGGATAACGGTTAACTTAACCTGATCCTTGGCCTTCATAGCGAGGATCATCTCGCCTTTGATATCTGTTTGTAGTGACATCCCGTAGTAGAAATTGGCATTATTTTTATAAAATGCACCTCCGGTGCGATGCCAATTTTCACTACCGGAACATGTTATAATCCTAGCATGAACTGGTTACTCATCGCCATTTTGGCCCTCAATATTTACCTAGTTTACCGCTTAACGCAGAAGAGGCCTGCCGAAGGGGAGTCCGATGGCCTTAAACTCCTCCTCACTCATATAAACGACCTCTCTCACGCTATTGATCGCAAGATGAGCGACTCCACCCGCACAATGAGTGAGAGTGTGCACCGACAGTTCACCGAGTCGGCCAAGTTGATCAAGGAGGTGACCCAAGGCCTCACCAAGCTCGATGAGACCAATAGGCAGGTGGTCTCCTTCGCCGATCAACTCCAAAGCCTCCAAGATATTTTGAAGAATCCAAAACAAAGAGGCGTTTTGGGCGAATATTACCTTGAGACCTTGCTCAAAAATGTGTTGCCTCCAGGGAGCTTCCAAATGCAGTACGAATTCCCCAACGGAGAGATCGTGGATGCTGTCATATTTGTGAAGGATCGCATTGTGCCTATCGACTCCAAGTTCTCACTTGAGAACTACAACCGCATGGCAGGGGAGAGCGACCCGGTGGAGAAGGAGCGCCTGGCCAAAGTCTTTGAAAATGATTTGAAAATGAGGATCATTGAAACCTCTAAGTATATCCGCCCGCAAGACAAGACGATGGACTTCGCCTTCATGTTTATCCCTCACGAAGCTATTTACTACGATCTCGTCTCGGGCACTGTGGGCGCCACGGAGGAGAACTTGATCCAAAGAGCAGCCTCTAAGTATCGCGTGATTGCTATCTCACCAACCTCACTCTTCGCCTATCTCCAAACAGTCCTTGAGGGGTTAAAGGGCCTCCAGATAGAAGAGAGTGTGAAGGAGATTATTAAGAACGTTGGCGCTCTCCAGAAGCACCTTGGGACCTACGAGGAGTACTACACGAAGGTGGGCAACGCCTTGGGCACCGCGGTAAACCAGTATAACCTAGCTGGCAAGGAGTTTAAAAAGATCGATAAAGACATCCTTAAGATCTCTGGCAAGAGCCTCGAGATCGAGAATCTGACACTGGACAAACCGGCCATAGAGGAGTAGAATAGCAACCCTATATGGAATATGCAGTTTTCACCACAGGAGGCAAGCAATATCGCGTCAAAACCGGCGATACTATTAAGATTGAGAAGTTAATGGGTGAGCACAAGGAGGGCTCTACCCTCACCTTCGACGAGGTCCTCATGACTGAGAATGGCAACAGCATTACCCTCGGCAAGCCTTACATCAAGGGCGCTAAGGTTACCGCCACCCTCACCAAGATTGGTCGTGCTCAGAAGGTGACCGTTATCAAGTACCAGCCTAAGTCTCGCTATTTTAAGAAGAATGGCCACCGCCAACCTTTCTTTGAAATCAAGATCGCATCAGTGAAGTAAGACTAGGTTTTAAGAAAAACCGGCCAAAAATGGTCGGTTTTTCTTTATCTTTTATTCTATTGACTTTATAATCTAAACATGCTATTATTAAGAGCAGAGTACCTGTCGGGCCTAATGGCCCAGGAGGAGTGTAATGAGCTTTTTAAAGGATTTGCGGGGGGCCTACCCCCGCATGCCAATGGGGCAGTTCATCGAGATCGTGACCAAGTATCGCGAAAGCGATGAACTCTTGGCTCGCCTCGATGAGGCGGAACGGCCTGCCGCGGATGCCTTCGAGGCACATCGGAAGGCCTGGAAGGAATTGCTTCAGCGGGTCTCCGCCTCGGAACAGCACCACCACCTGCATTTCGTGGTGCCCCCCAAGTACGACTTGGAGCATGTGCAGGCCATCATCATGTATGGCTTCCTCATGCCGGGAAGCGGGGTCTCGTTCATCGGGGCGCACGCGTTGCCGATCAGGCACGTGCACACCAACGTCAGGAACAAGTTGGGGCGCTACCGCTTCGACGAGGCCAAGTACCAACTGGCTCTGGAGTTCCTGATCAAGGAAGGAGTCGTGTGCTCGCCGAACAAAGACGGGCACAAGGACGCCATCTCCCTCAATCAGCGCGCCGGCAAAGAGACTAGCTCTCACGGCGAGCAGATCCTTCGGGTGGCATTGGACTACGCCATCCAGAAGAAGCTCCGGAAGTAACCCGCCGGAGAAGCATCGAGGCCCGGTTCGACGACGTCGAACCGGGCCTTTCTTATTTCGTCCTATTACGGAGAGCGTTCTTCAGGGTCTCTGGGTCAGCGTACTCAAGCTCAGCGCCGTTTGAGAGGCCTCGCCCAAGGAGAGAGAAGGTGACTGGCAAATCTTTAAAATAACCCTTAATAAAATCAGCTGTATGCTCACCATCCATATTTACATTCATGGCCAAAATAACTTCCTTCAACCCCGCCTTCGCACCCTCCTCCAATCTAGAAGCCAGAAGTTGTAAGCGAATCCGCCTCTCCGGCTCTTTGTCCAAAATTGGGACCACACCACCAAGCACAAAGTAGTGGCCCTCGTAACTACCACTCTTTTCCACCACCTCCAGGTCGACATCGCGAGGCACCACCATGAGGAGTGAGTTGTCGCGAGTCTCGTCTAAGCAAATCTTACAAGTATTAGCTGGCGAACCATTCTTTACAAAGTATCTCTGGCACTTGTCGCACTGGTGAATGCCTCGCTTCAACTCCTCAATCGCTCGCACTAAGTCATCTGAGTAAGAGCCGTTACGTGAGAGGATGTAGTAGACGAAGCGCCTAGCTTGGCGAGGGCCGATCCCTGGCAAACTCTTAAACAATTCCGTTAATTTATCGATCGAATTCATCCCGTACGAAATTTACGATTAATTAAACCTTGAGATGGAATATTCATTTTATTTCGTACGGGATTCATTTAGGACCTAAAAGCTATTAAAATCCTCCTCAATCTTGCCGTAGTTAGAATAGTCTATCTCAGCAAAGGTGTTGAAGCGAGAGTGGTAGTCGATCTGGACGTTACCCAAAGGACCGTTCCTATGCTTGGCCACAATGAGCTCCTTCCTCTGCACCTCCTTAATCTTGCCAGACTCATCACGAATATCCTCCTCATTTTGGTGGATAAACATCACCAAGTCGGCGTCTTGCTCAATAGAACCTGAGTCGCGGAGGTCAGAGAGCTTAGGCTTACCACCACGTTGCTCAATGTTACGTGAGAGCTGAGAGAGAGCAATGACAGGGATATTGAGCTCACGAGCCAAGTGCTTAAGGCCACGAGAGATCTCGGTCACTTGCTGAACAGTGGAGTCTGAGGCGCGAGCTTGAGAGGGGGCCATGAGTTGAAGGTAGTCCACAATGAGGAGTTTGAGCCCCTTCTCAATCTTGAGCTTGCGAGCAGCAGAGCGCATCTTCATGATCGTGTTGCCTGGCTGATCGTCGATATAAATAGGCGCTCTCGAGAGATCATCGAGGGCATCACGAATATTTTTAAACACATCGTCACGCCAAGTCCCACTCTGGGTGCGCACACCCTTGCGGATCACTGAGGCATCTGTCTTAGACTGAGCGGCGACGATACGATCCACGAGCTGATCGGCACTCATTTCAAGGGAGAAGATGCCCACCGGGATCTGATGCTCTGAGGCAATGCGTCGAGCAATATCGAGAGCGAAAGCCGTCTTACCCACAGATGGGCGAGCAGCAAGGATAATGAGGTCAGACTTTTGGAACCCGCCTAAAATATCGTCGAGTGACTTGAAGCCAGTTGGCACACCACGGAGCTCGTGCTCAGCACTAGAAAGTTTTTCAAACCTCTCAAAAGCATCATGAAGGAGGGGCACAATGTCTTGGAAGCGTGAGGTACCGGAGAAGCGCTCGGTGATGTCGAAGACCTTCTTCTCCGCCTGGTCGAGGATCTCCTCAAGCTCTCCAGCCTCGTTGAAGCCGAGGTGAGAGAGATGCTCAGAGGCCTCAATGAGCTGACGCATCATATACTTCTTCATCACGATCTCCGCGTAGTGCTTGATATTGGCTGAGGAAGGCACTGAGCTAGAAAGCTCGGTGAGGAGAGCCACGCCACCAACCTTGTCCAAAATTTCACGCTCTTTCAAACGAGTGGAGAGGGAGAGGAGGTCGATAGGCTGATGCTTGCCGAAGAGGTCAAGCATCGTTTCGAAGATCATGCGATGCTTCTCAAAATAGAATGACTGCGTATTGACGATGTCCAAGATTTCGTAAATTGCATCTGGGCGAAGCATTACTGAGCCAAGGAGAGCCATCTCGGCCTCCAGAGAGTGAGGAGGGATACGAAGTCCCGCATTGGTGAGTGATGATGCGCCAGAAATTTGCATAACACGAATTATAACGAATCTGGCCGAATGGCACGAATGAAGAAAATGGCGAAATGGGGGAGAGTGGGTGGAAAAGGTGGGGAAAAGATCATTTGACACAATTGGAATCCAAACATATAGTATCCGAGCAGTACCTCACACAAAGGAGCACGCCTATGGAAAAGCGTCACCAGGAAGTGAGTCAGGATGATCAGTTGATCGCCACGATGGTGGCCGACCTCAGGTTGGTCCACCCCCGTGGCCTGAACGGCAAGGACCTCGACAAGATGGTCAACTCGAACTTCGGTTCGAGCCCGCCCAACGGAATCCGCGAACTGCTGATGATCCGGCTCTGCCAGACGCATTAGCGCCTACATGGCGCCAAACGGCCCACCACGACACTGTCGTGGTGGGCCAAATCTTTTATAAAACTCGAGAATTTTTATAACCCCAAACCGAGAACTTTATCAAAGTCGAAGAGAGTGGCCTTCTTGTCCTCTGGAGACACTTCCTTATCTTTTACCAAAGTCCAAACCACCGCGAGAGCTTGAGCTGTATTCAAATCATTTTCCAGCTTAGCCATAAATTGCTCCTTATAATCTTCATTAACCTCACCTTGTGTGTCAAAGGGCACCTTTGACACGAAATTCTTAAGCTTAGAAAGCGCGCTCTGGGCAGCCCCAAGCGCCTCGTAGGTGAAATTGATCGGCGACTTGTAATGCGTCATGAGTAAGAGGTAGCGGTAGTCTAGTGGGGTAAAGCCCTCTGCTACTAAAGTGTCCAGATTCACCCCAGAACCCTCACTCTTGGCCATCTTGCCATCATTGAGACGCACAAATTCGTTGTGGAGCCAGAAGTTGGCAAGCTTAGTGCCAAAGGCTGCCTCAGACTGAGCGATCTCGTTATTGTGGTGCACAGGAATATGGTCAATGCCACCAGTATGAATATCAAATGGTTGCCCAAGGAGAGAGCGACTCATGGCCGAGCACTCAATATGCCAACCAGGGAAGCCTTTGCCCCAAGGAGATTCGAACCCCAACTTGTCGTTACTTGATAGCTTCCAAAGGACAAAGTCCCGGGGGCTCCTCTTGCCACTAGCATCCACTCGACTCTCTATATCACGCAGGGGAGTGAGCCCGCCCAAAGCACCGTAGGTTGCCAATTTGCTTGTATCAAAATAAATTCCATCAGCCAACTGGTAAGCGTAGCCATTGGCCTCAATCTGTTTGATCAACTCGATCTCTTGAGCCAAGTACTCAGTGGCCCGAGGCAAGTGGCTCGGCATCTTAATGTTCAAGGCCTCTAAGTCGTCGACAAAAGCGCCAGTATACTTATCTGCCAGAGTTTTGAGCCCTTCGAGAGTGAGTGGTAAACCCTCGCGCTTAAGACCCTTCACCATCTTGTCGTCACCAGTATCAGCATCAGAAGTGAGGTGGCCCACATCGGTAATATTGATTACTTGCTCCACCTCATAACCAACATATTCCAAAGTTCGACGCAAAATGTCGGCAAAGACATAGGCGCGCAAGTTGCCAATATGAGCTCGATCATAAACAGTCGGACCACAGTGATACATCTTGACGAGCCCAGACTCAATCGGCTTAAATTCCTCTAATTGCCCACCGAGAGTATTATGAAGTTTCAATACCATGATGATATAATCTCACCTATGGAAATTCTCCGCAAACACTCTGGCTTCATTGCTCTCTGCATTGTCCTTAGCTTCGGCTTCTACAACTTGGGAGTGAAGAACGCTTACAAATCGCCTCAAGTGCCAACCTCAGAGCTCATTGGGCAAACAGAGGGCAAGCCAAGCAACATCGACTTCGCCCCCTTCTGGCGAGCTTGGAACTTTATTAATGAAAAGTATGTTGCCGCCTCCACCACCAAGAAGCAGGTGACGGATCAGGAGAAGGTTTATGGTGCGATTAGTGGACTCACCAACTCCTTGGGTGATCCTTACACAGTCTTCTTCCCCCCAGTAGAATCTGAGATGTTTGCCGCTGATGTGCGAGGTAACTTCGAGGGTGTGGGCATGGAGGTCTTGGCCAAAGACGGTGTGATCAACGTCGTCTCTCCGCTCAAAAACTCTCCAGCTGAGCGAGCGGGTATGCGTGCTGGCGACAAAGTGATCAAGATCAATGATAAGGTCACGAGTGGTATGGCCACTGAGGATGCGGTGAAGCTGATCCGTGGCCCAAAGGGGACCAAGGTCACTCTCACCGTGTCTCGCACTGGGGTCAAGGAGCCTCTCGAGATCTCTATCATCCGCGACACAATCGACTTACCAGTCATCAATACCGAGACCTTGCCAGGAGGCATCTTTAAAATTAGTTTGTACAGCTTCACCGCCACCTCACCAAACCTCTTTAGAGGAGCCTTGCGCGAATTTGTAAGCTCCAACAATGACAAGCTCCTCATCGACCTCCGTGGCAACCCTGGTGGCTACCTCGAAGCAGCTATCGACATCGCCAGCTGGTTCCTCCCAGCCAACAAAGTGGTGGTGCGCGAGAGCTTCAGTAAGAGTGATGAGAGAGTTTATAGGAGTCGTGGTTACAACATCTTCAGCGACAAGCTCAAGGTGGTGATCTTGGTCGACAAAGGTTCGGCCTCCGCTTCAGAAATTTTGGCCGGAGCTCTCAAGGAGCACGGGATTGCTAAGTTGGTAGGGGAGAGAACTTTCGGCAAAGGCTCTGTGCAGGAATTAATCAACCTAACTGAGGACACCACTCTCAAGATCACTGTCGCTCGTTGGCTCACACCAAATGGCAATTCAATCTCTGACACTGGAGTATCTCCAGACTATGCTGTAAGCCTAACTCAAGAAGACCGCTCCAAAGGTGTGGACCCTCAGCTCCAAAAAGCTCTCGAAATTTTGAATCAATAAAATAGAAATGCGCCGGTAACCAGTACCGACGCATCATGTGGCGTGCTTCCTTCGGAAGGGGAGGATTTTGGCTTGGGCCTGGCCAAGTCGAGTGATCTGGATCATTTCCTTTCCGCCTCCACCAGACTGTCTCCGAAACACGACTGCGAAATGGCAATTGAAGCGTTCATCTTGAACTTCAAATGCCTCTCTCAAACCTTTCATAAATAATGAGAAGGTGGCCCAATCTTCTTGGCTCTTAGGGCACAATTCCTCTGAGATCACCCAGAGAACGTGCTTACCCCCACTACTCAAGTGTTCCAGCGACTCAGCCACCACTGAGGTGAGATGCAGTGGGCTAGTGTAGCCAACCAAAGTTCGATAGACAGGATCTACGTTGGTTCTGAAACTCAGGAACCCCATTAGCCCTCCAAGGCAAAATTCCATAAAACAAAATACATTTAAATTGAATACGTGTCAAATAGAAATCGGCCGAGCGTGTCGCTCGGCCGATTCAAGAAAGAACACCAACTCTAAGCTCGAGGCTCGGGCTCCGCTCTGGCCAAGGTCAAAGCTTGCCGAACTCTCAGGAACTGAGTTGAGTTGAGAGAGAGCCAAGCGTCGTCACCTTCACAGCGATAGACCTGTGAGATGTCGGAGTAAAACTTGCTCTCCTCGACGATCTTCTGCACCCTGGTGAGCTCGCGCACAGCCGAGTCCAGATCGCTGAAGCCCCTCTTGAGCTCAACCAGAACCCACGATCCGCTACTCCCAGCACCACCTTGACTCAACTCCACCAACCCGCCAAGGATTGAGTTGAGGTGCAAGATCGCCGTCTGGGAATCGGACATTACTTTCAAACCGAATCTTACTCTCATGGGCCCTCCTGGGTCCTAGTCCGTTTCCGCCTTCTCGCCTGAAAGAGGCAGTGGTTCGTCGAGAGGAATGGATTTGCTGGGCTCCAGTGAAATCCATTTGTCGCCATCCCTCTTCAAGAAGTAAACGCGCAAACTCGAGTTCTCCGACTCGGCCAGCACATCGTGAAGGCGACGAATCTCCTCCCTCACTACCTCAAGTTCTTTGTAAGCCTCCTCAGGGCTCGTGTAGTCCTTGGTCAACCTGATGATAGAGGTGAAGGGATTCGTCTTGGTGATAGTCTCCAGTTCAACCACCACACCAAGGCCGAGATTGATATGCCTGACAATTTTCTCAACAATCTCGAACCCGCCACAAACATGGATAACTTGAACGCCGAAAGTCATAGAGACTCCCTTAAAAGCATTGGTTACCGAACTTACGTCTACTAGCCAAATTAGGCTCTTTTTATTACTATGTCAATCTATGAATCCGGTAGTGAAAATTGGTATCGCACCGGAGGTGCATATTTATAAATAATGCAAATTTCTACTACGGGATGAAAGTCATACTACTTAGAGACGTGAAGGGGGTGGGGAAGCGCTTTGATATCAAAGAGGTGAGCGATGGCTACGCCAATAATGCTCTCTTACCCCAAGGCTCAGCCTTAGTGGCCAACAAGGCGGGTTTATTGAAAGCGGAACAACTCAAATCTCACTCGCTAGCCAAGCACGCCAAGGAGGAAGCTGAACGTGCGGAGAAGGAAGCAAAAAGGCTCGAGAAGCATCACGCCCTCGAGGCCTTCAAGGCTTCAAACAAGAGGAGTTAAACAACGCTGACGACCTTCTTCTTAGAAACGGTGTTGTCGAAGTTGACCTTGCGCTTGTAAGACATCTTTACCTTACCAGTAATGAGGGAGAAGATGGTGTGATCCTTACCCATGGAGACGCCACGACCTGGCAAAACGTCGGTCCCGCGCTGACGCACGATAATAGCCCCAGGCTTAGCCTGAGCACCTGGAGTAAGCTTCAAGCCCAAATACTTTGGGTTTGAATCTCTTCCGTTTTTCGATACGCCTGCGGACTTTTTATGTGCCATAAATGTTTACATTTACCCTGAGCTTGTCGAAGGGTTGTATAATTAGCCATATGAATATAGCAGAGACCTTCAACTTTGACAAGGAGGGGAGGGTAGAGAGCAAGGGTAGGCAATGGGTGAGAAAGCTCTTCCTCAGCTTAGTCATCATCCTCACAGCAAGCCTCGCCTTTGCCATAGGGCGCCTTACCTCCTCCTCATCAAGTGCTCCCATTAAAGTTGAGTTAGACCCAAGCCTCACCAGCCAAACTGACCCATCACCTAAGGCTCTCCAAGCCTCCATAACAGCCCCTAGCCCAGATACGGTCTATGCCTCCAGTAAGGGCAAAAAGTACTACTACGAGGCCTGTAGTGGGCTTAAAAGGGTCTCCGAAACCAACAAAATCAGCTTCCCAAGTGCCCAGGTGGCCGAAGCCTCTGGCTATACCCTCGCGGTGGGGTGCCAAAAGCCTTAAAGTATTGCCCAATATATGGCTCTATAGAGCCATTTTATAAAAACGAGACAATAAAAAGCCCTTGACATCAAGGGCTGGATATGCTAAGATATATATAAGTCAGCTAGAGCTGGCTTTTCATTTACTAGGAGGAGAAAGTTACGGTCACGGCGATCCTTGATTACTAGTTTATCCCACTGTTTATTCTTCAGTTATCAACTATTGGTTTGCTCTTCTCACTCTCATCTGGTGCGATGTCCGTTCTACCGGCCATGACTGCCACCGATACTGTAAGTCTTCCAGCTATTTCAGAGCCGAAGGAGGTGAGATCAGTAGACTACGGCCCGATTACTGACCCGAAGAACGTTGAGAAGTTCGTTAAGGACTACTTCGCCGACATCCCGCTTCTTGCGAAGATTGCGAGCTGTGAGTCCCATTACCGCCAGTACGACTCCAATGGAGAGGTGCTCCGTGGTAAGCAGAACTCTTACGACCGCGGTGTGATGCAGATTAACATCTGGTATCACCAGGAGACTGCAGAGCAGATGGGCTTGAACTTGAACAAGATCGATGACAACGTCGCTTTCGCCCGATACCTTTATGAAAAGTTCGGCGCCAAGCCATGGGTCTCATCCTCACCTTGTTGGTCAAAGCCTTCTAACGCAGAAGTGGCTAAGAAATAATCTTAGCTAAGGTCAATAAACACAAAACCCGCCCACCCCCCCCCCTACTCAGACGGGGCAAGGTGGCGGGTTTTGTGTTTTACAAACTATTTATTTTTAAAATATTTAAGTTACAATTTTATAAGATCGCACAAAGGGGGAATGAGATTGCGTAGAACACACTACTTTTCCAGCGCGAGACATGCTGAGGCCACCAGTAACTGGAGGCCGAAGTTTGATTCTGGTGACAAGATAGAGAACCTCAGCAACCACCACCGCGCCCGAGTAGTCGAGACACCTCGCCCTGGCTCCGATCATATTAGGGTGGAGGTGACTCGATGCAACCGCACCTACCGCACCTTCTGGGCCATCAATAATGTGCGCAAGCTCACCTAAACTGCTCCGACCTCGCCATGCGATCGTCGGAGCAGAACTATTTTTAATCCTCCATTTAATCCTTCAATGGGTGGAAGTCTTTGTGCGTCTTCTCCGCATATTTGTCTGAAGCGTGAACGTAACGAGTAGTGGTATCAAGTGACTCGTGGCCGAGGAGGATCTGGATCGCCGCTGGGTTGGCCCCAGACTCAGCCAAGTAGGTGGCAAAGCCGTGGCGCAAGGAGTGCGCCGAGGTTGGCACATTGATCCCCAAAATTTCCCTATACTGCTTGATCTTCATTTGTAAGTAATTGGGCGAGATATGCTTCGTCTTATCCTTCATATTGAGCCCTTGAGTCGCCACAAAGAGGTATGGATACTCATCGGTCCGCTCTTTAAGATAATTATCAATATGCTTCTTGGCTCTATCAGTAAGGTAGATGAAGCGTTGCTTCTTGCCCTTACCTTGGATGAAGATTCGACCAGACTTGTCGAGTTGAGCCCTTTTAAGATTAATTAATTCCGAAATACGCATACCGGAGGCAAACAAGGTCTCGAGCATGGCCCGATTCCTCAAAGCGACCAATTTCTCCTTCTCAATCTTGGTTGGAAACTCAATCAACTTCTTAAGCTCTTCCATCTCAGCAACTTGTTTGTGCTTCTTCTCCATCCTGAGGAGCTTAATCGAGCCTGGCACGACCGGCACCTCTTCATCCATATCAATTAAGTATTGTAAGTATCGTCTAAGTGAGGTCAGGATTCGGTTGATCGAACCTGACTTAAGATCCTGCATAGTGGCCGAGCCCTTGGCCGTGCGCCTGTCACTTGAGTTGAGGTAAGCCTTAAACTGCTCAATGGTCCGCTTGGTGGCTGATTTGAATTCCAAATCCATTTCTTTTTTTAAAAAGTGAGCAAAGGTCTCCAAGTCGCGCTCATAGTTGTAGGCCGTCTCGGGGGAGTAGTTATTGGCCCGAATAAATAAAAGGAAATCATCTAAGTAAGGCAAAGTGTCTGGGGTAGAGGACTCGAGCTTGGGATTGAAGCGTGGTCTAGGCATCTTGGTTTAGCTTGGTTTATTTATAGTAGGGACTGAGTATAATATCTCTAACACTCAGTATTATAGGCTATAAGGCCTGGGTCCAGCAATTAACTTGTGTGGATAATTAAATCTGATTAATTCCCCCATTAATTGTTTTGATTTAATTCCCCTCCCTCTTTCCACACTACCTCTCTTCTACCAAAACTTATTGATTCAAAATTAATTCGGAATATTAATTAGGCACCACTCCCCCACAAAATTTTGGATCTCAGTAGGGGAGTTTTAGAAAAATGATTATTCAATCAAAGATGACCACCATTTAAAAGTAAAATGCATCAATAAATATACTGGCACATAAATTGGCGCGAGTAAGAAGAAAAGGAAGTACTTCAACCACTTAGGCATACTAGTGAATATAATTCCAAAGAGTTACAACCAAGTCCTTGAGCCCGGCAAGCAAGGTCCAAAGGTAGGCCACGGCGTCTCGACCCTTGTCGGAAGACATCCAAGCGAAGATCGACCAGCCGAAGAAGTATTTGAGCGCCACAAGAGCCAGCAAGATAAGGATCAACATACCGATGAATCCCCCATTCTTACTCTGGTCATTCAAATCAGCTTTAAGTAGTTCGATTGCTTTATTAATTCTTTGCATAGATTTTTCTTTACCAATAATTTCTAAAAGGACCAACGGATCCGGTGAGGCCTTGGCACCCGTGAGAGCAAAGCGTACTGGCCAAAGCACGCTCCCACGGCCCACACCCTCAGCATACTCCATAAGCTTTTGGGCAACATCGGATGTTGAACAATTGCTGATTATCTCTAGTGACTTTTCAAGGTGCTTGAGAGTAGCTTCTTTAGGATCGTTCTTCCATACCAAACCCTCCACCGCATACTCTGGCTCACCTGTCATATAAGGCTCACTCTCAATACTTTTAACCATAAGCATCCTTTGCTCCTCAGCTGGCAAGAGCTTGATGTGCTCCTTATTGACCCAATCGAGCTTCTTTGGGTCGAAGATGGCCCCACCCTTCTGCACCTTCTTAAGATCGAACTGTTCAATGAGCTCTTGCATAGTAAAGATCTCTTGCTCTGTGCCCGGATTCCAACCCAAGAGAGCGAGATAATTAACGATAGATTGGGGTAAGTATCCAGCGTTCTTAAAATCCCGAAGAGAGGTAGCGCCATGTCTAGCAGACATCTTCGAACGGTCTGAGCCAAGAATGAGTGGCAAGTGAGTGTACTGAGGCCTTTTAGCACCAATCGCTTCTTGAAGAAGAATCTGGCGAGGAGTATTGGAAATACCATCATCACCGCGAATAATATGCGTCACACCCATCTCATGGTCGTCCACCACAACTGTTAGATGGTATAATGGCTCATTGATATTGCGAGCAATTACAAAATCACCCAACTCGGTTGTATCAAAAGAAATTTCGCCTCTAATACCATCAGTAAAAGCAACGATCTTATTTGGGTTTTTAAATCTCACCACTTCCCTATTCTCTCCCTCAGTCTCATGAGAGATATAGGCTGTACCGTTATTTAACATTTTCTGAATATACTCCTTATAGACTTCAGTTCTCTCAGATTGCCTGAAGGGACCTCTGTCATAAGTTATACCGAGCCAAGACAGCGAATCAATAATGTCTTGTTCATACTCCTTCTTAGAACGCTCTTTGTCAGTATCCTCTAATCTAAAGACAATTTCTCCACCATGGTGCTTAGCAAAAAGATAATTAAACAAAGCTGTTCTGGCTCGACCAATATGGAAAAAGCCAGTTGGTGAAGGAGGTATTCTAACTACAACTTTTTCTGACATATTATTTGGCAACCTCATGCTCGAGGGCGATCTTTAAAATTTCTTCAGCAATATTCTTAGAAGCTTCAGGTTTGAAGAAGTTTTTGTCAGCCTCCTTCATTTTGCCCCTCAACTCTTCGTCATCAATCAGGCGAGTGATCTCCGCCTGCAAAATGTTTGGCGTAAGATTGTCCTCCTCGATCACCTCGCACCCCCCTGCCCTAGCGAAGGCGAAGGCATTGGAATGTTGGTCATGACTCACCCGTTCATTAATCGGAATGATAATAGCTGGAATCTGCCAAGATGCAATCTCGAAGATGGCTGAGCCCGCTCGTGAGACCACGACACTCGCTACCCCTGCCGACATGCGAGTAGCGGAGGCGTTGAGGTAGTCGAAGGGTTTGTAACGATCCTTGTATTGAGAGTCATAAAGCACTGCATCGGCAGTGGCCTTCACCTCGGCGAAATTTTTGGCCCCAGTTTGGTGAATAATGACGTAATGCTTGACCAACTCCTTGAGACATCCAAGCAAAGCCTCGTTGATCCTCTTGGCGCCTTGTGAGCCCCCCACTACCAAGATAACCGGCACACCCTCCTCAATCTTAAGGAACTCTCTAGCGCCATTTAAAATTGGTGTAGCAATTTCGGCTCTAATTGGCTGGCCAGTGTAAGCCGTCTTCTCTGGAGCGAAGTAGCGTCCAGCATCTTTGTAGGAAAGGGCCACTCTTTGAGCAAACTTCCCCGCCCACAAATTAACCTTGCCAGGCACTGAGTCTGACTCGTGGATCACCACGGGGATCCGCAAGATCCGAGCTGCGAGCAAGGCGGGGAAGCTCGCGTAACCTCCCTTGCCAAAGACGACATCGGGGTAAAGTTGGTAAACTTGGAAAATAGATTTCAACACTCCCCAACCAGTTTTGAAAAGGTCGAAAAGGTTTTTAAAAAGATTCAAAATTCCTGGTGAACGACGAATCTTACCAGCACTATTCTTCTTATACACAATACCTCGCTCATAGAGAGCGCCGGGATCATAGGGGGTAGGCGACATGAAGTAGAGCTCAAGCTCAAGAAGATGCTTCTCCTTAGCCAAGCGGGTAAGCTCCTCTGCTACAGAAATAATTGGGTAAAAGTGACCCCCTGTCCCCCCGCCGGTAAATAAGATTCGCATAATTAAGTATGTTTCTGAGTTTTAGAAATCGCCAAGACAATCCCCACTTCAAACAAGCTCGCAAAGAGCGATGTTCCGCCATGCGAGACGAAAGGCAAAGTAATGCCCGACAAAGGCAAGACTCCTAGCATTGCGCCAATATTGACGAAGGCTTGGGCAATAATCATTATAACAATGCCCACAACTGTCAGTCTAGCAAAGAGATTCGGCACCCTTGAGGCCACCTTGAGCCCTCTAATGGCGAAGAGGAGGAAGATGCCTATCAGGATCACCGAGCCCAGAAAGCCGAATTCCTCTGCTGCTACGGCAAAAATGGAATCCCCTATTGGTTCTGGAAGGTAAGTAAACTTCTGCACACTCTGGCCGAAGCCTCGCCCAAATATTTCACCCGAGCCAATGGCAATGAGCGACTGTTGGATCTGGTAACTCGCCCCTTGCGCATCAGCTGTAGGGTCGAGGAAGGTTTGGATACGCTTCATCACATATGGCCGAGTGAAAGCGAGAAGGGCTAGACCCAAAGCTCCGCACAAGGCCAGAGCGAGAATATTTTTCCACGGGCCACCAGCCGCAATGTACATGGCGAAGGAAGCAAAGACAATGATGAGGAAGGTGTCAGTGTCTGGTTGGAGCAAGAGGAGCCCGCCAGCTACTCCAAGCAAAATGAGCATGGGCAAAAGTCCGTAGCGAAACTCCTTCACCCTCTCCTTCACACTCGAGAGCCAAGCGGCAAAGTAAATGACGAAAGCAAATTTAAGAATCTCCGATGGTTGGAAAGAGACTCCTGCCAACATGATCCAGCGCCTAGCCCCACCGTGTTCGAAGCCGATTGAAGGTACCAAAACCAAAATGTTTAAGAAGATGGCGAAGAGGAAGAGGTAGAAGGCCGATGAGCGCCAAATCTTGTAATCGAGGCGCGAGGTGATGATCATGGCGATAGAGCCAAGGAGAAGACCGAGAACAACTTGGGAGAAGGTGATGCTCGAGTAATTACTCCCCTCTTTAGCCAAGAGCCCAAGTGAAGCGGAGGAGAAGATGAAGAACCCCGCCACGATTAAGATGATGGTGAAAATTAGAAATGTTTTATCAATCTTAGAACCTTTAGACATAACTTCCCTAATTGTAGCCTATTTCAATACCAAATCGAAGTTGATGCGACCAATAATCTGCCCGCGAGGCGTCTTCACATCCACTCGCCAACGACCAGGGGTGAAGTTATATTTTGTCGAATAAGTGCGGAAGCCCTCTGCCCTACCCCCAGTGAGGTGAAGTGGGATCCGAGTGGCAGTGATCCACTCACCTTGATCATTTTGATACTGCCAATCATGATAAATATCTAAATTAATACTCCCCGGAGCGAAGATGGCTGTATAAGCATTGAGAGCCTCAC
>CAYLKX010000003.1:0-6809 GCA_964384735.1 uncultured Candidatus Saccharibacteria bacterium
TCGACACTGGTCTGATTTATAAATTCCTTAGCATCTCCCACAGAGGTTTGCGTCTCCTCACTCACGCCCTCTGGCAATTCGTCATGGATACTTGAGCCTTGGCCGATGAAGCCGAGTTCGCCCTCGATCAAAATTTCTGGATGACTGGCTCTAGCGTAACGCACAACCTCTTGGGTCATCATGACGTTGTCGAGGAATGGCTTCTCCGCACCATCAATAATAACGGAGTCGAATTGGTGGTCGATCGCTTCCAAAGCGGCGGGGATCGTGTAGGTGTGGTCGGCATTTATAAAGACAGGCAAGCCCTTGTCTTGCTCCACTTTGACCAAAGCACGGATCTCGGCTACTCCGAGGAAGGAGCGCTCACTCTCAGAGACACCCACAATGACTGGCACACCAAGCTCTTGGGCACTCTCCACCACCGCTTTGAAGCCCTCACTGTCTGAGACGTTGAAGTGGCCAATAGCGACCCCCTTCTCCTCTGCCCACACCAACCACTCTCGCAAAGTTTTCATGGAATTTATTCTAGCATGATATAATTTCTACCAATGCACGATTTTATTGCGATTGGTGATACAGCGACAGACGTCTTCATCCACTTAGACGACGAGAGCGGAGTTAAAATTGTTCAAAACAATGGAGAGCTTCCGAGACTCTCTCTACCATTTGGCGCCAAGGTAACTTACAAAGAGTCTATTACCGTTAATGGAGTGGGCAATGCACCCAATGCAGTTGTCTCAGCTTCCAAACTTGGTCTTAAGTCGGCTATTGTGGCTTGTATTGGTGACGACGAGCCTGGTCGAGCCACCATCGCCTCACTCCAAAAGGCTGGTGTTGATACTCAATTTGTCACAGTTGAGGCAGGTAAGCGCACCAACTACTCTTACTTCCTTTGGTATCAGGCAGAGAGGACTATTTTGCGTCGTCATGAGCAGTTTAAATATGTTTTGCCAAATATTGGTAAGCCTAAATGGGTTTACGTTAGCTCTGTTGGTTCAGATTCGCCAAAAATTTATGATGAGTTGGCCGATTACTTGGAGCAGAATAGAGAGGTGAAGCTCGCTCTCCAACCTGGGAGCAAAGAGCTTAAGATGCGAGAGCAACTCTCACGCCTTTATAAGCGGGCTGACATCTACTTCTCCAATCTTGAGGAGGCTGAGACAGTCCTAGGCATTGATACGCTTGGCACGGAGGAACTTTTGAAGCGTTTGCAGGCCTTAGGTCCCAAGATTGTAGTGGTGACCGATGGGCCAAATGGGGCGCACGCTTATGATGGCAAGCAATTTTATACTCAAGCACCTTACCCTGATCCTAAGCCACCAGTTGAGCGCACGGGGGCTGGAGACTCCTTCTCCTCCACTACTACGGTGGCTCTTGCTTATGGCCTAGATCTCCAAACTGCTCTCAAATGGGGCGCCATTAACTCAGCTTACGTGGTCCAAGAAGTCGGCGGGCAGAAAGGTCTCCTCACTCGTGAACAAATCGAAGAGTGTCTTAAGTAAATTTAAATAGTTGCGTTTTAGCTTTGGTGATAATATTATGCGAGCTAGATGTACTCTGAGAAACGAGGTGCTAAGTGTCCGAGAAAACTCTTGAACAAGCATTGCAAGAAGCTGGGCTAAACTCAAAAGAGAGGGAGCTCATTGTTTCTAACAGTTCTCTTGCTCTAGCTCTTGTAACAGTGGCGAAGAGATTGTGCGCCAAGCTTGACGAAATTGTAAAAGCTGAGACGTGCATCATTAGTGGTTATCGTGGCAAATTCGACGTTTCTCTCATTCCTGGTGCAGTCGCAGCTCTTAAGTCAAAAGGAATGAAAGTGAACATACAAACAGTTGCGAAGGAGCTTGGTTGGAAACAAACAACTTTCAATAACTTCGTAACTAGGCATCCAGAAGTAAGAAACATGATCTACACGCTAAGAGCAGGTTGAGCCTGCTCTTATCTTTTTAAAACTTTTTTGATCGCTTTTTTGATACCTTCGACACCGAGGCCGAAGTGTTCAATTAGTTCTTCTGGTGTGCCAGACTGACCGAATTCGTCATTGATACCCACAAATTCAATCGGGAGAGGAAATTTTTGGGCCAAGAGCTCGGCCACAGCACTCCCCATGCCTCCACGGATCTGATGCTCCTCCACAGTGACGAGCCTCTTATTCCTTTTAGCGAAATCGAGGATTCCCTCTTCATCAAGAGGTTTAATAGTTGAAAGGTTTAATACCTCGACTCGAATATCCTCGCTCTCCAACTCCTTGGCCACTTGGAGAGCTTTGTGGACGAGAGCGCCGGTAGCAATAATGCCAACCTCAGGATCCTCAGATTGCCAAAAGACTTCGGCCCGGCCAATTTTGAAAGGAGTCTTTTCACTTGTGATGATGGGCGTTTTCTCCCTCGCGAGACGTAAGTAAACCGGAGCTCCGACTTTGGCACTAGCTTGGGTGGCACGCTTGGCCTCCAGCGCATCGCAGGGTGAGATCACGATCATGCGGGGAATCACGCGGGTAATGGCGATATCTTCAATGGCTTGATGGGTGCCACCATCTGGACCTACCGAGACACCGGCATGAGAGCCTGCAATGATGACGGGGCGGTTGTTGTAACAAATAGTGGTGCGGATCTGCTCCCAGTTCCTCCCGGGGCTAAACATGGCATAGGAGGAGATAAACGGCACCTTACCCATGGCTGAGAGGCCTGAGGCGACTGAGGCCAAGTTTTGCTCAGCAACGCCTAGCTCAATGAAGCGCTTTGGAAACTTGTCTCTAAACAAGTTCATGGTGGTGGACTCAGTTAAGTCAGCACAGAGGCCAACCACGTTTTTATCATCCTCTCCTGCTAGAACCAACCCTTCGCCAAAACCTTTGCGAATTGGGGCTTGTTCGACACCAGGCTCGAACATTTTGGCATTAAGTTTTTGATTTGGGTTTAGCATATTGTAAGGTGGTTTACCCCCATACCAAAAGTACAATGTTTATCTTATTCATGTTCGCTTTTGATTTTACCACCAAGTGTTCGTAGTTCTCTCAAGGCCATTTTGGTTTCTTTTGGTGTGGGTGGTTTGCCATGCCAGCGATAGTCACGCTCAAACTCCTTCACCCCTTTGCCTGGGATCGTGTGAGCAATGATCACTGTTGGTTGGCCGAAGATAGTTTTGGCCTTGTCGAAGGCGTCGATGATCTCCTCCATGTTGTGGCCATCGATCTCGATCACGTACCAATTCCAAGCCTCCCATTTTGCTCGTAAATTCTCTAACGGCATAACATCTTCGGTATAACCATCGATCTGGATATTGTTGCGATCAATAACGCCCACAAGGTTATGGAGCTTCTCCTTACCTGCTAGCATAGCGGCCTCCCAGATTTGCCCACTTTCCAGCTCGCCGTCGCTCATAAGGCAATAAACCCGACGCTCACTGGTGAGGTTGGTATCAATTTTGTCGGCCAAAGCCATGCCCACAGCTTGTGAGAGGCCAGAGGCGAGTGGGCCGGAGCTTGTCTCAAGCATGGGGAGGAAGTCGCGGTGTGGGTGCCCCTGGAGTCTGGAGCCAAATTGGCGCAAAGTGGCAAGCTCAGTTAGAGGCAGGTAGCCAGCATGGGCGAGGGTGGAGTATAAAACGGGGCAAATATGTCCATTGGAGAGCACGACTCTGTCGCGCTCGGGCCAACTCGGGTCGCTTGGTTTGTGGTTTAGAGTGTGGAAGTAGAGGGCAGTGAAGATGTCGGCCATACCAAGTGGTCCAGCCGTGTGGCCAGAGCCAGCTTTGACCAACATTTCAATAATAGAGACGCGGATGTCATTGGCTTTGGCCTCCAACTCAATAATTTTTTTGCTACTAAGCTCCATGTGAGTTAAGTGATGACCAAACTTCATCAAAGTGGGAGCCAATCACCAAGCGATCAGCTCCAAGCTCGATCAATTTCATATAATTTTGAGCGGTGATCCCCCCATCAACACTAATCGGCAAGTTGGGGAACTTGTCTTGCAATGTTTTAATTCTATCAAAGACTCTTGGGTCGAGTGGGTGGCCCTGAGCACCGATCTCTGCAATAGCCATAACATGGACGAAGTCGGCAAACTCGGCTTGGGCCAAGACACTCTCGATAGGCACGCTAAGCTCGAAGGCGAGCCCCAGCTCCACCTCACCTCGGTAGGCTAGCATCTCTTTAGAAATTTCATGAACAATAACTCGCTTGGCTCCCCTCTCAACCCAGAGTTGGAAGATTTCATTAGGATTTGGCACCATGAGATGCACTTCGAAGTCTTTGTTGATCCTCGACCAGTAACCATTTTCTAAAACATCGAGGTGAATGTAGTTTAATTCCGCAGGAATCTTGGCCACCTTGGCCTCCAAGTCTTCTATCGACGTTGGCAAAATAGCAGGAATAAATTCAGGCATGAGGTAATTATACCTCAAGCTTGTTTAAGCGACGCACATGGCGCTCGTCTTCAGAGAAGGGGGTTTGGAGCCAGAGGTCGACAGCTTCGATAGCTTCGGCTTCTGAAATAAATCTAGCTCCTAGTGAAATAATATTTGAATTATTGTGGCTTCTGGAGTCCTCAACAATATTGATTGGGCCACGGCTCGGTGCATAGTAAGTAAAAGCTCGAACATTTTTGTACCGATTGGCTTGGATCGCCTCACCTTGGCCAGAACCACCCAAAATAATCCCTCTTGCTTCTGGATCATTGGACACTGCTTCAGCTACAGGCTTCACAAAATCTGGATAATCATCTTGTGCATCGTAAGTGAAGGCTCCCTTGTCTTCCACCTCATGCCCAGCACTCTTTAAATGCTCGATGAGCTTACCTTTGAGCTCGAAACCAGCATGATCTGAGCCAATATAGATTTTCATTCTCGTTTTATGTTCCCGCAACACAAATCAGAGGTTGTACGAAGAGAATGCATGGTGCCAATAGGACTTATGTAAAAAGTCGTTTTATCAATAACAAACCCTCCGATGCCACAATGTGATTCCACAGTGATAATCAAACCGAAAGGTACCTGGTCGGCGTCAGTAAACTTACTCGGCCAGCAACCATCAGTCATTCGTCGGCTTTCGATCTCCGCTTGTTTAGTGATTATTCTCTCCACACTTGTCTGAGTCAGCCAAGGTGACCAAGCCAATCCGAAGAGCACGATAAGAACGACAGTCATTTTTTTCATCATTTGATTGGTGTGCAGTATTCCTTAAACTCACCCATATCAATGCCTGTATCTGTTATCTTGTACTGTCCTATACCGCTAATGTAAGCATTCCTCATCATTTTTGGGACTAAACAATCATACACCATTTTTCCATCCCAGCTTGGATTTTTCAATTCACTACCGTACTGGAAATGACAGTTATTCCCACTCAAACCAAGGAATTTCAACACCATATGGCCCATAGCGTAACGTATCTCAATTGTGGGTGCGTCTGTTTTGCAGACGCGAAAGTCTATTCTCAGTGAAGAATTTCCCTCAGGGCTGTATTCCCGAATAACTGCATTTAAAAGATTTCTGGTGAGTGGGCCAAAGTACCCTGTTCCTTGGGTAATTCCGAGGTCCGCAGCATGGCTTGTTTGGAATTTTATGAGTGCTGCCCGGGTACCAGGACCAAAATAGGTTGTCTCCTGTCCTGGAGAACCTGCTCCAGAGGTTGCAACCAGAAAACCTAGCTTATTTAAGCGTTGTTGAAGACTCAAGACCTCAATCCCAGGGCCGTCAGGGCCTTTACTACCTAGAC
This sequence comes from uncultured Candidatus Saccharibacteria bacterium, assembly GCA_964384735.1. GTDB lineage: Bacteria > Patescibacteriota > Minisyncoccia > Phycocordibacterales > Zambryskibacteraceae > UBA5004. The sequence continues at coordinate 5,720 of CAYLKX010000003.1, forward strand.
TAAGATTTTCAGTATAGAAAATCACGCTCGCATCAGTAGCGAAAGCTGGCTGGCCCGCACCCAATGAACACAAAAGAGTAAGACTGGCTAGAATTAAGTAATTTTTTTTCATTTTTTTAAATTTTCTCCAGCTTTTAACACGTGACGAAGGAGAGTGCTCGTGTACCCCATCTCGTTGTCATACCAACCAAGCACTTTGACCAAGTTGCCACCTACGACACGAGTCATATTTAAGTCAGCAATGGAGCCGAAGGAGGAGCCCAAAATGTCTGAGGAAACAATTTCCTCATCAGTGACGGCGAAGATCTCTGTCCAACGAGGATCATTGGAGGCTTTGCGCAAAATTTCGTTCACCTCCTCCACAGTGGTATTCCTTTTAGCGATGAAGGTGATATCAGCAATAGAGCCTGCAGCCACCGGCACTCTGATTGAGATACCGTCAAAGAGTCCTTCAAGCTTGGTGAAGGCCTTTGTCACCGCAATAGCCGCGCCAGTCGAGGATGGAATCATGTTTTGGGCAGCAGCTCTCCCCTCTCTTAAACCTTTTTTAGATGGGCCATCGACGAGGGCTTGAGTAGCAGTGTAGCCATGGGTGGTGTTAAGGATAGCCTTCTCTACACCAATAGCCTCGTCGAGGATAGCAATGAGTGGTGAGGCGGCGTTAGTGGTACAAGAGGCATTGGAGGAAATAGTGCAGGTTGAGAGTTTGTCGTCGTTTACCCCCATGAGGATAGTAGCTACATCTCCCTTGGCTGGAGCAGTGATCACAACACGCTTGGCACCAGCAGTAATGTGGGCTTGAGCCTTCTCCGCATCGGTGAAGAGGCCTGTGGATTCCACTACCACATCAATATCGAGAGCCTTCCAAGGTAATTTGGTGGGATCCTTCTCCTGCAAGAACTGAGCTTTCACTTGGCCGTTCCACTTGCCATAGACAGTGTCGTACTTGAGCAAATATTCAATGTTGCTCTTGTCGCCAAGGTCATTGATCGCTACTAATTCGATATTTGGATTGTCATGAGCTAATTTGATAAAAGCTCGACCGATGCGCCCGGCACCGTTGACTGCTACTCGTAATTTTTTCATACCT
>CAYLKX010000003.1:6909-23235 GCA_964384735.1 uncultured Candidatus Saccharibacteria bacterium
AGCTCGACCGATGCGCCCGGCACCGTTGACTGCTACTCGTAATTTTTTCATACCTATTATTATGACACGATTATCCTTGTGGTGGTTGGGGAGGCTGTGAGTCAGAGTGTTTCTTGCCGGCGTGGACGTCTACTTCGTAACTCGTGTTTTGCGATTCAAAGAAGTTTACTAGCTCGAAGACATCTGTGGCAGTACTCATCCACTTGGCTGGATTCTTCACGTTGTAGTGAGCTTGGAGGCCGAGCTCCTCGAGGCGTCTATCGGCCACATATTGCACGTATTGGTTCACATAGTCTGAGTTGAGGCCCAAGATCCCATTGGGGAAGAGATCTTTGTTGTAAGACACTTCAAGATTCACTCCTTCAATAATAAGATCGCGGATCTCGTTGGCGAAGTCTTGGGTCAAGAGCTCAGCATTCTCCTCCAAAATGTTGTGGATCAAGTTGATGCCGAACTTGAGGTGGAGAGACTCGTCACGCAAAACCCAAGTAATCATAGAGGCGAAGTTGCGCAAGATATTCCTCTGGCGGAAGGAGAGCGCTACCATGAAGCCGGAGTAGAACCAAATGCCCTCCATCACAATATTGGTGGCCACCAAGTTCCTAATAAAGTCCTTTTTACCCTCTGGGGTGTCGATATTTAGTGAATCCTCCGTCATCCTCTTCATATACTTGTTGATGTAGGCCTCTTTGGCTTGCATGGAAGGCACGTTGAGGTGGATGTCGAAGATCTTCTCTCTCTCGAAGAAGGGGAAGGTTTCCAAAACGTATTCAAACGAGACACAGTGGTTGGCCTCCTCCCACATTTGCTTGGCCAGGTAGAGGTGACACTCAGGACTCTTGAGATATGGATAGATGCCGAGAGCGATAGAGCGGTTTACGATGAGCTCTGCTGGGTTGAAGAAGGCCATGAGGAATTTAACCGCATGCCTCTCATCCTCAGTCATCCTGCCCCAGTCCTGCAAATCTTCTTGGAGAGCAATCTCGTGAGGGAACCAGGTGTTGCGCACTGCTTGGTTGTATAAATCATAGGCCCATTGGTAACGAATTGGGTGAAGTGATGTATCTTCTGGTGAAGCTTTTCCGATTAGTGACATGAAATTTTACTATCTGCTATTCCAATAGTTTACGCAGACTGGGAGGAAATGGGAACATTGACTTCTTATTATCCACAAGTCGTCATTGTTCAACACTCAGTGTTAAACATAAAATATTGGTATGAGAATGATGAAAACCGCCCCATATGAGTATTACCACGTTTTTAACAGAGCTGTTAGTAAACAAACTATTTTCCACGACCGGGCTGATTATTTAAGATTTTTATTTCTAGTTCTGTATTTTCAATCACCAGAGAAAATACAAAATATATCTCGCGCTATGTTGGACTTTGTTCAACACCCGGTGTTGAACATCGCAGCTGAAATTATAAATAAGAGAAACGTTGAATTAATTAGCTTTTGTATTATGCCAAACCATTTCCACTTGCTAGTAAAAGATGTTGGAGAGAATAGCCTATCTTCTTATATGCAGAGAGTGTTAAATGCTTACAGTAAGTATTACAACATTAGATACCAAAAATCAGGCCATGTTTTCCAAGGGCCATATAAAATAGTTCATGTAGATAGCGACGAGCAACTTAAATATCTTTCCGCCTATATTCATCGGAACCCACGGGAGTTGCCACAATGGAAAGATAAATATGAGAGTTATCCATGGTCCAGTTATTTAGATACCATCGGAAACAATCGATGGGGGGATCTTGTAGTGCCTAAAATACTATTGGAAGATGGAGCGAGCGAATATCAAAATTTTGTCAGAACAAGTCCAGCTAAGCTAGGTGAGTTTGAAATTGTTTAACACTCGGTGTTGAACAACTCGGTGACAAATAACTTACTGGCAACTTTCGCACAAAAGAGCATCTTGAGGGTCGGTGGGGCCGTGGATTACAAATTTAGGCTTGGCTGGCGCCTCTGTTGGGGTCACCACAGGAGTCTCGGCAACTACTTGAACTTGAGGAGCTTGGGCCACCTGAGCTACTTGAGCGAAGCCTTTGTGATGAACGATAGGAGCTGGCTCTGATGTGACTACGGTTACCACTTCCCCACTTGGGACAGGCTCGTTGATTGGCATAGAGATCGTCTCAGTTGCTTTGAGAGCCTCTGACTTGCCATTGAGGCCAGTGAGGACACCGAAACCGCGTTTGCCTGTCATCTCAGACTTATTAACCTTCACCGTTGATTGCTCGGCTGTGTGGCGAGGCTTCATGTGGAGGTAGTAAGTGGTCTTCACGCCCTTCTGCCAAGCGTTGGCATAGATCTGCATTGTCTCATCAATATCACGAGTCTCTAGGTACATATTGCGCGAGAGAGCTTGGTCGACCCACTTTTGGGCTCGAGCCGCCACCTCCACAAAGGCGTTGGCTGAGGTGGTGAAGGAGGTTTTATAAATTTGCTTCAAATGATCTGGAATCTCCTCAATTTCTGAAATGTCACCCTGCTTTTCAATAATCTTTGGACCAATAGTCTCCCAAAGGCCGAGGTTCTTGAGATCGCGGACAAGATTAATATTGATATCAAGATATTTGCCCGAGAGAGTATTGCGGGAGAAGACTTGGGCAAAGCGTGGATCAATCCCTGGCACTGTGCCAGCTACCAAACCGATCGTAGCTGTTGGCGCCACGGCCATGAGAGTGGCGTTCCTCATCCCCTGCTTAACTTTGGTGCGGAGGAGATCCCAGTCCAAACCTTTGTGTTTGCTCTCCTTAACCACCGTGAGAGGTAAACCACGCTCGGCCTCAAGTCTGTTCAAGGTATCGACTGGTACCAAACCTTGTGACCAGCCAGAGCCGGCAAAGTTTTTGTAACTACCACGCTCCTTGGCCAAGTTGGCACTCTCGTCGATCGCCATGTAAGAGATGAACTCGAAGATGCGGTCGGTGAAGTCCCAAGCATGCGGTGAGTCATAAGCCATGCCAAATTGCTCCAAGACATCGGAGAGGCCCATAACACCAAGACCGAGAGCGCGGTTCTCCTGGTCGGCTCTAGAAGCTTCAGGGATCGCGAGAGTGTTTATATCGACCAAGTTGTCGAGTTGACGGACAGCAAGGCGTACGGAGTCCTCCAAGCGTTGCCACTTCACCTCCTTGTTGGCGATGTGGGCAGCGAGGTTGATGGAAGCGAGGTTACAGACAGCGATGTTGTCTTTGTCTTGAGGCAAAGTGATCTCTGTACACAAGTTGGACATGTGGATCGTGCCAGTATTGTTGTTCAAAGCGCGGACGTTGATCGGATCCTTCCACACAAGCCATGGGTGCGAGGTGGTTTGGAGTGAGACGAGCATTTTGCGGAAGAGCTCTTTGGCAGGCACCTTCTTAAACATCTTAATCGTGCCATCATTGGCCTTAGCCACATATTCGTTGTAGCGCTTGGAGAAGGCTTGGCCATAAAGCTCGTTCAAATCTGGAGTCTCAGCTGGGTCAAAGAGGTACCAATCATCGCCAGAGCGCACTCTAGTCATGAATTCGTCTGAGATGTAGGCGGCAGTGTTGGCTGTGCGCATCCTCATATGGTCGTCACCAGCATTGTGCTTCCACTCCAAGAATTCTGGGAAGTCGTAATGCCAGTTCTCCATGTAGAAGCAGAGGGCCCCACGGCGCTTGCCAGCTCGCATAATGGCGTGAATCGCTACATCAATAATCTTGGCAAATGGAGTTGGACCGGAGGAGCGCCCATTGGTTGATTTGAGTGGAGAGTTGGTGGCGCGGAGCTTGGTAATAGAGGCGCCAATACCGCCAGAGCCCTTGGAGAGCATCATAATGTCAGCTACAGACTTAGAAATGTGAGCCATGTCGTCATGAATCTCAAGGAGGAAGCAGTTTGAGAGTGAGGGATGAGTGGTACCGGCGCCTAAGTTGGTTGAGGTGCCAGGAATATATTCCAAACGACTCATTTTGTCATAAAACTTGATCGCCCAAGTTGTTGGGTCCTGCTCGTTGTAGGCCAAACCCATGGCGACACGCATGAAGTAGATCTGAGGAGTTTCGAGGAAGCGCTTGTTGATCTCATCTTTGAGCAAATAAAGGCTCGAGACAGTTGAGAGCCCGGTGTAGTAGAAGCGCTCGTCGCGCTCAAGGTTAATAGCTTTAGATAAAGCCTCCAAGTCGTAGCGCCCATCGGCCATGCGAGTGTCTAGACGGCCATTCTTCACCGAGTTGTGCACATATTCGGGGAAATAGGCTTGGTGCCTAGAGATTAACTCAGCTGGATTATCGTCGTCGTAGTCACCCAAGGCCTCTTTGTAAATGGTTTTGAGGAGGAGGCGGGTCGCAATTTTGTCATATTCGGGATCCTCTTTAATATTTTGGACAGCGGCGTTGATAGTGGCCTGGTCCATCTCCACGGTGGTGATGCCGTCGTAGATCGTGAGCTTTGTCTCAGTGGCAACCTGGATTACTTTGGAAACTGGGTCAGAGAGTCCGCGAGTGGCGCGCTCGATCGACTTGTTGATCTTATCGGCGTTAAAGGGGACCTTACTACCATCTCTCCTTGTAACATTGATACCGATAAGTTGAGGTTGAAACATCTCTTTTGATTTAAAGATTTTACATAAAATTTCAACCCTCTACGACCTGTGGATAGCACTAGAAATTGAGCTTAGTGCCTATGTCAATGCCGAAGTGCTCTGCTTGGCCTGCCTTAAGCTCCAAAACATACTTAGCCATGGCTCGTGGGTAAAAAACTTCTGGGTAACTCTCTGGGCTCACTCCTCTCTTAACCTCAACCACCTGCCAATCCTCATTGATCCAAATAATATCAATGGCAAATTTCATCTCCTTCATCCAAAAGCCGTATAGATTGGGTGTGTCGAAGAAAAAGAGCATCCCATGCCCATCTAACAAACTTTCTCGGCCCGACAAACCTTGGGTGCGCTCTGCCTCAGTAGTCGCCATCTCCACTGCTAAGCGGTAATCACCAACTCCAAGAGAGGTTTGGGGCAATAATTTAGGTTGAAATTGGCTCGAAGCCGGTTTATGGAGGAAGGTTGTTACGCTCCAAATGATAAAAGTTAAGCCTATTATTACATATAAAAACTTTAAGATTTTAGTATTACATTTCACAAAATTCATTTGCTCTTCCAAGCATTTCACTCATTGCGGCTAAATAAGAAAAGAACCTTTCTTGGTCCCTCTCTTTCCATGATTTGATCCAGTCTTCCATCTTTTTCTCTTCACCATCTTTTAAAGATGCGTCTAATCCATTGATTTGCCATTGAAAATCTGGGACATCGTATTTGGCGGCTATATCCATTGCTCTATCTAGATAATAACTGGCGTAATTAATCCACATCTCGCAACCCCTCTCTCCGCTACTTGCAATCTGATTGTAATTAGAGAGCTCATTCTTATTTGAATAGCTAACATTTTTTTGCCCAAGAAAGAGTTCTAACTTGGAGATTTTTGTATTAAATTTTTGATAAGCAAAAACCTTCACAGCCATAGGTAAGAGAGCTTCTTGTTGGCTGTCTGTATTAAATGGTAAGGTTTTCCAAACTATTCCTAAACTAATAATCAGTGCTAGAACAAAGAAAAGAGTGGTGTTTTTCATGTACTAAAATTATTTATATAGCACTTTAATATTATAACAAAACTCCCCCAATTTGAGTTGGAGGAGTTTTGCCTATCCAAGTCTTGCGACTTGGGGTGAGAGTTACATTGGGCGACGATTCATCCCTGGAGCGCGAGGCTCAAGAGGACGAGCGACGTTTACAGTAAGCTTCCTACCCTCGAAATCCTGGCCATTCCACATATCGATTGCCTTCTGAGCGTCTTGCTCATTGGCCATCTCGACGAAGCCGAAACCCTTTGACCTACCGGTCATGCGGTCGATAATGATAGCTGAGGAAACAACAGCACCAGCCTTGGAGAAAGCATCTGCAAGACCAGCCTCTGTTGAAGAGTAAGGAATACCACCCACGTACAACTTAGTTGACATTTAACTTTTATGCCGGCCTGTTTTGTAATCCATGTAAGCGCCGGACCACTCTCATCTCAAGTAAACTCTCAACGAGAAACTTACATTGCTTAAACTATACCATATCCTACCCAGAAATGCAAAGCTGTGTATAACTCACCTCTTTTTGTGATCGCTCACAATCAAACCGTCGTCTAAGCGGACAATCCTATCAGCATATTTTGAGTATTCCTCCTCGTGGGTCACCATCACAATAGTTTGACCATCTTGGTGGATTTCTTTAAATAAATTCATCACAGTTTTAGAGGATTCGTTGTCGAGGTTGGCGGTTGGCTCGTCGGCAAAGAGGATGCGAGGCTTGTGGGCCAAGGCGCGGGCAATAGAGACACGTTGTTGCTCACCGCCAGAGAGTTGGCTAGGTAGGTTGTTGAGCCTGTGGCCCAAACCTACTCGCTTCAATGACTCTTCAGCCTGCTTGTAAGCATGATTCTTGTCCCTGCCTTGCATGAGGAGGGGCACAGCCACATTCTCCACTGCAGTGAGGTCAGGGAGGAGGGCGTAGTCTTGGAAGACGTAACCCAATTCATTGAGGCGAAAGAGCGTCTTTTCATCTGAGGACATAAGGTGAGTATTTTCGCCGAAAATGTTGATCTCTCCAGCTGTTGGTATATCAAGGAGTGAGAGTTGATACATGAAGGTTGATTTGCCCGCACCAGAGCGTCCCATAATTGAAACCCATTCGCCTTTTGTGAGGTCGAAGTCGATACCTTTTAAGACTTGGGTCTCCTTCTCCCCATCTTTGAAGAATTTTTTGAGCCCCTTTACTTCAATAAGTTTGGTCATAAATTTAGCGTCCTAAGATTGAGTCTAAAGTGTTCTTCCTCACAATCATGCGCGCTGGAATGTAGCCTGCAATGATCGTGGTGAAGATGAGGATAAAGATTTTGAGCCCTGTGCTCCCAAGTGGCGCGACCAAAATCCCGTCGGAGAATGGGAAGTTGATCGGATGCTTAGCAATAGCCGGCTCAATGAGACCATAGAGCAAAAGGAGGCCAATTAATGAGCCAGCTAAGGCGTAGAAGAAGGACTGGAAGATGTATGAAGCTTCAATTGTCTTGCCCGAAACGCCGATACCCTTAAGAATGCCGATAAACTTGCGACGAGTAATCGCGTTGATAAAGATCACAATGAAGATAGTGATCGAGGCCACCACTAGGCCAATTGAGCTAATCATGTTGCCTAGGAGAGCAAAAGTGTCTTTGATATCCTGCAAGAACTTAGGTTGAGCATCTTCGAAGGTTTGGACACGAGCGTACTCGCCCACTCCACTCCTCAAGAGCGCCTCCTTGATCACGTTTGGGTCGGAGTTAGGCTTGAGGGCAATCGAGATCTCGCCTACGTTGAAGTCGTTGCGCCCAGTAAGATCACGAAGTTGACGATCAACGAAGTAGGCTCGGTAAGCGATCTCATCTACCTTCGACTTCACGATCCCCTTTACTGTCATCTCACGCTTTACATCGCCAATGGTGACGCGCACCTTGTCACCCACATGGATGTTACTCAAAGTTTGGATAGCGGAGGACTCTACTGGGAAATATTCTTTAAGCAAATAGGCGCCGATCATGATCTTGTCATAATCATTTTCATTTAAATATTCGCCACCAATAACGAACTTGGAGAGTCCGGTGAGCCCATCTTCCGCTTTAGGATTAATGCCGACAAATGAGGCTCCAGCGGATTCGATATCCTCTGTTTTAACCGCCTGCTTGTAATTGGCCTCCAAGCGTCCAGAGCTCAAGTAACGTGGGGAGAAGGTGCGCACCTCGGGCAAGGATTTGATAATACTGATCACCTGAGGGCTCTGCTCAATGTAATCCTTCTTGTTGAGCTTGGAGATAATGATGTCTGAAGTGTAATAGTCTTTGTTGGCCTCCACTGCTCCTTGGATCAAACCGACCAAGATACCACTCACCACCACTAAGTTGAGGAAGGTTAGGGTCATAACGAAGATGATGAGCCCTGTCGTCCATTTGCTAGCTCTCCGCACCTGTCTGAGAGCTAAGAAAAATCCTAATCGCAAGAATTCAGGCATAGCGATTACTCTTTAGGTGGATCAATGAGAATTTCGGCCCCAATCGAAGTGCCACTCAAGAGCTCAATGTTGCCCTGAGTATCTCGTTCGCCAGTACCTACACGAGTTTTAACTGGTTTCTTGCTTTTTAAAACGTAGATATAAGAAGCCCCAGCCTCCTTGACCACAGCTCGCTCTGGGATCAAAGCTACTCCCGGTTTACGCAAGGTTTCAATGTCGATATTGGCCGTCATGCCAGAGAGGATGCGCTTGTCTGGATTTACAAATGAAAGTTTAACCTTGTAAGTGGAGACTCCGTCGCGGATCGTCTCAGCTGGATCTAGACTCACCACCTTGGCGTCGAAGATAACCTCTTCACCATAAGCGTCGAGAGTAACTTTAGCCGAGTTGCCAATCTCAATTTCACCAATTGAGACTTCAGGAACATAAGTTTCAATAAATTGGTCTTGGCTAATAACGCTAACTAGGCTCTCGCCAAGAGAGACAGCTTGCCCTACTTTAGCGTCTTGACGTGAGACTATTCCAGCAAATGGAGCAACGAGGGCGTTCTTGCCACCTTTGGATTGCAAATTTAGAAGATTGGCTCGGGAGGCCTCAACTTTGGCTACTTGGATTGGCACATCGGCCATAAGATTGGCCAGTGTCTTTTCTGCGCTGATCAAATTTTGGTTAGCAGTGTTAAGACCAGATTTAGCTGAAGCCATGTCGCTCTTGTATACGTCAATATCACTCTGAGGCATGCTTGAATCCGCTTCGTAAGAATTAACAATACTTACCATTTGGCTAAGGAAGGTAGAAATTTTGGCCAAATACTCCTTAGACTTAATGATCTCCGCATCGGAATAGGATTTGACCGGTGAACCAATCAAATTACTCCAATCTATAAGAACTTGCCCGATGATTGGACGGCTTTTATTTACCGAGTCTCGTAAGTCATTAACGTCTTTGAAGACACCTAGCACTTCTGGATAACTAGTCTTCGGATTGCGGAAAAAGCGATCACTTTTGTTGTAAACCGCATCACTAGCTGAGGTGTAAGCATCACGAATGGTTTGATTGAGAGCACGACGAGCATTCTCAATACTACTTTCATAACTTTGGTGACCCTCGAGCTTGTTGAGCTCAGCTTCGGCTGAAGCAAGTTCCGCCTCAGCCTTCAAAATGTCGGCTGAGATAGTGCTTGAATCAAGGCGAACCAAAACATCGCCATCATTTACCCTCTGCCCCACTTCACCTGCAACTTGAGAGACGGTGCCAGAGAGTTCAAAACCAAGATCAACCTTGCTTCCAGGCACTACTTTGCCGGAAACCTTAACAATTCGGACCAAATCTTCGAGTTGCGGAGTGGTCGTGTTGAGCTTGCCGTTGCCTCCCAAGCTCCAGCTAAGGATGATAATAAGGAGAACAAGAGCCCCAACTCCAGACCAGAGTTTGTGTGCCAGAACAAAATTGCGAAGAACTTTGAATTTCATGCTTAATATTGTAACCCAAGAACAAAAGATTGAAAAATTGCGGAGGCGGCGAGATTCTCCTTCGACTCAATCCTGCGCCGTCGCGCAAGATTGGTCTAGGCACCTGCTCAGGAAATTTCCTGCTAGAAATTTCCTTCCGCAGTTCGAATCTCATCCTCCCGATGTAAAAAGCGACCACTAGGGTCGCTATTACATTGGGTGCGGAGGCGGCGAGATTCGAACTCGCGGTGGATTGCTCCACACACGCTTTCCAAGCGTGCGCACTAGACCACTATGCGACGCCTCCTTGCTCCACATTTATAACACAAGTTGTGGACTTTTGTATAAAACTTAATCTCTCCTCTTACCCATGATCCTTAAGAGGTGGAGGAAGAGGTTGATGAAATCGAGGTAAAGAGTGAGGGCGCCAATGATAGCTTCTTTCTTGTCTTCTGGAGTGCCTTCATTGCCAATAACATTGAGACGTTTAAGTTTCTGCGTGTCGTAAGCGGTGAGACCGGTGAAAATAATGATCGCAATGACTGAGAGGAAGAGGTCGAAGCCAGCACTCCTTAGAAACATATTAATCAGCATGGCAATAATGATGCCAAAGAGACCCATGGTTAAGATCTTGCCAGTTGAAGTGAGGTCACGCTTGGTACCAAGACCATAAAGCGACATTACGGCAAACATGATAGCGGTGGAGAGGAAGGCGCTCACAATAGAGCCAAAGGTGTAAACCAAGAAGATGCTTGAGAGAGTGAGCCCCGTGAGGAAGCAGTACAAAAGGAAGAGGAAGAAAGCTGTATCAGGTGAGATCCTCTTCAACTGAGAGGCTAGGTAGATCACGGTGCCGATTTGGAGGATGATGAGGGCGAAGAAGATCCAATTGTGGCTGAAGAGATAATTTACAAAGCTGTCATTACTAGCCACAGCGTAAGCCGTGAGGCCAGAGATGGCTAAACCTAAGGCCATCCACGCATAAACTTTACGGAAGTAATTGCCCGTCTCTTGAATGATATCTGGTGTATTCATGAGGCCTATATTAACACTTTTTAATCCACCGTTTTATGCTTGACAAAATATGCTCATGGTGGTAAGATGGGTAGTGGGACGGAAGGGTGATGGGGCTGTGGCTCTCTGCTAGGAGCGCAGGAGCACACTCACTCCTGTAGAGTAGGGTGGCCCATGGTCGCCACGCTTAGCGGGTTTGAGCCAAGACTTCGGTCGGTGGCTCTGAAAAGAACAACGACACCCCGTTGGCACCGGCTGGACCAAGCCTCTCCCCTTTCGTCCCTTCGAGCCCCGGCATCACGCTGGGGCTTTTTCTATATTCTTATTTCTTAGATTCGCCTAGTTCAGACTTAATTTCGGAAAACATTTCCTTAGACTTGCGAGTGATAGCGAGGACACCAAGCACGGCAATGTAGGTGGAGAAGATCTCTTCTTCAATACGATACTCACTATGAGTAATGACGATGATCGCAAACATCCCTACCATAAGGATCGTCCACAACCAGACATAAAGCTCGCCCATATGCTTGCCCCCATTGCGCCAATGCCAGCGCTCGAACTCCTTCTCCGCGGAGAAGATGGCCAAAACCGCAACATAAATAGCCAAAACTGGCCCCAAGACTTCATGGAGAGCTCCATGTTTTATAAAATTAACTCCAATGGTGACGAAAGCGACAATTGTCCAGAAATCTGCCAAGTAGCGCCAAATTCTTGTGCGTTCTTTGTGCATATTGATACTCACATTATACATTGATTCCTAGATTGATTTAAAGTCGATTATCGATTAATATCTATAGTCACGAGGAAATGTTACAAATCCTTCCTTATATCCAGGTTATCTTGAGCGTCCTACTCGTCGTGGGAGTTATTCTCCAACGTTCAGAGGCAGAACTAGGCGCAGGCTTTGGCGGTGACGGTGCAACCGGCACTCGCTTTACCCGTCGCGGTTTGGAGAAGTTACTCTTCCGCGCCACCATCTTGGTAGCTATCCTCTTCGTGCTTTCCACTTTGGCTCCACTCTTCATCAAATAGTCAGCCCTGGGTGCTCTCGACTGAGACGTATGACCCGTATAGATATCAAAAGAATCAAAACGCTCTCTCAAAAGCGTTACAGCCTCCCTCAGGAACGTCATGTCAATAAGACGATCCACACTTTTACCCTAGCGGAGCGATCTGTCTTCTATTTCTTTGTAAGCCTTTTCGTTATCTCTGGACTAGGGCTCGCTTGGCAGGTTTCTGAGTCTTACATGGTTGAGGTCCCAACTTACGGGGGCACCTTAACTGAAGGTATTGTGGGTAATCCTCGCTTCATTAATCCTGTTTTAGCTATTTCAGAAGCTGACAAAGATCTAACCTCACTCATTTACTCTGGTTTGATCAGAATTGATGCCAATGGTGGTGTGGTGAACGATATTGCCAGCTGGATCGACATCTCTGACAACCATTTAACCTACACTGTTACTCTTAGTACTGAGGCCCGCTTCCAAGACGGCTCCCCTGTCACCGCTGAGGATGTAGCCTTCACCATCAGCAAGGTCATGGACCCACTCATTAAGAGCCCTCGCCGTGGTAATTGGGAGGGGGTTAATGTTTCCACTCCTGATGACCACACTATTGTCTTTACCCTCAAGCGACCTTACGCCCCATTTATTTACAATCTCACCTTAGGTATTTTGCCAAAGCATATTTGGAAGAATGTTTCAGCCGATGAGTTCTCCTTCAGTCAATTCAACACTCTACCTATCGGCTCCGGAGCTTACCAAATCAAGAGAGTTGAGCGTAACAATGGTGGGATCCCTAATCTTTACCAATTGAAGCCATTTACAAACTCTCTCCAAAACACTTATATCAACAACTTGGTGCTGAAGTTCTACCCCTCCGAAGATGATTTGGTTGAAGCTTATCAAAATGGAGATATCGAGAGCATCGCTGGCCTCTCTCCAGAAAAGTTGAAGACTCTAGACACTACCAACGCCAAGGTGATCCACTCACCTCTCCCTCGCATCTTTGCCGTCTTCTTCAACCAAACCCACAACAAGGCTATTGCTGACAAAGCTGTTCGCCAAGCCCTCGACACTCTGGCACCAAGAAGAGAGATTATTAAAGAGGTCTTCAATGGCTTCGCCACCCCTATTAGCTCACCATTCCCCGCTGGGCTCTACTCTTGGACTAGCCTAGATGGTTACAAAACGCCAGAAGCGAGCTTGAAGGAGGCCCGAGAGATCCTCACCAAGGGAGGCTGGGTAGCCAATACTCAAACTGGCCTACTTGAAAAAAAGTCTGGAAAGGATACAATACCTTTGTCGTTTTCCATCTCTACGGGTGATGCTCCAGAACTTAAACACGTTGCGGAGATCCTCCAAACTGCTTGGAAGCAACTTGGAGCCGATGTCCAAGTCGTTGCTTTTGAAACAGGAGAGCTCAACCAGAGCGTAATCCGTCCGAGAAATTTCGATGCCCTACTCTTCGGTGAGATGGTTGGCAAGGATGCGGATCTATACCCATTCTGGCACTCTTCCCAAAGGAGCGATCCGGGGTTAAATATCTCCGTCTACGCCAATTCCAAAGCAGACAGGCTCTTGGAGCAAGCTAGAGGGACAACCGATCGCGACGGTTTGGAAGCTATCCACCAGAGTTTGAGTTGGGAGGTGAGGAGTGACATGCCAGCCGTGTTCCTCTATACCCCAAGCTTCATCTATATCTTGCCCAACAAGGTGATGAACGTGGGGGTGGGCCCGCTCCTCTCTTCAACTGATCGCTTCGCCAATATCCGCGATTGGTACATCGAAACCGACAAAGTTTGGGAAATCTTCCTAAATAACTAGTAAACCAATTAAAATCTAACTTAAATGATGAACTCCAAATTCGCCTCCGGTATGCGCATGAAGAATGCTCGCCGTAGGACCCAAGCGCCGATCCCAGCCAAGAAACCTCACGACGTGATCCCTGAATTGGCTCCTAATACTATCCGCATCATCCCTCTTGGTGGTGTAGAAGAGATCGGCAAGAACATGACCGCTGTTGAATTCAACGGCGATATTATTGTGGTGGATGCTGGTATCCAATTTACCGACGACGACACTCCAGGTATCGACTACATTTTGCCTAACATTAAATATTTGGAGGAGCGCAAGGACAGGATCCGCGCGGTGGTGATCACCCACGGTCACTTGGACCACATTGGTGGCATTCCTTACCTCATGCCTCGCCTTGGCAATCCACCCCTTTATACTCGCGAATTCGGCGCTCTCCTGATTAAGAAGCGCCAAGAAGAGTTCCCTCACCTACCACCACTCGATCTCCGCATTGTTGGAGCAGACGACAAGAGCATCCCTCTTGGCGCAGGTGGGTTGAAGGTCCGCTTCTTCGGCCTTACTCACTCGATCCCAGACTCAACCGGTATCATCATCGAGACGCCATTTGGCGATATTGTGAACACAGGCGACGTTAGAGTGGAGAACGAGGGTGGAGTGATTGCTGAAAAGGAGGTCGAATACTACAAAATCTTCAAAGACAGGAAGGTCCTCCTCCTCACCATGGACTCAACTGGTATCGACAAGCCTGGCTTCTCACCATCTGAGGCCTCAATTCTCAAAAACATTGATGGTTTGGTTAAGGATGCCCAAGGTCGTGTGATTATTGCCACCTTCGCCTCCCAGGTTGAGCGTATTATTGAGTTCATCAATACCGCTAGACGTTATGGACGCAAGGTTTTGGTCGAGGGTCGTAGTATGAAAAGCAATGTTGAGATCATCAAGCACCTCAACTTGGTCGACACCTCCCACATCCTCCCAATTGAAGAGGTGGAGAAGCTTCCTCCAAACAAAGTGATGGTTATTGCGACCGGAGCTCAGGGTGAGGAGTTCGCCGCTCTTATGCGCATGAGTAACAATACTCACAAACTTATCCGCCTCCAGCGCTCAGATACTGTGATCCTCTCCTCCTCAGTCATCCCAGGCAACGACCGCGCCGTGGAGAAGTTGAAGGACAACCTCTTCCGTCATGATGCCAGGATTATTACCTACCTTGATACCGATGTGCACACCTCTGGTCACGGTAAGCGTGGTGAGCTTGAGTGGATCCATAAGCAAATTAATTACAAATTCTTCATGCCAGTGCACGGCTCCCACTTCCGTCTCAAGATGCATGCTGAATTGTCTAAGAACTTGGGTGCCAACCCCGACAACGTTATTGTGCCAGAGAACGGCTCAATCATTGAGATCCGTGACCAAGGCAACACTCTTGTGAAGTTGAAGGAAAAAGCTCCTTCAGACGACATGGTGGTGGAAGGTTTCAACATTGGTGATATCCCAGAAGTGGTGATCCGTGATAGGAAGCTTTTGGCTGCCGATGGTATCTTCGTCATCATTGCTCTAGTTAACACGAGGACTGGCAAATTGAGGAAGAGCCCAGACATTATTGCTCGCGGTTTCGTCTACTTACGTGAATCGCAAGCTCTCCTCTCTGAGTCTCGCAACGTCATTAAGCGCTCAATTGAGAAGGCGACCATGAACTCGAACCCAATCAACTTCGACTTCGCTAAGAATGCTGTGACCGAGGATGTCTCTCGCTTCCTCTTCCAACGCACCGCCAAGAAGCCAATCGTGATCCCAGTCATCCTCGGCGTCTAGTCGTGTTAAGCTAGAAGTATGTTTCGGCTTATACCGATCTTTGCTATTGGCTTCTTCGTCTCATTGGGTTATGGCCTCATGGTTTATGTTAATTCCACCTTCTTGAGTGGTTACTTCAACCCAGAGGTGGTGACGGCCCTCTTTGTCATTGGCCCTCTCTTAAACATCTTCCTCTTCTTCTACGCCTCAAGGATCGTAGAGCTGGTAGGTAAAGGCAAGTTCCTCTTCCTCCTCACTTTAATCACTTTCATTAGCACTGCTACCCTCTACTTCAGCACCTCTTGGTTTAATTTAGGAGTAGCCTTTATTGCCTACCAAGGGTCTCTCCTCCTTATCTACTGGTGCTTGGATCTCTACTTGGCCGATGGAGGAGCTGAGAGGTACGCTGGGGAGCTTAGGGGCATCTTTTTAACCTTGGTTAATGCTGGGATAGCCTTCGGCCCACTTTTGGTCACCCTACTCAACATCAACCAGAACTTGCGCCCCATTTACCTCGTGGCCTCGCTCATCACAGTGGTCCCTCTCCTCATGTCATTTGAGCGCTCTTTGGAGCCGAACCACAAGCAAGTACCGATCCATTTGCGCCACCACCCAGTACACCTACTCCCATTTGCCGAGTGGTGGCGTAGGCGTGATGTAAGAGCCATTACCTTGGTTCGTTTAACCCTTGAGATCTTCTTCGGCACTATGATTGTTTATGTGCCAATCTACCTCCACAATGCTCTGGGCCTCACTTGGGGTGAACTGGGAATCATCTTCACCTCTATGTTGGTACCATTTGTCCTCATCGAGTGGCCAGCTGGTAAACTGGCTGACAAACTCTGGGGGGAGAAGGAGATGCTGGCTAGCGGGCTCTTCATTACCGGAGCCTCACTCCTCGCGATGCCATTTATTGGAGCGAGCTTCTTCGCTTGGCTTGTGGCCTTGGTGGTGAGTCGCATTGGGGCGAGCTTAATTGAAATCAATAGTGAATCTTACTTCTTTAAGAAGATCATTAAGAGCGAAACCAGGATGATCTCCATCTTCCGCATTGTGAAGCCTCTTGGTTACATTCTTGGCACTATTTTGGGCCTAATTATTTCAACCCAATTCGCCTTTATCTATATCTTCTTCGCCTTGGCCGTAATAATCTTTATGGGTTTGAAGGAAAGTTTAAGTTTAGTTGATACT
>CAYLKX010000004.1:0-19556 GCA_964384735.1 uncultured Candidatus Saccharibacteria bacterium
CAAATGTACCTCCTTATTTCAATATGCCACAAGTCTTACTTGGCTTCAAGTAGTTTGAGGAAGGCCTCTTCATCCAGCACTACAACCCCCAACTCTTCCGCCTTGCGCAACTTGTCACCTGGGTCAGCTCCAGCCACAACATAATCTGTCTTTTGAGAGACCGAGCCACTCACCTCTCCGCCCAAAGATTCAACTTTTTCTTTTGCCTCGCTCCTGCCCAAAGTTTCCAAGGTCCCGGTCAAGACAAATTTCTTCCCAGAGAGCCTGCTGTTCAACACTCGGTGTTGAACAGGTTCGATCTCTACCTCAGCCAAAAGATTCTCAAAAGTTTTGCGATTAGTTTTGTCGCCAAACCAATCTACAATCGCCTGTGCCACAATAGGCCCCACGCCTAAGATCACCTCCAACTCTTCATATGTCGCTTTAGCCAACTTATCGATTGTTTTAAAGTGTTGAGCCAAGTCACGAGCTGTCTCCTCCCCCACTTGAGGTATAGAGAGCGAAGCAATAAATCGAGCTAGAGTCACCTGGCGAGCCTTGTTAATAGCTTGGAGCAAATTATTAATCGACTTTTCTTGGAAACCCTCGATAGATTCCAAATCACCATACTTCAACTTAAAGATGTCAGCATAGTCCATCACCAAATCAGCCTCCATCAGTTTAGTGATAATCTTTGGCCCCAAACCATCAATGTCGAAAACGTTACGAGAGGTGAAGTGCGAGAGCTTACGCCTCTGTTGCTCGAAAGAATTTTTGGCCACGCAACGATACGCCACTTGCCCTGGCACCCTCTCAATCCGCCCATCTCCACCACAAAGAGCGAAGTGGGTTGGAAATTTAAACACTCTCTCCTTACCACTCCTTAACTCCTTTACCACGCTCACCACCTCCGGGATCACGTCACCCGCCTTTTGCAAAATGACGGTATCACCAATTCTAATATCCTTGCGTTTGATCTCATCCTCATTGTGCAAAGTAGCTCTGGAGACAGTTGAACCAGCGACCAAAACTGGTTTAAGAATCGCGACTGGCGTAAGCACACCGGTGCGACCAACTTGGAGAGTAATATCCTCCACCACCGTGGTTACCTGCTCTGCGGGGAACTTAAAGGCAATGCCGAAGCGAGGCGCCTTACCGGTGAAGCCAAGCTCATCTTGCACTGCCACATCATTAACCTTCACCACCAAACCATCGATCAAATAATCTTCATCATCCTTCTTCTCCTGCCACTTCTGCCAAAGCTTAATTACCCCCTCAATATCATTGCACTCTTTAAAATGAGGATTGACCTTGAACCCTAGCTCTTTGAGCAAATTGAGTTCTTCTAGCTGAGTAGCGGGCTTCCTACCATCATACGAAGCCAAATCATAAACGAAGTTGTCCAACTTCCTCTCACGAGTGATCTTCGGATCAAGTTGACGCATTGAGCCAGAGGCTACATTGCGCGGATTAGCAAATGGCTCTTCGCCAACCTTCGCTCGAACTTTATTCAATTTCTGCAAAGTACTTTTGGCCATCCAAACCTCACCCTCCACCACGCAGTCAACTGGCTTGTTGAGCTTGAGTGGAATAGCTTCAATTGTCTTGGCGTTGTGAGTAACATCCTCCCCCACTCGGCCGTCACCTCGAGTAGCTGCTTGAACTAAAGTGCCATTCTTATAAGTTAGAACGACTTTTAAGCCATCAATTTTGAGCTCCACTACATAGGTAAATGGCCTACCCACCAACTTCCTCACTCTTGTATCAAAGGCTCTTATATCATCTTCGTTAAAAGCATCATTAAACGACCATTGAGCCACCTCATGCTCCACCTTCTTAAACTCTTTTAGAGGAGCCCCGCCAACCCTCTCTGTGGGAGAATCAGCGGTCTTAAGCTCTGGATACTCTACCTCCAAGCTCTCAAGCTCACGCATCAAAGCATCGTAAGCCTCGTCAGAGATCTCTGGCTTATCGTAAGTGTGGTAAAGCTCCTGATGATGCTTAATAAGCTCTCGGAGCTTCTCAACTCTCTCTCTAGTTGTCTTAGAAATTTGGACCATTCTAATAAGTTGCCCTCACCGCTCTCTCCACCCTGCGAGGGTTGAGGCTGGAGCAAGTATTGTAGCCTTTGGACTCGATTGATGTCGAGCCATCAGCACCCTTAGTGACAGTCACCGTGGCGCAAAACGGATCTGGTAAAAAGGTTAGATCAAATGAGCTAACAGAGCTCCCACCCACTACCCATTCATTACTTGGGTTAGAGGCGTCCTTATTACAATTAATAGTCGAGCCGGTGGAGGTGGCAAAAGCCGAGATCCCCTCTGGGCTATGAACATCCCAATAAATAGCGCACTCCAAACCAGTATCAGCAGAGTAGAAAGCGTTTTGCGAATCCTTGCCAGCCACTGAGATTAGTGATTGCCTGTAAGCCAAGTTGATAAGACCGGTGGCTACCAAGAGGAGCGTGCTCGCGATCACTATGGAAATGAAGAGGGTGAAGCCTTTTTGCATATTACCAGTTAAATAAGTTCTCCCGCGCTCTAAAGGAAACATTGCTCCCCCCTCTTGGCCAAGTAATCGTCACTGTTACCGCCACCTCGTCACTACTAATTGAGGTAAGTGAAATATCTCGAGTAAAGTTGGTCGAAGTCCAAGAAGAGTTATAGCCATAAAAGCCGTTGGTCGGATCTGTGCGCAAAACGGGGCAAGCTCCTGCCGAGGGACACTCAACTGGAGCATTGGACTCTGTAATACTTAAGCGACAGGACTTGCCGAAGTAGCATGGATCAGAAGAAACTTCGGCAATCCCTGAGAGCCAGTTGTCACCAGCGATCGAATTCTGATCACGAAGGTTGCGGATCTGCTCAAAAGCTTCTTGAGCTAAGTAGAAGGCGATGACCTGGTCTCTAGAGTAAATGTAAGAAGAGAGGCCACTCTGCACTGCTGTGGTAGCACCCACAATCACTGCCACCAAAATGCTGATGGCGATAAGGGTCTCGACGATGGTGAAGCCTTTTTTCATAATTAGCTGTCGCGTTTACGCTGAGAGACCTGTGTCTCGAGGTTAAAGTCCGAGCGATTCCTCCCCGTCCCCACATGACCCTTAAGCTCCATTATAACTTTAGGCTGGAGACCATCACTGGCCTCAGCGCCTAAAACATAAAATACAAATTTATCGATCACCACATCAGAGGAAATGAGAGGGATAAACTGAGCATTATCTTCACGCTTCTCAAGAGTTGAGGCGTTGAGGCGGTAAGTGAGTTGAGCCCCGCCACTACTCAAAAAGGTTAAGTAAGTGGAACCGCTCGAACAACTATTGGGGCTAGATTCATTGCCACTACTACCACAATGATAATTGCTACCGTAACGCATCTCCTTAGACATACTTTCAACAGCCAAGTTGAGATTATTCATCACAGCTTTAATCGAACGAGATTTGCGATTGGCGTCAAAAACTCCAAGGAGCGAACTCATGCTGATCGTCATCACAATAATAAAGAGCGAGACAGCTGTCATGAGCTCAATTAGAGTAAAACCTTTCTGCAGATTTGAGTTATTTTTAGACATCATTGGACGAAAATTTGCCCACTATCATAAACCCAAACACTCCGGCTCAAGTTTGAAATACTTTTAAGCACAATCTTGGTCCCCGTAGAGCCGTTAGGTGAATAACTATTTCCCCCGTTATTGAAGAAGGTGATGGTGGGCTCAACACTAGGCCTGAGGAAGTTGATATCGACTCTCGAAACATTACAACTATTACCACCACCGTTAGTAATTGAGCAGATTGAGTCTATGTAGTCGCCGCCTACCAATTGCACCTTCCTCACACACTCTGAGTTGCTATCTGTAGCGCAAGCCCAGGTCCCATCATAAACACCATTGCTGTTACGATCATTAAAAATAATATACTCAACGTTTGACCCACCCGATAGGAGACTGATTGAAACTCCAAAACCAGAGGAGAAGTCGTTTGAACCAGGCGTCCTCTCCTTCACCGCGATACCGTATTGCTGAACTTCGCGGATATTAAGAGATAGTTCATCGGCTAAGTTAAGCAAAGTAGCGCTCTCACTATAACCAGATTGATTTAATAAAATAACGCCAGCCAAAACTGCAACGATTGAAACAGTAATCATTAGTTCTACCAGAGTAAAACCTTTAGAAAAATGTTTGGACATGTAATAGATCGAGGCCTAAAGAAACGGCCAACCAAGCGCCCAAAACTAGGAACGGGGCGAACGGCACTTCGCTCTTCATTGTAATATTTTTGCTCCTGATTAACAAAGCCACTCCGACCAAAGCCCCAAGCCAAAAGGCCAAGACTACAGCCGAAAAGCCAACTGAAGCGCCCAAAATTAGTCCGATAGACAAAGCCAACTTAGAATCGGCAAAGCCAATCGCTCGCCCACGACTAATGACCCAAATTAGAGCAAAGATACCGAAGAGGATCGGCCCAGCCCAGACGTCCAACAAACAATTCCCCACCCCAGGCAGACACTGTTTAAACTCCCAAGAACGATAGAAGATGCTAAGAATAATCGCTGGGTAAATCAGTGAGTCAGGAATAATCTTGTGTCGGAAATCGTAAATAGTGATAACCACATAAATACAGAAGATCGGCACCAAGATTAGTGGCACCGTCACGAAGAGTAAGGCCGTCCACAACTCAATGAGAGGATACTGCCAAGAAATTTGAGCCTTACAACCTCGGCACCTTCCTCTCTGGAAAAGGAAGGAGAGGACCGGCACCAACTCCAAAGGCCCGAGGGTTTTACCGCAAGTCGAGCACTTTGATCGGCCATTAAGTGTGAGCCCTGAGTTCCATCGTAAGCCCAAGACATTTAGGAAGCTCCCAACAATCGCCCCAAAGATAAAGAGAATTAGTGTAGTCACCTCTTAATTATATACCGAACTATTATGGGCACACCGTCTCACCAGTGCCTAAATTGCCACTTATCAACTTAGAACTACCGGTACTATCCACACACCAAGCCATGGTACTCGAGGCATTGAGCAAGGCCGAGATGGCATAAGCCGAACCATCAGAGTGGCAAGAGGGCTCAGAGCCAGAGGGGTAACTAGTCGAGTCTGTGTAATTATTTAGACCAGAATCAGTGTCAGCAAACATGCCCGAGGCACAACTATCTGTGGAGGAGCCATAGTCGCCATTGTTATCGTAATAGATCTCAGCAAATGATCTGGCACTAGAGAGTTGAGCCTTGATCTTGGCATCATTACCATGATTTCTAGCTGAGCCTAGCGAACTGATAACAATCGAGGAGAGCACGCCAATTATGGCGATAACAACTAAGAGCTCGATTAAAGTAAATCCGAGATTCTTTTGTCTCACGTTAGATTACGGACAAGCGGTAGCAGTACCAAGAGCAGAGGTTTCTGCCTTAGACTTACCCAAGCTGTCGACACACCAGTATTGGCCTGAAGTGTTGAGGTTAGCCTGAACAGCGTAAGCAGTGCCAGATGAGTTACAGACGAGGGTGGTGCTGGAAGGATAGTTGCTACTTGAGGTGTACTGAGACATACCTGAAGTGGAGTCAGCAAACATAGCTGCTGAACAGGAGGTTGTTGAGGAACCGTAACTGCCGTTAGTATCGTAGTAGATCTCTGCTGATGCGCGAAGTCCTGAAAGTTGAGCCTTAACCTTAGCGTCGTTACCCTTGCCTCTGGCAGTGTTGAGGGAAGCCAAAACAACTGAAGAGAGGATGCCGATGATCGCAATAACCACCAAGAGCTCGATCAAGGTAAAGCCTTTTGCCCTGTTAATAACCATTTTCTTAAGAATTTTACTTTATAAATCCACTGTTCGTGAATGTGCTTATTATAACTCCTAGTGGGGACACCCCCCTACTCCGTGTGGATAACTCCTATAGACCAGCCGAGCTAGCGATGTTGTAAATCGGCATAAGAACCGAAATGAGGAGGATGGCCACAGCCAAGCCAAGGGCCACAATCATAAATGGTTCAATGAGGGAAACGAGGGTGTCGACTGCATTAACCACCTCTCTTTGGTAGAAGTGGGCCATGGTGCGGAAGATATTGCCCAACTTACCAGTCTCTTCACCCACCTTAATCATCTGCACCAACATATCAGGCATCTGCTCGTGACCACTGAGTGACTGTGAGAGAGCTTTACCACCCTTCACCTGCTCCAAAGCTGAGTTAAGGATCTCTTTGTAAACCTTATTGTCGACCACACTAGAAGTAATCTCAATCGCCTTAACCATAGGGATACCAGATAGAACCATGGTGTTCATGCTGTCAGTAATCACCGAGAGGTAGAGTTTACGATAAAGCTCACCAAGGTAAGGAATCTCCAACTTAACCCTCGCCCACTCCTCAGCTCCTCCTGGCGTTCGAAGATACTTAACTAGCAAATAGACGCCAACTACCAAGAGGCCTACGATGATAAATCCATAATTAATCAGTAAATCACTGATAGCAAAGATAATTTTGGTATAAAATGGCACATCCTGACCACTCTCAACAATGATGGCGCCAATCTTCGGAATAATAACTGTGAACATGAGGACCAAAACGCTCACGAAGACAACCACCACGAAGGCTGGGTAGATCAAAGCATTCTTAACCTTCGAAACTACTTCGTAATTGCGGTCGAGGTGCTCGGCCAAATCGGCAAAAGTTTCATTGAGCTTACCTGTCTCCTCACCAGAGCGCACCATGTTAACGTAAAAGTCTGAGAAGATTTGTGAATGCCTCGAAAGAGCTTTGGAAATATTGCTCCCAGACTGAATGTCACTCACAATTTGCTCCAAACTTTTGCGCAAAACCTTATTCTCCGTCTCGGCTGAAAGGAGGGTGAAAATTTTAATCGGCGAAACTTGAGCCTCGAACAAAGTAGACATCTGCTTAGAAAGGAGCACGATGTCGCGATTGGAAACACCTTTGCCGAAGCTGAAACGCTCAAGCCAAGACTCTTTCTCCACTGGTTCGAGCTTCACAATAATCAAGCCCCGCTTCTGGAGAGAGCCGACAGCCACATCCATGTTAACGGCATCAATGGCTCCCGCCGTAGTCTTGCCAGTATTGTCTAAAGCTTGGTAGTTAAATAGCATGACTTTATATTACATCATTCTCTCCAAAGTCTTTGGGTTAGCAGAATATTGGAAAGCATTTTCCACCGTGATCTCTCCCCTCCTCACCAAATCAACTAAGGAGCGATTGAGATCAATCATGCCATCACCAGAGCTAGTCTCAATGACTGAAGGGATCTCGTGAGTACGCTCCTCGCGGATCAAGTTTGAGATAGCGTTGTTGTTGATCAAGAGCTCATAAGCTGGCACTAGACCGCCAGAAATTCTTGGGATAAGTCTTTGGGAGAAGATGCCTAGAAGTGAAGCTGAGAGTTGAAGTCTGATCTGGCCTTGTTGCTCAGCTGGGAAGGAGTCAATGATACGGTCGATAGTTTGGGCAGCGGTGTTGGTGTGAAGAGTGGAAAGCACCAAGTGCCCCGTCTCGGCCGCGGTAACTGCGGTAGAAATAGTTTCTGGGTCACGCATCTCGCCAATCATCAAGATGTCGGCATCTTGTCTGAAGACTCCATTCAAAGCCGTGTGGAAGTCTGGTGTATCAAGTTTAATCTCACGCTGATCGATAATGGCCTTCTTAGGAGTGAAAATTTGTTCAATTGGGTCTTCAATCGTAACAATGTGTTCAAGACGCTCCTTATTAATAGTCTCAACCATAGTAGCAAGAGTGGTAGACTTGCCGACTCCAATTGGCCCTACCACCAAGAAGAAGCCTTGTTGCTTCTTAGCAAAAGTCTCTAGAATTGGTGGAAGATTAAGTTGCTCAAAGGTTTTAATCTCAGTTGGGATGAGACGCATGGCCAAGTTCTTCTTACCCAAAGCGGTGTAAGCATTGCAACGGAAACGCCTACTCTCAGAGCTAGACCAAGCAAAATTGGCTTCCAAACTTGTGGCGAAATCTTTCTTAGCTGGTTCAGGCATGATTAAACCTAAAATGTTATCCAGCTCTTCTTTAGTGGTTGGAGCAAATTTGCTAAGTGGAATAAGGAAGCCAGAAACACGGATCACTGGCACTCTCCCCTCAGCTAAGTGAAGGTCGGAAGCACTCTCCTTCACCATTACATCAACCAAATTTTTCAAAAGTTCGCTATTCATATTGATTATTATAAAGCATTAACTTCCTCAAATGGCACCACCTTCTGGAAAGCTTTGACCAAAGCGTCCTCCTTAAGAGTGAGCATGCCCTTCTGGCGCAAAGTCTTATAAATCTCTGGCTCCGTGGCACCCTTAAGCACAACAGACTCAAGCTCCTTGTCCATCTCAAAGATCTCTGCCACAGCAATGCGCCCACTGGTTCCCGAAGGACTCTTCTCCGAAGGCTCTGGCTCATAGAGCTCCTTGCCAAAAGGAATCTTCTTCTTAAACTCAGCTGGCAAATCTTCGAACTGCTTATCGAGCATGAGTTTAATCGAACCCTCAACTGGCACTGGCTTGCCGGTGTCTGGGTAAAGCTTCTTCACCAAGCGTTGGGCCATGGCCATCACTAGAGTTGGAGCGATGAGGTAAGGATCCACACCCATGTCGATCAAGCGTGGAATCACGCCGATAGCATTGTTGGTGTGGATGGTGGAGAAGACAAGGTGACCAGTAAGTGCCGCCTGGATCGCGAGCTGAGCTGTCTCCTTGTCGCGGATCTCACCCACCATGATCACATCTGGGTCTTGGCGCAAAGTGGTGCGCAAACCAGTGGCGAAGGTGTAATCAATCTCAGGTAAAACTTGCGATTGCGAAACGCCGTCGATTGAATACTCTACCGGATCTTCGAGGGAGAGCACGTTCTGGTGTTCGCGATCAATCTCATTCAACATCGCATAAAGCGTGGTTGATTTACCGGAACCAGTTGGACCAGAGATGAGGATGAGGCCGTAGGGCTTATCAATAGCTCGACGAATAGTGGCTATCACTTCTGGGGAAAAGCCCATATCCTCCAGCTTCTTCATCCCCTTGTTTTGATCCAAGAGCCTCATCACCACCTTTTCACCATAATAGGTTGGGAAGGTGGAAACGCGGAAGTCCACTTTGCCCTTAGCCAACTTAGCGCTGAAGCGGCCATCTTGCGGACGCCTCTTTTCATCTAAGCGCATGTTAGAAAGAATCTTGATACGCGCCACTACAGCTGAATGCACCTTAAGTGGCAAGACGAGCGAGGTATTGAGGACACCATCAACGCGGAAGCGGACGCGCACACTTTCGGCCGTTGGTTCAATGTGGATATCGGAAGCGCTATCACGAGAGGCGTACTCAATAATCGTGGCCACAATCTTGGTGACAGGGGCATCTTCTACAATAGTTGGGATACCATCTTTACCCTTCTTCTCAATCTCTTCACCATCTTGAGCGACGGCCTCTGTGTCGAGCTCGGAGAGAGCCTTCGTCACCTCCCCCGAGAGACCTTGGTACTGATTGAGAGCCTTTTGGAAATCTTCGTCAGTAATTTGGAAAAGTTTGTAAGGCAAACCAATGCGGGCTGAGATAAAGTTCAAAGCATCACGAGCCTCAAGATCGGTTGGATTCACCGCTCCCACCTCCAAGAGACCGTCAACCACGGCGAGAGGGATGATCTTGTAATGCGAAGCGGAATCTTGAGGAATATAGTCAAGAACTTTGCCCGAGATTTTGAAATCCTCTAGGCTCCTCGTTGGCACGTTGGAGTTGCTTTTGCGTACTGGTGCCATAATTTATTGCCCGATAGGCGCAAATGGGTTACTTCGGCCGGAAGCCTCTGGAGTGAGTGGGGTGCTGAAATCGTTTAATAATTTGTAACTAGTTTGATTGAAGAGCTCACGACCCAAAGTGGCCTTGGATAAGTTGTTAGAAATTTTGACCAAATCCTCGCCTGCGTTAGTAGCCGTCGTGGTGTCGATGTTGGGGGTGGAGAAGAACATTGAGTAAACAAAGAGGACCAAAACCACAATGACGGCGAGAGTGAAGGTTGATTTGTTGTCGTTGATGAATTTCATAAAATTATTTCAACCAATAGGTATCAATGATAAGACTGTGGTCATAAAGGCCGTTGTCCGTAGCCTGGAAGTTGATCGAGCGGATGTCCATAAGGCGAAGGCTGAACTCAAGATCAGCCAAGAACTTCACGAAGTTGGAGTAGTTGGAAACAAAACTAAGAGTAATAGTGGCTTTGTCGTAAGGCTTGTCTGTCTCCGAAACAGAGATCGAGTCCTTGGAAGCAAGAGCTTTGTTATCGATCGCAACCGTCTTCACCGCAATGCCATACTTAGAAGCAATGCTGTCGAGCTCACGAGCCAAGCTCACAGCGTCGACATTGTCTGGGAGAGCTTTCATGAGGCGCTCCTTCTCCCCCACTGGGATAGCCCCGGCACTAGCTGTGAGATTGTCACGAAGCTCAGCAATGCGCGAAGCGTTGTCGATGGCGTCTTGATACTGAGTAGCCTGCTCACGCAAAGTCGAGAGCTTGGCGTATTGAGGTGAGGTGAAAGAGTAATAAATTCCGAACGAGAGGAGGATCAAAATTAGTGAGGAAGATTTGGTCATGGCGTTTTCTTAGTAGTGGTAGCAGATGTGGTGGTGGCCTTGGTGGTGGTAGCTGAGGTGCTGGTGGCTGTCACGGCTGGAGTGGTAGTGGCCTTCTTAGCTGAGAGTTGAGCGATCATCTTTTGGTAAGAGATGAAATCAGGGGAGAGGTTAGCTCTCATGGAAAAGACGACATTCCCCTTCTGGTCCAAACGAATGTCAGAGAAGACTGGATTTTGGAAATCCTTGCTCTTGTGAATGGCCTCCGATTCCAAAGCCAGAGCGGAGAAGCTTCTTGCCTCACCTCGCATCTCCACCTCCAAACCCTTGTTGTCTTGAGTATAAGTAAAATCAGTTAAGCGCACGGTCTTAGGAGTGTTTTGCTCCAAGAAGGCGAAAACTGGTGAGAGAGCCTTGTGTCCTCGCAAAAGGTTTTGGGTCGTGACAATGCGGTTATCGAGATCGAGTAATTCGGAAACAGCTTGTGGCGCAATAGACTGGCGGATACTCTCAAGCTCTTGGCCCATGCGCCCAATGCTATAAGTAAGATAGTAACGATAGCCAATCACTCCAAGGGCCGAGAGGATAGCAAGAGCAAAGACTAGTTTAGTAAAGAAAGAAAGCAGATCAATACGACGCCTGGCTGGTTTAGCCTCAGGGATCATGTTGGCCTTTGGAATGAACGAAGATTGAAATTTCGGAGGCATAGCTCGCTTTTAAATTATAGCCCAGAGTAAAGCCGATTTGTACAAAAAGGTGTTTATAACTCCCCTACTCTTCAGAAAGTTTCCTCAAAGCGAGGCCGATAGCCACAGCAAACTCCGGCCCCGTCTCACGCAAAACTTGGTCGAGGAAGGCTGGGGCCGAAACTTTGTTAAACGGCAAACCAAGCTCCACCTCCACCTTAAGATTGGTCTTGGCTAACTCCAAGATCCCCTTGAGGGCTGCCCCGCCACCCACCAAGATCGCTTTGGCGATAGGTTTGTTGTACTTCTTCTCAAACGAGAGCATTGTGCTCTCCACCTCGCTCCAAATGTAATCGAGGACCAAGGACATGATCTCTGTAGCCTGCTTGTCGCCGGTGAGGCCCATTTGGCGCTTCAACACTTCGGCCTGAGCCGTGGAAATATTGAGCGATTTGGAAATAGCGGAAGTTAAGTCTTGTGCTCCGCGGTTCACCGTGTGCGAGGCCCGAACGATCCCCCGCTCAATCACATAAAGCTTCGTGGAAGCTGAGCCCATGTCGATCACCAAGACTGGGCGCAAGGCCTCATCCACCACCGCCCGTTGGGTGGAAAAAGTTTCAATCTCGAAAAAGCCTGGCTCCAACCCAGCTCGAGTGGCAATGTCTTGGTAGCGAGCCAAGGTGTCATTGTGGATCGCTACAATCAAAACATCGGTCTTGGGCAAAGCTGTCTGGAAAACTTGTTCTTTGGCGAATGGGTCACTAGGGCCCAAGTTCTCTCCATTTGGTGTAGCGCCTGTGCGAGGAATGATCGACCAATCAAGCATCACCTCTTGAATTGGAACTGGAATATATTTGCGAGCCTCGAGAGGGATCATGGTGCGCAACTTCTCCACCCCGACATCGGGCATCTCTACCACTGACATGAGTGAGGAGGAAAATGGGATAGACATCCCACACTTCCTCGTCGTCACCGCCACCTCACGCTCTTTCATCAAATCCATTAGAGCCTGAGAGATTTTGTCAGCCCCAAGTTGAGCCGATTGCCCCACCGAGAGACCGGCGTAAGGGCCAAGAGCGAGCTCGCCGTAAGTCTCGAGGATAGCTTGGCCATTGTGGCGCCTGAGTTGAACGATCTTAATAGCCGAAGAGCCGATATCAATCCCCAGAGCCCTAGGTTCCTCCTTGGTAAATAATTTGGAAAATAGCGACATTTGCTAAAATTGTAACATGAAGTTACTTGTCCGTTTAAGAGAGGAGTTGCTCGACTTCCTCTTCCCCCACAGCGCAGAAGTGCAAGAAATTCTTGATCTCTCTTTGGCCGAGCTCAGCTCTCTCCCCAAAGCGGAGCCAGAACGCAACAGCTCTGCTACTTCCCTCTTCGAATATCGTCATACCATGGTAAAGCGCTTGGTCTGGGAGATTAAATACAAAAATAATTTGGCTCTAGCCGAGAGAGCGGGCCTCCTCATGGCCGAAGCTCTTCAAACTGAACTCGATGAACAAGGTTTATGGAGCGATGAAGTGCTCCTCATACCAATCCCTACTAGTAATGCCAAACTTTTAGACAAAGGTTACAACCACGCCGAAACTCTGGCCCGAGCGATGAAAGGTTTTGCCACCAACAATTCAATCTTGGCCAAAACTCATACCACTGAGTCGCAAAAGCAAGCAGGTTCACGCGCCGAGAGGCTCCACAACTTAAGCCACTCCATGCAAGTGGTGAGTGAAAATAATTTGAGCGACAAAGTCCTCGTCTTGGTTGATGACGTCACCACCACTGGAGCTACTTTCCAAGAAGCTAGGCGCGCTCTTAAAGAAGCGGGGGCTAAAAAAGTTTTGGCGATTGCGCTCGCTCACTAATTAACGAGTGCGGAGGAGAGTGTTGACCTTGATCACGCCCTTCACTGCAAATGGTTGCCATTGAGGATTGTCCAACTCGCTTGCTGGGAGAGGTAAACCGGTAACAGCAATAGTCTCATCGGGCTTGAGGTCGGTGTTAGCATCTTGGATGTGGCTCACATCAAGAGCGAAGAAGCTCCCATCAGATGAGCGGACCCCAAGAGTACAAAGCTCCTCAGTTGGAGCCTCACCACTCTTAAGAGGCAAGCAGGAGAAATTGCCGGTGACAGTGGTCATGTTGTCCACCTTCGTATTGACCACCTTATCGACGCCGTTGGAGAGGAGGAGGCCGAAGATGATGATGGCCACTAGCACTACCAACCAAATTAGATTCTTGCCAGCAAAGCCTCTTTGCTCGTTAATCATAGGGTTTATTATAGACCGCCATTAGTATTTAGCAAATTAAGTAAAACCAGTTGTTTTAGGCTAACAATCCTCTTGAGATCATGTCATCTTTCATAACGATGATGTACTTAAGGATATTAATAAAACCTAATTTGTCTAAGGTGCTCTCCAACCTTTCGAAATATCTCTGAATGACGTCATTCGATGAAACTGATTTAATCATTTTTATTCCATCATCTGTAAACCAAAATATTGTGCCCTCGAACTTATCAATGGCCTTTGCAAATCGCTCTTCTGGAGTTTGAGGCTCTTCAAATCTTTCAAAAATACTTTCGACCTCTCTTTTTACAAAATTGGGACTCTTAACCTTAACAGATTTTATGGCAACGTATTCTAATTCAGTATCAGCTTTCGTCTTTTTATTTGTCACAATGTCACCAGTTTCAATTTCTCCCATATCGTGCATCAGAATCATTTTTATAATTTCTTCAAAATTAAGCCTGTGTTCTGGATCCTCGATATCTCGAAAATGATAAGCGCAAAATAGCATGTTGGTCACATGTTCTGCAACTGATTGAGTTTGATGCACCTCATTTCGAACTTGTTCATACCTAATAACTTTATTAAGCCCATAGGTATACATAAGTTTGTGCACATTCTCTAAAATTTCTCTCCGCTCCTCAGCTCTTATTAGCATGCTACTAACCATAATAACCCATATCAAAATGATGTTAAATGTGTTAAATTGAACCCCTAAGGAGACGTGCCTGAGTGGTCGAAAGGGCCTCACTGCTAACGAGGTAGGGTCTAAAAAGCTCTCCAGGGTTCGAATCCCTGCGTCTCCGCACCCGATGTAATGGCGACCTTTATGGTCGCTTTTTACATCGGGAGGACGGGATTCGAACCTCGGAGCAAAATTTCTAGTAAGAAATTTTGTGAGAGGGTGCCTAGACCAATCCTATGCGACGGCGTAGGATTGAGTCGAGGGAGAATCCCTGCGTCTCCGCCAGAAAACGAAAACGGATTCAGATGCAACTACTTCCTCAGTAGGTAAGTTCTATACGCCTTCTCACTACAGAGTGAAGTACTACTATCTAGAAGCACGTAATGGTTGGGAGAACTTGAGTCCGAGTTATCTTAAGTCATTCAACGCACTCGAGGCCTTACTAGCTTCTTGTCCTTCGAGAACTGAGAGTCCACAGTGTGATTAGAATGAAATTTGACTCACTTGAACCAAACTTTGTTACTCAAATTGTGGCTCAATCTACGTGCTGTGGCATGGCTCAAGGCCCCAAGGTAAGACTCGAGAGTTTGTTTCAGCTTCTCCTCGGTAATTTGGCCTCGTTTGGCCATTTCAATTTTCTCATCCAATTTTCTAACCATTCTTTTCTCGGTTCGCTTACGGAGAGAGCGATGGTGCGGAAAAGAAACATATCCAAGAAAATCAACACCTCGGTGGTATTTTCCTATCATGACCTTGCTAGGGTGCAATTCAAGGTTCAAGTAGCTACACAGAAAGTCCTGTATTTTAGGTACCAGTTCTTTCAGAAAATCCTCGCTTTCGGACACAACAATAAAATCATCAGTGTATCGAACATAGTTTTTCACTCTCAACTCTTTCTTCATAAACTGATCAAATTCGTTCATATAAACGTTAGCAAAAAGTTGCGAGGTCAGATTACCGATAGGAAGTCCCTTCCGAATAAACAAATTAGAAGACTGACCAGAAAAGCTCTCGATTATTTCCTCCATAATCCACAAAGTGTCAGTGTCTTTTATTTTCCTACGAAGAAATTGGGTCAAAATGGTGTGATCAACACTATCAAAAAACTTTCTGACATCACACTTAAGAGCGTAGGTTGTCTTGGTGTGGTTTTTCGATACCTTTCGAAGAATCTCGCCCAACATCTCAACACCTTTATGAGTTCCCTTTCCAACACGACAAGAGAAAGAGTGAGATATAAAGGTCGGCTCAAAAATAGGATTCAAAACTTGGAATATTGCGTGGTGAAGTATGCGATCACGGACAGTTGCTTTATGGATATGCCTAAGCTTCGGATCGTAAATGTAAAAGTCGCTATACGCTCCATGCTTATATTTCTTATCAACTAACTCTCTATGCAACCTAAAAATGTTTTGTTCCAAATCCTTTTCAAAAAACATGACGTCCAGTTTATTTCTTTTGCCACGTTTAAATTCATCCCATGCAGAGAAAAGATTTTCTGCATCAACTATCTTATTAAATAACTTCGAGTAAACTCTCATGAATGATATTGATATCCCTATTCTTAAAAAAGCATATGAATTGTATAAGATGTTTTATGATTATCGTAAATTAATTCCAAAATCGGAGAGATTCTTTATCTATGAGAAGAGCGAGAAGCTAATAATAGATCTTATAGAATGTTTTCTAGAAGCTGGTTACTCAAGAAGTAGCAACAAGCTCTCTACTCTAGAAAAAGCGAGTGTTAAATTAAATGTTCTTCGTATATTTATCCGTCTTATGAAAGAAACGGGTTCCGTTGATAATAAAAAGTACGTTGCGTTACAGGGGATGATTGATGAAATAGGAAGAATGCTTGGTGGGTGGATTAGATCTTACGATTCTAAGTAAACAAAAAGCGTCACTTAAGACGCTTTTTGTGAGTTGGAGAGACTTCGGGACGAACGCCGACGCTGAACCGTAGTTGTCGTTGGCATTGTCGAACCAGTTCGTGTCGAACTTGACCTTGCCGTCGTTGAAGTTGAAGTACGGGGCGTGATCGAAGCGATCATCGGCATCCGGAAATTTGTCTTTGCCCATCCGAGCCACCAGAGCTTGAAAGTATTCCTTGTTGGTAACAAGGTGCGATCTTACTCCTGAATTTTACCTGACAGCACCCGCCATATAGGCTTAATGGTCTGTCTTAAACAAAGACAAGCAGTATCTCCTCATCATGACACTCTCTTCCAAACCGTAATCGGGAAGACTCTGGTCATTTCCTCTAAATGAGAAATAAAGAGAAAGAGTTCGGCGACGGCAATCCGTGAACGACCGTGCATTAGCCTAGACTCATTGGTAAGTATATCAAAATCATTTTCTACATAAAAAGAAATCGGCGTTACCCATTCGGTCGTGAAGACCTGTGGATAACGCCGATCATTTTTTGCCGCGAACTCAAGAATCAAAAGAAAGGATTCAAAAGACTCAAGAGTTCGAGCGTCGAGGATCAGTTCTGCGGGACGAACGCCGACGCCGAACCGCAGCGGCCGTAGGCATCGCCGAACCAGAACGCGTCGAACTTGACCCCGCCGCCGCCGAAGCGGAAGCACGGGGCGCGATCGAAGCGAACACCGGCACCCGGATCGTCGAACTCATCGCCCGCGCAGTCGATCCAGAGGTCGTTGTAGTCCAACAGACGCTCTGGGTGCGTGAGCAACATGATCCCGATCGCGAAGGCGCCGAAGCCGAACTCGTTGGCCGCGAAGACCTCACGAGCACGGCGGACCGAACGTCCCCGATGGCGGATGCCGAACTGGGCAGCCACCACGAGGATGTCGTGGTCCTTCTGTTCGTCGCCGAGCTTCTGGAACACGGACGCCGTCTTGGCCGTCTGGCGCAGACGCTGATCGTTGATCTGGCCGTCGCGGTAGTTGTAGAACTTCCCGTTACGAGCCGACTTCACCGCGTCGAGCACCTTCTGGACCGCTTCGGCGTAGGTCGGTGCGACCGTCTGCCACTTCGGGATGGCGAACCACCCTTCGGCATGCGTCGGCACTTCACGTTCGGCGAGCTTCTCGTCGGCGAACCCGATTCCCGGGAAGATCTGGCGCAGGATGTTGCACTGCTCCGTGATCGACTTGGGCTTCGTGTAGCCAGAGAGGTAGCCGTAGGTGGACTCCACCTCCTCGTCCTTGAACTTGTCGGAAACCGACAGGTACTTGAGCGAGGCGAGAGCGGCCGCACGAATGGCCTCGGCGAATTCGTCGCCGTGTTCGATGACGCGCTGGGCGCCAGGGTTGTCGAGACCGAGCTCCGTGAGAACCTTCTCGACGGAATCGGATGCGAACCGGTTGATCTGCTTGATCTGACCGGCAGTTGCCTGAGTAATCGTCTGCATGACGTTATCTCCTTCTGCCTTTTGGGCTTTTTCCGAAGTACGCTTCGGCACGACTAGTCCCGTAGGTGAGACGAGCTTTTTAAGCCCTAAAATAAGGCGCAAAAAGCTCGTCTCAACCACACTGATCCATTACAAAGAGCTATAAGTAGTATAGCAAGAAATGGGTGGTTTGTCAAGGCGTGCAAGCAGAGGGGTTAAACGAATCCTTTTTGTGTCACTTTTCTAACTTTCCATAGCGTACGAACGACTTCGAGACTGCATGATAAAATAGGTTGATTCCGTCAATCTGGGCAAGACCTATCACGGTTCGAGCCCGAGACGGCCCGCCAAATGCACAAAAGATTAGGTAAAAAGATTGCGCTCACGATCCTTGGGCTGTTTATTATTGCTGGTGGAGTGTCACTATTTTACGAACGAGGTGACCGCTCTAGACCAAACACTCCCCCACCAGTAGCTGGCATATTTGCCCCAGATGCGGTGAGAGATTTAAATATTGATTCACTCCAAGTGGGTAGCAACAAAGTTGAAGCTGGTGTGCGAGGCTACATGTTCTTCGAAGCCACGACCCACATTGCTCTATATAATGGTGAGAAATTGGTGAGCAAAAAGTTCATCACTACTCAAAATGATTGGATGACGAGTGGCTACGTGTCAGTCACCTTCGACCTCAATGTGCCTGCCAATCTTAATGGGCAAACCCTCACTCTCTGGTTCATCGCCGACAATCCAAGCGGTGAAGAGGCTCGCACTCGCTACTGGGGCACCAAACTCCAAGTGAAGTAGGGTTGTGCTAGACTGCATTTGTAATGAAATTAGAGGACAAGCTCAAAGCGCACTTTAGGATCACTACCGACCAAGAGCGGGCGCTTAAGAAGTTGGGCATTGAAAGCGTGAAGGATCTCCTTTACCACTTCCCCCGCTCACATGCTGACTCAGCCGAGGTAAAGAGTATTAGCGACCTTGAACCAGCTCTCCCCGCCGTCATCTTCGGCACTATTACTGGCCTTAAGACGAAGAAGGGGTGGAAGAGTAAGATCCCCATGGCTGAGGCGCGAGTAAGCGACAAGACTGGTTCGATCAAGATCATTTGGTTCCACCAAGCTTACTTGGCCAAGATGATCCACGATGGCACACTTGTGCGAGTGGAGGGGACCCCTCGACAAGCTCGGGGTGAAAGGTCTTTATACTTCTCCAACCCGAAGATCGAGGCTTTGCCAGACCTCTTCAGCCAGAGGGTGGGTCACACCCTCTTCCCCATCTACCCAGAGTCACGAGGAGTCACCTCCAATTGGATTTACCACAAGATTGAACAAATTTTAAATTCAGGTGTTTTAAATGAAATTGAAGACCCGATCCCCGAACCAATCCTCAAGCGTTACAATCTCCCCAATCTTAAAACGGCTCTTGTCTGGATCCACACTCCGAAAGAAAATTCGCACGCGGAGATCGCGCGCAAGCGCTTCGCCTTTGAGGAGATCCTCTTCATCCAGTTGGAAAAGGAGCTTGCTCGAGCTGAGGCCAGTACCAAAAATGCTTTCGTCATCAAATCAGATCCAACCGATGTGCAAAATTTTATCCGCCGATTTCCCTTTACTGCTACCAAGGCTCAAGAGCAAGCAATCTCAGCAATCTTAAAAGACTTCACCCGCGGTTACCCCATGAGCCGACTCTTAGAGGGTGATGTGGGCTCTGGCAAAACAGCTGTAGCTGCTACTGCCTCCTATGCCGTGGTGCGCGACAAGAGACAAGTGGCCTACATGGCTCCCACTGAAATCTTGGCCAAGCAACACTTTGAATCTTTTATCCAATACTTCCGCCATTTGCCAGTCCAGATCGCTCTAATCACTGGCTCAGGTTGCTACAAGTTCCCCTCCAAAGTTAATCCCAATGGCTTCACCGACATCTCACGCTCTCAACTCCTTAAATGGGTGGCCAATGGTGAAATAGCGGTAGTGGTGGGCACGCATGCTTTGATCCAAAAGAGTGTGA
>CAYLKX010000004.1:19656-20777 GCA_964384735.1 uncultured Candidatus Saccharibacteria bacterium
TACCCCACCTCCTCTCCATGACAGCCACTCCGATCCCCCGCACTCTCGCCCTCACCGTTTATGGCGACCTCGACCTCACTCTATTAGATGAAATGCCTGCCGGGAGGAAGCGGATCAGCACTCGGATTGTAACCCCCGAGGGGCGACAAGGTGCTTATGATGAAATTACTAAGGAGCTTGAGGCGGGCCGACAACTCTATGTCATCTGCCCGCGTATCAGCGAGCCCGATGAGAAGCGTCGCGACACAATCCAAGCCAAGAGCGTGAAGTTGGAAGCCGAAAGGTTGAAGAAGAATATTTTCCCCCAATATCGCATCGCCATCCTCCACTCCAAAATGAAACCCGATGACAAAGAGCGGGTGATGCAAGAGTTCAAACAACACAAGATCGATATCCTCGTCTCCACCTCGGTGGTGGAGGTGGGCGTCTCGGTGGAAAATGCCTCACTCATTATTATTGAGGGAGCCGAGCGCTTCGGCCTCGCTCAACTCCACCAACTCCGCGGACGTGTCTTGCGTGGCACTCACCAACCATACTGCTTCGTCTTCGCCGAGAGCCACTCGCCCAAGATTTTGGAGCGTCTCAAAGCTCTCACCGAGGCTAAGAACGGTTTCGAGCTAGCTGAATTAGATATGAAGAACCGTGGCACCGGCGCCCTCTCTGGCACCAAGCAATGGGGGCTCTCCGACTTAGGCATGGAAGCGATCAAAAATTTGAAGATGGTGGAGGCTGCCCGCGCCGAGGCGCGCAACTTGGTTGAAGAGGATACTGAACTTGAGTCCTACCCCAAGATTAGAGAGCGTTTAGCTCAAAGCGGTCGCAAAATCCACTTTGAATAGCACTCGTGCTGAGCAAATTCGAAGCATGTTATAATTTCTTCCTATGGATTACGCTCTTTTGGCCGATATCACAGCTTATACACACATCTTCATCCTCGTGGCGGTGGTGATTGGGCTCCTGCTCTCCTTCCGCTACAAGAGACTCCGACCTTGGGAGGCGGGTATTGTTATTGTCATCGTTGTCTTGTGGTCCTACTTCGGCAACTGCCCTCTCGCTATCCTCGAGCAATACCTCCGCGACCTTGCTGGGCAGAAGGTTAATATCAATGCTCTCGGCTTCAC
>CAYLKX010000004.1:20877-22560 GCA_964384735.1 uncultured Candidatus Saccharibacteria bacterium
GCCATTGCTCACGGATTCTTCATCTTCGTGTTCATCATCTTCTGGCTCCTCGCCTTCTTCATCTTCTACCACCTCGCTCGCTTCGGCATTGGACTCTTGCCCAGACAGTTAGCGGTCATCTTCCTCGTTGGCACAGCTATCATCTTTGCAATCTCCTTCTCGATCTACACCCAGCTTGATCTTAGCTTCCTTAACAATATCCAAATATGATCAAAAAATTTCTAAACATCTTTACCACTACTCACGACCACTTCATTGGGCGCGAGGAGGGAGAGGAGGTCCTCACCGTGGCTCGTCGCCATCCATTCATCCTGATTTACTCATTCTTCCCGCTCTTGATCGCTCTCTTTGTGCCAGTGTTGATCAAGCTCTACTTCCCCGCTGAGGTGGCTCGCTTTGGGCTCACCCTCTTCTACTTCCTCACCTCACTTTGGTACCAAGCCCTTTGGATCATGGCTTCGTATGCTCTTATGATCTTCAGCCTCAACACTGTCACCGTGACCAATCGCCGAATTATTGAAAACGAACAACTAGGCTTCTTCAGCCGAAAGGTTTCCGAGCTCCCACTCAGCCGAATCCAAGACATTTTAGTTCGCACCATTGGCCTCTTCCAAACTATCCTCAAATTTGGTCATATCGCAATCCAAAACGCTGCTGAGCGTCGCGAATTCGTCTTCCGCAACATCGCTCGCCCTGAGGAGGTGAAGAATATTATCGTTGAAGCCTCCATGAATCGTCGCCCTAGCCCCCAGCGCCCACTCTAAGCTGTGGAAAAGTGGTGAGCACTCTAGTCTAGACTTGCTACAATTAATAGTGGGTTGGTAACAACCTTAAAAGCTAAATTAAACTAATGAAGCTTCACAAAATTGCATGGATTCTTTTGGTTATCGGTGGTCTTAACTGGGGACTCGAAGTTCTCGGTTATGGTCTCGGCAACTACTTGCCAGCTGGTCTTATGAGCTTGATCTACGTTTTGGTAGCTCTTTCAGCTATCTACGAGATCATCGGTCACAAGAACACCTGCAAGGCTTGCTCATAGTAGCCAACTCTATGTGACAAAAAGTCCCGCTTCGGCGGGACTTTTTGTTTACCTCACTACCCTACTTAGTCTTGATGCTCGATATCCTTCTTCCTCTTCGGCGTAATGCCATTCGCGATCAAAATATCTTCAAACTCCTTTTGCTCAATAGTTTCCACCTCGACCAACTTATTGGCAATAGCATCGAGGACCGGGCGGTGCTCCTTAACAATCTTCTCCACCCGCCTCTCCGCCTCAGACATAATCTTGCCAACCTCGTTGTCGATAGAAGCGCCAATCTCTTGTGAATATTCGCCTCTTACGCCAGCGCCAAATTGTTTGCCTCCGATCCCCTCAAGGGCCATTGGGCCGATCTTGTCGCTCATACCAAACCTCGTCACCATGTCACGCGCTGTAGCAGTAGCCACTTGGAGGTCACTAGCTGGACCAGTGGTGATATCACCATAAAGCATCTTCTCCACCACGTAACCACCAAGCGAGACGGCAATATCGTCGAGGAACTCCTTCTTGCTTTGCATCTTCTTCTCCTCAATTGGCAATTTGAAAACATAACCAAGAGCATGCCCGCGGGAAATGATCGTGATCTTATGCACCGGATCAGCGTAAGGCAAAATGGAAGCGACCAAGGCATGCCCCGCTTCGTG
>CAYLKX010000005.1:0-15923 GCA_964384735.1 uncultured Candidatus Saccharibacteria bacterium
AAAAACAAATTATTTGGTTGTAATAGAAAATCTTAGGTACCTCTTTTTTGTAATATTCAACATCTCTGTATCCTTGATAAATATCAACTCCCGCTCTAACCGGGCTCTTGAGCTCAAATACAGAAAGCGGAATACCGTTTACAAAAATAATTCCATCAAGACGACAGACATTTTCTGTACCTTGCACCGTAAATTGATTTACAACCAAGAAATCATTGGCTTCAATATTTACGAAATCAATCAACTTCACAACTTCAGTCTTCTCTTCTCCGCCTTCTCGCCAAGTCTTCTTGTAACCGTCAGTAATATAACCAAACATTTCCTTATTACCCAGAACAAGATCAGGGTTATGATAATTAGCTATATCATCCACCACTTGCTCTGCTTGCAAGGCTGGAAGTTGCGGGT
This sequence comes from uncultured Candidatus Saccharibacteria bacterium, assembly GCA_964384735.1. Taxonomy (GTDB): domain Bacteria; phylum Patescibacteriota; class Minisyncoccia; order Phycocordibacterales; family Zambryskibacteraceae; genus UBA5004. The sequence continues at coordinate 409 of CAYLKX010000005.1, forward strand.
TGAATCTACGCACAGAAGCAAGGAGTCTATTTTTCAAAACAACATCTCTGAAGTTTTCGCGCTCAGCACCAGGCTGCCCAGGAGCAATAGATGATCCAGAAACATATTCATACCCCTGACCCTGTAACCATTCGATAAATGATTGTTCCGTTAAGTTGTTTTCGTTTAAGGGGTTCATAAATTATTACATTCCGATTTTCTGCAGAAACTTTTTACCCTTTTCGCTTACTCTAAATATCTCTCCAGCTTGTTCAATCAAACCATTTACCAAAATAGTATTGAAAATAGCCGATAGTTCTTGATTTTTATCTACTATTGAATCGGGTAGCGGGTAGCTACTCATAAAATAATCTTTTGTGGAACCGTCTTTGAACCAGTGCTTTAGGGCAATCTTCGAATTCATTACTAAAATAGTGTTTAGGTATAAAAATTCAAATGCTTCAGCACGTTCATTGAGTTGAACAGCTAAAGCTGTAAGTTCATTAATTTTGTTTTGCTTCTGGCTCGAATCATTCTCAAGATTATTAATTGCTTGACCCAATTGAGTTATCTGTTCATCAGAAAAATATCTGCCATTTTTTGGGTGAGACATTGTCGACGAACCCTCAATTTCTTCTTTATCTTTTGACTGCAAGTTTTGTTCAAATTCAACATTACCAACCTTAACTCTATTAGATTTCAATAAAGTTTTAATTTCAGCTTTAAAAATAAATATGAATACAGAGCCAAGCACAAGGGCTGTGACTGGCCAAGTTAGTAATACATTTAAAAATTTTATAATTATCTCTTCCATAAATTTAAATTAATTTTTTTAATAACTGATCCCTCTGCGACTTTAGAGAAATGTTTTCTTTTTCACATGCGACAATATTCTGAATAAACACCTTTGCTTTTTCAGAAAACTTCTTAGCCATTTCTATAGTAGGTATAACAAAAACTTGTTGCTCAAACTCTGGCCAGTGACCTTTGTATTCAGACATTTTGATTTTATCTTTTGTCAAAAAATATATAAAGAATGTGTCATATTCTTTTTTGCCGACATAAGGAAGGACATTTTGAATACATGAAAATGGTTCCGTAATGATGCGGTAATAGCATGTATGATTAGTGAAAACTACAACTGGATTATCTATGCTTGCGACAACGCCCGGCTCTTCATCATGATAGCCAATGAATCCAGAAGCCCCCTGATCAAGAATCGGGACCTTGCCAGTGGGTGACGCGGTTTTATTTTCAAATTTTTTACCAACCGAAATTCTTTCTATAACATCAAGAACGCTCCTTACCTCCCACCCCTCTGGGATTTCCCCCATTTCACTCTCAACCATTTTTACTTTCTCGTGTCCAGGGAATCGGAAATTTACAAACCATTCATTAAAAATAGTTTGGGTCACGGCCTCAAGATTTTTAATTATCTTTTTATTGTTTTCGATCTTTTCATCATACGCACTTAAAATCTCCGCAATTTTCTTTTGGGTTGATAAATTATGAGTATCAATCTCCATTCGTGAAAGAATTGGAATAGTTATGCTTCCCCGAGAACTCGTATCATCACTAAGGGAACGAAGTTCTGTATATCTAGATTTCAAATTGTAATATAAGTATCGAGAATCCAATTTCTCTGAATTTACTCTCAAGGAAATAAGTGATTGATTTATATAAGTATCAATATTTAAATAAGAAACCTGACCTCGGGTTAACCCTTGGCCAGCGGTTGCAATCACAATATCATCTTTTAAAGCAAGTTTAGTGCTTGAATTTTCAACCCCTTCTTTTGTTATGGTCTTTTCGGTAAAATTAATGAAATCATTGCGCGTCTCTCCTGATGAAAGCCATGGGATATCCCCGTTCCAAAAATCCGAATTAGTTGTAGTAGGAGTTCCGCCACTAAAAATACGGGAACAGAGTTCACCGATTCGTATCTGCTTCTTGTTCTGATTTATTTGTTCCAATAATTTGCTCATATATTAAAATCCAAGTTCCTTAAGATTCTTTTCAATCTCTTTCTCCAACTCTCGGCCCTTCGCAAATGCACTTCGAAGTTCAGACGAAAGCTTATCCATTTTTTCTTCGAAAGAAACCCCATCATCTTCTACATCAGCTAGACCTACGTATCTACCAGGAGTAAGGATATATCCATTTTTCTTTATTTCTTCCAAACCCGCAGATTTACAGAAGCCTGAAATATCTTCATATTTTCCAGCGCCAGATTCTCCGCGCCAAGCTCGCACTGTACTCGCAATCTTTTGTATCTGTTCATCATTAAATATGACTTGCTTACGAGAAATCTGTTCAAAGGTTTCTCTAGCATCGATAAATAGTGTCTCACCTTTGCGCTTTCGGAAGCGGTCTCCTCCTTTATTTTTTGACATAAACCAAAGAGATACTGGGAGAGATACGTTGTAGAAAAGTTTTGATGGGCAAGAAATAATAACATCTACCAAATCCTCTTCGATTAGTTTTTTGCGAAGCTCGCCTTCCTTGCCAGAGACAGCCAATGCTCCGTTTGGCATTACGAAACCTGCCATGCCATTTGGTGCGAGGTGATGAGCAAAATGTTGCACCCACATAAAGTTCGCATTTCCACTTGGTGGAAGCCCTAAAGTAATACGTGGATCATTATCAGAAATCTTTGAGGGTTCCCACTCAGCATTAAAAGGAGGATTTGCAATAACAAAATCTGCCTGTAAATGTGGAAATTTATCTTGGTAGTAAGTATTCCCAAGCTCAATTTTTCCAGATAAACCTCGAATTGCTAAGTTCATCTTAGCTAAACGTAAAGTAGTTTGATTACTCTCTTGCCCGCTAATAGATAGACGTGATGGGTCTTTCTTGTGATTACGTAAATATTCACCCATTGATACAAACATGCCACCACTACCACATGCAGGGTCCAATACACGAGCATTTTCATAAGGCTCAAGTATTTCTACCAAAAGCTTAACAATAGATCTTGGTGTGAAGAATTCTCCTCCGCGTTTACCCTCCGAAGAAGCAAACTGACCCAGGAAATATTCATAGATACGTCCAAGAATATCTTTTTCTCTGTCAAAATTATGGTCAAAAGAAATACGAGAGAAAATATTTACTAGTTCACCCAGCACAGAGTGATCAAGGGTTGTCTTCATGTATATTTTAGGAAGTACACCTTCGAGTTCAACACGATTGTCGTCTTCAATATGCTCCATGGCCTTATCAAGCACTTGGCCAATATCTGACTGCATTGTTTTGGTCTGCAAATATTCCCAACGAGATTTTTCAGGAACATAAAATACACCCTCAGCTTTGTAAAAATCTTTTGTCTCTAGAATTTGAGCCCTGGCTTTATCGTCTTTAACATAAAAATCTTCATTTTTGGGATCACGAGTTAGTTTTTCAAGTTCCTCACGTCTTTTATAAAATGAGTCTGAAATATATTTCAAAAATAAAAGCCCCAGAACAATGTTTTTATATTCTGAGACATCAATATTTCCGCGAAGTTTATCAGCTGCGGCCCAAAGCTCTTTTTCAATCACTAAATCATGATGATTATCTTTTACTTTTTTTGAAATTACTTTTTCTTTTGCAACTTGTTGAGCATTTTTTACTTGATCTTTAATATCCTGAGGAAGAGTCCCGACAAGATACATAAAACCAGTACCAACTTCTTTAGTAGTTAAACCTTCAAAACCCTTAAGTCTTTTTTGAATTGCCTGCCTTGTAACTCCTAAAATACGAGCCAAATCTGCTGTTGAAATGTATTCATTTTCCTTCATACGACCATGGTATCAGATGAGGATTTCAGTTGTCAAGCGTCAACCCTCCATCCTTACCCTCCTCTCGTGTAAAGTCTCTCCTTCATAGACCCAGCAACCTGGACCAGAAACGGCTTTCCAGTGTATTCCCTTCCTTTCTAAAACCTTAAATGCAGCATCTGTGGTGGTCATTGATTCACCCTCAAATTCGACATGTTTATCATCTTTAACGACACAAGTAACAGACTCATCAGAATAAAAACTTAATACTGTTCCTGGCTTGATCTTAACAAATGAAAATTGAAAACGAGGGCGCCTATTTCTGACTTCCTCAAGCGCAACTTTCTCTTGAGCTGTCATGGCTAAATCCTCTTTTGGAGTAACATCTTCACCAGGACTTAAATAGAGCGCAGCTGCAACCTGTTCTGGAGGGACTTTAAAAAACTCTCTCCCAGCACCACTGTCGACACGATCTTTTGCATAAGCAGCATGAAGTTTGCTTTCTACCTCTCTAGAATCTTTAACCTTCCTAGCCGCAAAGCATATAAACGGCACTGGTACAGAAGTGCGACTAAGGTCCTTAATCCTTGTTTTTAAATCAGAGGTTCTGCCAATCTTCACATAACCTGGCATTGCCTCATTTATAAGAATGTATACTACTTCTTCCATTTTTGTGACCCTACCGGGATTTGGTCACGGATAAATTTCTACTGAAATTTTCCGCTACCCCCGCTCGGCACCTTCGTGCCTCCGCGCTTCAAATTTCCCCAACGGGGAATCCCGCTGACGCAAAAATAGACGAGATGAACTCAGCTATTTTTGGTCGTGTGACCCTACCGGGATTTGAACCCGGGTTACAAGCTTGAAAAGCTCGTGTCCTAACCAGGCTAGACGATAGGGCCTTGGCGAAGGCCCTTGGGAGAGCCTAGCTGGGTCAAATAGTACCATTTTTAAGCTAAAATGCTATAGTTTGAACTTGAATTTCGGAAGAGTGGCTGAGCTGGGTGAGGAGCAGACTGCTCTGCTCCGAACCGGATTAATCCGGACCACGAGGCCACCTACCGCCAAAGGCGGCTTACGTTTGAGCGAAGCGAGTATACGGAAGAGTGGCTGAGTGGTCGAAAGCACCGGTTTCGAAAACCGGCAGGCTCGAAAGGGCCTCGAGAGTTCGAATCTCTCCTCTTCCGCCAAAATAAACCTATTTGACTCGTGCGGAATTTCGGAGCAATATGCCTAGCGGAGGCAGTTCCTATTATGATGGACTCACAGAGCCAGACGGCGGGCACTCCAGTGGAGACTCCGGTGGATCAGAGCAAGGCGCTCAAAGTCACCACCCAGTACCACATCTACCACCTCGGTGCAGTGGATGAGAATGGGCAAAGGACGATGCGTAAGGAGTGCGAGGAAAAGGTCATCACCCTCGAACTCTGGGCTCCTGGCAAGGCCACAGCCAGTGGGACCAAGATCCTCAATGGCTCTCTGGTGGTTGGGCGAGCGATGTACCTCAAGCCTGCCAACCAGATGATTCATTGCTTACTCACCTCACAGGTCGTCAGAATCGAGAATGAGTAAGATGGGCCCCCGAGGCCCCGCGCCACAGGCGCGGGGCCTCTTTCTTTTTTAATAATTAAGTAGCTATCATGGCTCCAATTCTGCTAATATCTGTTTATGAAAATACTCTCGATAGAAACGAGTTGCGACGACCCCGCACCAGAGCGAAGCTCGGAACGGGGCGAGAAGTGCGATTTTTTATAATCTTTCTGCTAATATCTGCCACATGAAGATTTTAAGCATTGAAACAAGTTGTGACGAAACGGCTATTGCCTACCTAGATATCTCTGGCCCATTGGAAAAGCCTGAGGTGAAGGTGCTTGGCAATGCTCTCTACTCTCAGGCCAAACTGCATGAACAATACGGTGGAGTTTACCCAATGCTCGCCAAACGTGAACACGAAAAGAATCTCCCCCTCCTCCTCGAGCAAGTCCTCACTCAAGCTAGAAGCTACAAGCTAGAAGCTGGCGACCTAGACTGCATCGCCGTGACCAATGGCCCAGGCCTCGAACCAGCCCTTTGGACCGGGATCACCTTCGCCGAGAAGCTTGGCAAGGAGTGGGGCAAGCCTGTTGTCGGCATCAACCACATGGAGGGGCACATTTACTCAGTGCTTATGAGCGCTGAGCCAAACTCTAAGCCAGAAACTCTAAATCCTAAATTAAACTTCCCTGCTATGGCTCTCCTCGTCTCTGGTGGGCACACTGAGATTGTGGAGATAGAGGGCTTCGGCCAATACAAACTCCTTGGCCACACTCTCGACGACGCTGTGGGTGAAGCCTTCGACAAAACGGCTCGAATGCTCGGCCTCCCCTACCCTGGTGGGCCAGAAATTTCTAAACTAGCTGAGAGCGCCCGAGCCCAAGGTGTTGTGCCTGAGTTTAAGCTCCCTAGGCCAATGATCAACTCACATGACCTCAACTTCTCCTTCTCCGGACTTAAGACAGCGGTGCTCTACAAAACTCGCTCGATCGAAGATGTGACAGAGCGCTTCAAACAAGAGATGGCTCTTGAGTTTGAGGAAGCAGTAATGGATGTCTTGGTGGAGAAGTGTCGCAAAGCTATTGAGAGTCGCGACACTCTACCTCGCACCCTGATCATTGCTGGTGGTGTAGCCTCCAACACTTATTTGCATAAAAGGTTTGCTGAACTGGTGAACGAATTTGAAGGCTTGGAACTCAAGATGCCAAGTCGCGAGCTTGCCACCGACAACGCTCTCATGATCGGTCTAGCTGGCTATGTGAAGGTGAGCTTGGATCCTAAGACTTTGGCTCAGAAGGAGGAATCACTAAAGGCAATTGGGAATTTGTCTTTCTAATCTTGTGGATAAAGAAGGTGTAAAGGAGCCCAGCCACCACCAAAGTAAGGAGGGTGAGGATAAACCAATTTAGGAAGTAGGCCCAGACAGCATAGATAAGGAGACCGAGGGCCACAGTGCCCCAACGGACATATAGTCTCTTACGGACATTTTCAAGGACATCTTTATACATCAAACTCTCAATAGTAGTGCCAATGGTGTATAGGACAACCAATACCAAGATCAGGATATTCGGTGTCAGACATTGTTTTATCCCCTCAGGTATATGGAAGAGGCCCAGGAAGGCTAAGCCTAGGTTATAAATGAAGTTTTGTCCGTTATCAGGGACATCAATTTGTCCGATAAGCGGAGTGGTGGTGCCAACTTCAGGCAAGATTACACCAAGAGTGTTGGTGTCGGTGCCAGCTGGAGCAGGCTCAACATGTGGGATAGCGGTACCACAGAGGATCTGGTTGATCTTACCCAAGGTGGTCTTGTAAACATAACCAGTAGGAGCGTTAATACCCCATGGCTTGAGCACATCATCACCATACTTAGCTTGGAAAGCATCAACTGCTGAGAGAGTAGCTTGGTCGAAGACGCCATTAACCGTGACATAGTCATAACCCTCGAAATATTTGAGGAAGGATTGGAGGCGAATAACTTGCTCTACACTGTTATTGAAATCGATTCTGAGGTAATCGGTAAGATATGGACAATACGAAGTCACCGGCACAGACACAACCTGGCTACCGCCACTTGATGAGCTGGATGATGATGAAGAACCACCACCGCCTCCACCCCCACCACCGCCACCTCCGCCACCGCCACCGCCTGGAGGAGTTGGAGGAGTAACTGGAGCTGGGGCAATACCAACTACAACAGAGTCAGTGGCGCTGTTGGTGCCATTGGTACAGTTGATAGTAAGAGTAGTTGAAGCGGTGAGGCTTGGATACCAAGGGTGGCCAGATGGAATTGGGCCACCATTACCTGAAGTGGAGATGCCAGAATCTCCAGATGGTGAGGTGAGAGTACAGGCGGTGGCGTTGGTGGAAGTCCAAGAATAATTCCAAGCACTGCCAGATGTGATAGTTACTGGACCATTGGAGCCATTGGCTTGAATATCGACAGTAACAGCTGGAGAGCCCCCACCGCCACCTCCGCCTGAAGCAAGTTGGACAACGACTGAATCGGTGGAATTGTTTACACCGTCAGTACAATTCAAAGTTAAAGTAGTTGGAGAGCCGAGGCTTGGATACCAAGGGTGGCCAGATGGGATAGGGCCACCGTTGCCAGAGGTAGAAATACCTGAGTCACCAGATGGTGAGGTGAGGGTACAAGCGGTGGCGTTGCTTGAGGTCCAAGAGTAACTCCAATCATCACCTGAGTTAATGGTTACCGGACCATTGGAGCCATTGGCTTGGATGTCTACGGAAATTGCTGGTGCAGGTGCAGGAGCTGGGGCAGGTGCGGGGGTAGCAATTTGGATCACCACGGAGTCAGTAGTGTTATCAACACCGTCGGTACAATTTAGGGTGAGAGTAACTGGGCTACCAACGCTTGGATACCAAGGGTGGCCAGATGGAATTGGGCCACCATTGCCGGAGGTAGAAATGCCTGAGTCACCAGATGGTGAGGTAAGAGTACAGGCAGTAGCGTCTGAAGATGACCAGCTGTATGAATATTCGTCGCCATCATTGATCGTAATAGTCCCATCGGAACCATTAGCCTTGATATCGGCTGTTACAGAGGCAAAAACTGAGGTAGGAACCCCAGACAAGAAGACCGCCACCATGAGATAAGTGGCGCCTAAGCGAGAGTATTTATGGTTTCGAAACACTTTTAGCATCCCTGTCAAATTACAAGGTTTGAGCAAATATGTCAATGATTTTAACGTTCCAAAATAGCCTTATTTTGCAACATATTATAGTAATTTGTCCTTTACCTAATAAATAACCGTTCGTAAAGGTAAAGGAAAATCCCTACGGCTCACTAGAGCCACAGTCGAGCCGAAGATAAGTCTTTTTAACCTAAAGGACACTAATTATGAATAATTTGTCCTTTACTCCCCTCTCCTCCCCCTAGGAGAGCTCTTGTGTTAAAATGGCCCAATGAACGATAAGTTCCTCAAACCTTACAACCCACAGGAGACAGAGCCCCGCATTTACCAACTCTGGGAGCAGAGTGGCTACTTCAACCCCGACAATTTACCTCCTCAAAATAACAAAGGTCCTTTCACTATTGTGATGCCCCCACCAAATGCCAACGGCGACCTCCACGCCGGGCACTCGCTCTTCATCACTGTTGAAGACATCATGACTCGCTTCAAAAGGATGCAGGGCTACAAAGCTCTCTGGATCCCTGGTGCGGATCATGCCGGTTTCGAAACTCAAGTAGTATATGAAAAGAAATTGGAGAAGGAGGGTCGCTCTCGCTTCGGCATGGATCCAAAAGATTTGTATAAAGAAATTTACGATTTCACCTTAACCAACAAAGCAAACATGGAGAAGCAGGTTCGCTCCATGGGTGCCTCCTGCGATTGGGAACGTGAGAAGTTTACTCTCGACCCAGATGTGGTGAAGAAGACCCAAGAAACATTTGTAAAAATGTTTAATGACAACTTAGTCTATCGTGGTAAACGCGCCATCAACTGGTGTTCTAAACATCAAACCTCTCTGTCTGAGGTGGAAACTGAATCATCTGAGGAAACAACTCCCTTCTACTACTTCAAGTACGGCCCATTTGAAATCGGCACGGTCAGACCGGAAACAAAGTTCGCCGACAAGTATGTGGTCATGCACCCAGACGATGCTCGCTACAGTCAGTACAAACATGGAGACACCTTCGAGGTGGAGTGGATCAATGGGCCAATCAAAGCCACAGTGATTAAAGATGAGGTGGCCGACATGAACTTCGGCTCAGGAGTAATGACGATCACCCCTTGGCACTCTCAAGTAGACTTTGAGCTAGCCCAAAAGTACAACCTCGAGGTTGAGCAAATCATCGATTGGCGAGGCAAGCTCCTCCCAATTGCTGGCGAATTTGCCGGAATGAATATCAAAGACGCTCGCCCTAAGATTGTGGAGAAGTTGAAGGAGAAAGGTCTCCTCACTCGCGTCGATGAAAGCTACAAAAATGTGGTAAAGCGCTGTTACAAGTGCTCAACTATCATTGAACCTCAGATCAAGGACCAGTGGTTTGTAAAAATGGCTCCTTTAGCCCAAATGGCTTTGGAGGCGGTTGACCAGGGTAAGCTTAAATTTATCCCTGATAACTATGAGAAGATCTTCCGTTACTGGATGAGTAACACCATTGATTGGAACATCTCTCGCCAAATCGTCTGGGGCATCCCCATCCCAGCCTGGTTTAAAGATGGTGAAGTTAAAGCCAGCATTGAATCTCCTGGCGAAGGCTGGACCCAGGATCCAGACACCTTCGACACTTGGTTCTCTAGTGGGCAATGGCCTCTATTTGTAACTGGTTATCCAGATGAGTCGAGCTTCAGCCAATACTACCCAACCGATGTCATGGAAACTGGGCACGATCTCATCTTCAAATGGGTGCCCCGCATGGTAATCTTCGGCCTCTACTTGAGTGGCAAATCTCCATTCCACACCGTCTACCTCCACGGTCTCGTCAATGACGCGCAGGGTAAAAAGATGAGTAAATCTAAAGGCAACGTGGTGAATCCTCTCACCCTGACTGAAAAGTACGGCACCGATGCCCTCCGCATGGCTTTGATTGTGGGCAATGCTCCGGGGACAGACCTGGCTCTCCGTGAAGATAAGGTAAAAGGTTACAAAAACTTTGCTAACAAGGTTTGGAATATCACCAGATATGTTTTAACGAAAAGCGAAGAGATTCCGAACAGCGTCGGAGCCCCCGAAGAGAGGGTGAAGCTGTCAGAATCTCTTCGCTTAGAGTTTGCCGAACTAGCTACAGACGTCACTAATGATATGGAGAACTACCGCTTCCACATCGCTGGAGAGAAAATCTACCACTACATCTGGCACCGCTTAGCTGACGAAATTTTGGAACAAAGCAAAAAAGACCCGTCCCTACTACCTACTACTCACTACTTACTGCAAGAATGTTTGAAACTCCTCCACCCATTTATGCCTTTCGTCACTGAAGAGATTTGGCAGGAGCTCCATCCTAATAACTTGCTAATGATCGAAAAATGGCCAACGAACTAGTCTACGCTTCGCTTGCTGGTGTCCTCCCAGCGCTTGTCTGGCTCTGGTATTGGTTGCGTGAAGATAGGCGAAGTCCAGAGCCTAAAGGATTAATTGCCCGCACCTTCCTCCTCGGCATGCTCGCCACACTCATTGCTATCCCGATGCAGAAGGAGGTGCTAAAAATATTCCCCGAACTATTTATCACTCAAATCATCATCTGGGCCATGCTCGAAGAGGTGTTAAAACTTTGCGCGGGCTACTTCGGCGGGCTCCGCTCGCCTGAAGACAACGAGCCTATCGACCCCTTGATCTACATGATCACTGCGGCCCTCGGCTTTGTGGCGATGGAAAACACTCTCTTCGTCCTCAGCTCTATATATAAAGGTGATTTGATCTCCACAATAATTACTGGTAACACCCGCTTTATTGGCGCGAGCCTCCTCCACATTGTGGCCTCAGGCACTATTGGCGCCTTCCTTGCCTTCACCTTTTACAAACCAAGGTGGGTCAAAACAATTTTCGCCATATTTGGAGCCACCTTCTCGATCTTGGCGCACAGCCTCTTCAATTGGAGCATTATGGAATTTGGTGATGCAGGACTTGGCTTCGCCTTTATTGGAACTTGGGTGGGTGTAGCCGCACTCCTTTTGGTATTTGAGATGGTTAAAAGGGTCAAAAGGCCTCCAATGGCTAGGCTGTGAATTGCGCCCTAGCCAACTAGTGTTACAATAATTACCAGTTATGAGTAAAAGAAGTTTCTTTGAAAGATTAACCGGTGCCGTCCGCCTAGATGAGGAGGAGGAAGCTGGTGTCGAACTCCCAAGCAAGAAAAAGCTTGGCAAGAAGGAGGAGCGCATGATTGATGAAGTTGAGGAAGAAGCTCAACTTTCGATCGATGTCTACAACACTCCTTCGGAAATTGTTATTAAAACCATGGTCCCTGGCGTGAAGCCAGAAGATTTGGATGTTTCTATCACCCGCGACTACGTGGTGATCCGTGGGACTCGCTCTGAGGACCGTACTGTGTCGGAAGAAGACTATATTCACCAAGAACTATTCTGGGGCTCCTTCGTCCGTGAGATTGCCTTGCCTGAAGAGATCAGTGTTGATGATGCTGAAGCCACTGAAAAACACGGTCTCCTCGTCCTCCGTCTACCAAAGCTCGATAAGCACCGCCAAACCAAACTCAAGGTTAAGGGTTAATCTAAACTTCGCTCGTGTGGCCACGCATAATCCTGTGCTCTCGCCAGGAATCGAACCTGGAATTATTCCTTAGGACGGAATTGTTATATCCATTTAACTACAAGAGCGCGTTGAAAATATACCACAAATTCTGTATAATTTCGCCCTATGAACCCTGAGGAAAGAAAGCTCTTAGAAAGGACCTACAAGCTAGCTGAGGAGAACAACGAAATCCTCAGAAAGATCAATGCTAGGGCCAGGAGAGCGGCTCTCTATGGGTTCATAAAGCTCCTTATCGTAATTGCCCCATTAGTCCTTGGTTACTACTTCCTAGAACCATACATTAACCAGGGTATAGCTAGTTACGATCAGGCTAAAGGCTTGTTAGACACATTGTCCAGGTAGCTCAGCTTGCCCCGCCTAGCTCAGGCGGGGTGAAGTAGAGCATTAGTGCCAATAAAAATAAAATATGTCGAGATAGCTCAGTTGGTAGAGCATTCGCCTGAAGAGCGAAGGGTCGGCGGTTCGAACCCGCCTCTCGACACCAAATGAACTGTTTTGTTTATTTAATACAAAGCAGAACTGATAAAAGTTTCTATGTTGGCATATCAGAAGACCCAGAAAAAAGATTAGTTGAACACAATAGCGGTAAAACAAAATCTATTTCAAAAAAGAGGCCTTATTCTCTTATATACAAGAAAGAATATCCTGATAGAAATTTGGCTAGAAAGCACGAAATTTGGTTAAAGAAAAAGGGAGTGGATTACAAATCGAAGCTGGCTCAAATATCTAGAAAACAAGATACTTAGATGGAGCATTCGCCCCTGCCCCGCCTAGTATCAGGCGGGGTGAAAAGAGCGAAGGGTCGGCGGTTCGAACCCGCCTCTCGACACCAAAAATTTAAGCAATCCCCAAGAGTTTAGAAATCTGGTTTTGGTCGAAGCCGATAACCACATCCTTCTCACCAATCACAATAACCGGCACTCCGAGTTGGCCAGTAATCTCCATCATCTCTTGCCTCTTAGCGGTATCAGCACCCACATTGTAGTCGGTATATTCAACGTTGTTCGCTTTAAAGAAATCCTTAGCCATATGGCAGAAGTGGCATGTAGGAGTAGAGTAAATTTCAACCTTTTTCATAAAATTTATATTGATTATTGAATTAAACGCATTATAGCAGACCAAAGTTTCTGATACCAATGACCATTTACCACCTCCTCACCCTCAACTTGGGCCAGAGCTCCCTCTACTAAAACGGCTAGGTGCTCCCCCTCCCTAGTCGCATTAAATTTGGCCCTGATCTCTTGGACCAAACCAGCCTCCGTACCCAAGGCCTCAATGCTACCCCTAAGCTCAGCCTCTCTCTCACGCAATTTGGCATTTTTCTCCTCCAAAGCGTCTAAGACCTGCCCGCTTCGCCATTCCTTACTAAGCATGGAGTAAGCCCCCTTCACCAAGAAAACAGCCACAATGAGTAGGAGGAGTAAAAACCATGGTGAATAGATGACCGAGCGAACCTTCTGCTTACCTTTGAAGCTCTGCATGGCCATTATGGTATCATAGACTTATGATTTTCGACCGAAAGCACAAGAACAAAGTGCAAATTATTTGGAAAGTCCTAGTAGTCGCTGTGGCTCTTGGGATGATCCTCCTCTACTTCCCTCTCCGCTAATCGCGTTTGAGCATCTTTAGGAAGACGTCTTGCGGGATCGAGACCTTACCCCGCTCTTTCATCTTCTTCTTACCCTTCTTCTGCTTCTCCCTCAACTTCATCTTACGGGTAATGTCGCCTCCATACATATGCTGTGTCACATCCTTCCTCATCCCTGAGAGAGTTTGGGAGGCAATAATCCGGCCCAAAGCTCTAGCTTGGATCTTGAGAGTAAACATTTGACGTGGAAGGATCTGAGAGAGCTTATCCACTGCGCGTTGGGCCTCCTCCTCCACCTGACGGCGGGAGATCACTTTGGCAAAGGCCAAAACTGGCTCATCCGCCACTAAAATATCTAAACGAGTTACATCGGCAGAGCGTTCACCAGATAAGTGGTATGAAATAGAGCCAAAGCCTGAGGTAGAAGCCTTCAAACGGTCGAAGAAGCCCCTCATTAACTCTCTTAAAGGCATTTCAAATTTGATCGAGGTCCTATTTTCACCGAAGTTCTCAGTCAGGCCGACCTCAGCCTCAAATTCGTAAAGCAATTGAAGAAGAGCGCTCATATACTCAGGGGGGATAATGATCGTGGCACTAATCCAGGGCTCCCACACCTCTTCCACAGCATGATCTTCAGGGAAGAAGGATGGCGTATAAATCATCTTAGTCTCGCCTCCGCGCATCTTCACTCTATAAGTGATCGAAGGGAGGGTGATAACGAGGGGTAGGTTAAACTCACGTCGCAAACGCTCAGTAATAATCTCTAGGTGAAGCATCCCAAGGAACCCACAACGGAAGCCTCGACCCAAAACTCCTGAAGACTCCTCTTCAAAGGAGAAGGCGGAGTCAGAGAGGCGTAAGCGACCAAGAGCCTGCCTAAGGGGGTTGAAGTGATCCTGATTCTCTGGATAAACAGAGGCCCAAACGACCGGCTTAGGAGATTCATACCCAGGGAGAGCAGGCTCATCACTAATATCAGATCCAACCGTGTCACCCACCGAAGCAATACCAGGCTCCTGGATACCCGTCACCACATAACCAATCGAGCCGGCCTTAAGGCTCTCGGTCGACTTTTCATCTGGAGTAAAGACACCCACCTCAAGTGACTGGAAGTCGCGCCCTGCCACCTTAAAGCGGAGCCTATCTCCCTTCTTCACCTCACCAGAGAATACGCGTATAAACACAATCACTCCCTTGTGGCTCGAATATTTGAAATCAAAAATGAGTGATTTAAAAGTTTTGTCACCCACCACTTGAGGGGGTGGGATGCGCTTCACCACCTCGGCCAAAAGCTCTTCTACACCCTCACCCGTTCGGCCAGAGACCTTGAGGATCTCCTCTTTAGAAACATTGAGGAGCTTCTCGATCTCCTCACAAACCTCCTCCACTCTCGCTAAAGGTGAATCAATTTTGGAAACGACTGGAATAATCTTCAACCCAGCACTCTGAGCCATCCCAAGAGTGGTAAGAGTTTGAGCTTGCACACCCTGAGTGGCATCAACGAGCAAAATGGAGCCCTCAACAGCTCTCAAAGCACGCGAAACTTCGTAAGAAAAGTCGATGTGCCCAGGAGTGTCGATCAAATTTAATTCATAATCAACACCATTAAGCTTGTAGAGCATACGCACTGGTTGCATCTTGATAGTGATCCCGCGCTCACGCTCTAGCTCCATAGAGTCTAGAACCTGGTCACGCATCAGGCGCTTGTCGATAGTGTGAGTAGCCTCAAGAAGCCTATCCGCCAAAGTAGACTTGCCGTGGTCAATATGAGCAATGATTGAGAAGTTTCTAATGTGGTCCATAGGCCGTTGGTAGATTGGAACTCTAAACTATTTCAGGGTCGGTGGCAATCACTCGACTCTTCCAGAACTTGGCTCGCAAAGAGTCCCACACGCTCGCCAACTCCTCACTCTTTAAAAGAA
>CAYLKX010000006.1:0-5640 GCA_964384735.1 uncultured Candidatus Saccharibacteria bacterium
GTTGTGGGCAATATTGAAGACTTCTATCAAGACTTCAGCAAAGGTGGTTGGGATGCCTGGTTTACTATGACTCAAAATCCAACCAATAACCCCTATGGAGCCTACTTGGAGGCAAAAGCTTCTTTAGACTCTAGAATTGCCAATGCTCTTGGCCAAAAGAAAAGCCAACTAGATTGGGGTAAAGGCTTTATGTCTTGGGAATCATGTGCTGATGGGGAACAAGAGTGGTACCTAGAAGGAACAGAGAAGGTTTGTGTTAAGGATGGTAAATCCAGAAAGCCAACCATCTCCACCCCTGGCTCAGTTATCGAAGACCAACTCTCGAATGTATTGGGGACCGGTGTAAGACAGCTTGAATTGGCTGATTCATTTAACGAAATTATTGGTGCCCTCATGGCCCAGTTGTTACAAAAAACTGTCTTCAATAGTCGTGGTGGATTGTCTAAAGCTAGAATTGACCCAGGCTCTACAACCAGAGCCCCAATTGGTAGCTATACTAATATAGATATTGACGGAGACGAAATACCAGACGGCGCAGACACCAATGGTGACGGCGATATTGATATTTGTTTCTTTGGTGGAGTCAACGGTGGAGATTATCCTCCATGTGTTACCTCATCTGGTGGAGGAGACGGTGCCATGTGCAAACCGGGCAATGCCGGCAATGATCCTGGAGCACCAGAAACGATTGATGAGGCTTCTGTTATTTGGGATGAAAATCCTGGTGTAAAAAATTGGCCTATAACTAGCAGTATCAGTGGTTACTCAGTGAGCCGAGACAGTATCACTTTAGAGTACGACAAGGCTAATGTTTGGCCTAAGGTCTACTTCGACTTCCTTGGCTGTACACCAACCGGTGGCAGGAGTGGAAGTGGGGAGTGTAAACCAGCTGTCGGTAATGCTTGGATTATCGTCTGGAGGAATGGGGCCTGGCACGCCTCGACATTTGAATGGATGGGGCCTGGCCAAACGAAAAAGGGCTTAGATAACCTACTTGGAGCAGATGGAACGCTAAGGGGAGAGTTGGGGAACTTCGCCCCAAGGCTTGGTGAAGTTTATGGTTTTGCAATAAGCACTATCGCTAGAAATGGTAACAGCGGGCCAGTCAATGAGCGCACCAATATAGTCACCATTAGGTGGAATGGCCCATCATGCTTCAATACAGACCCTGGGTCAGAACCTGGCAATGGATGGCCCACCACACCATACACCTTGCCACACCTTACAAACTTCAGGGCAATTTGTGATATAGCCCAAGCCACAAGCACGGTTGGCAATCATGTAGGAACTCCAAATTTGCAACCTGGTGAAAACATAGACCCAGCCGGCATTATTTGGGATGAAGCACCGGGTGTAAAAAATTGGAAGGAAACTGCCAACCTATACAATGTAGTGTCAACAACTACCAACCCACTTTATCTTAGAATTGAATATGATAAAGCCTTTGGTAATGCCCCAGCTTGGCCTAAAGTTGGAACCCCAGATGGAACTTTGGTTGGACACGCATGGATCATTGCTTGGAGAAATGGCGCTTGGCACGCTTCAATATTCGAGAACCTTGTGCTACCAACCCAAACTATTGTCAGCCCAGAATACTTAATTAGAGGTGATGGGATACTTAAGGGTGTTCTTGGAAACTTCTCAGTAATAAGAGGGCAAACATACGGATTTGCCGTCACTACACCAGTAAGAAATGGCGCTGGGGTAGGTAGAAATGAAAGAAGCCAAATTATGTCTGTAAGGTGGAACTACCCAATCTGTGACCCAGTGATCCCAACCCCACCAGATGACGGGGGTATATAACCATGCTTAAAAAACTCTCAGCAAAATCAAAGCTAATAAACAACCTGCTAATTAGCCCTGTGTTTATATTGGCGCTTTTCTTCAGCTTAACCGCGCCCAACAAGGCGTATGCTTCCAATTATTGTGTGGACAGGGATGCTAGGCCCCAAGTTCAATATGAAAATAAAACCGCCTGTGAAGGTGCTGGATTAATATGGCGTGGGCCAGGAACAACTTATGATGTAAGCGACCAGGGAGGAGTTTTTGAAAGTCTGTTTAAATGGGCATTATCTTATGTAATGCAATCAATAATGTCTGTAGCCGCTCTCCTCACAGGCATAACCGGTGCCATGCTAAACATGGCAGTGAAATTCACCATTGTAGACGCCAACACCAGATACAGCGGTTTAGAATCTATACTCCAAACCTGGAAGGTTATTAGGGACTTGGCCAATATCTCGTTCATCTTCGTCCTCCTCTACGCCGGCATCATGACCATTGTTGGTAAGGGTGGTGACTACAAACGATTAATTGTGAACATTGTTATAGCCGCCGTCTTGATGAACTTCAGCCTCTTCTTCACCCGCTTAGTGATTGATGCTGGCAATCTACTAGCCCTAACATTCTATGAAGGGATCGTGGGAGCTGGCGCCTCAACGACAAACTTTGGTCTCTCTGGAGCATTTGTAAACAAGCTCCATCTTCAAGATTTATATGCCCTCCGAGGCAGCATCACATCCGGTGGCATCTTAACTATTGGCTTCATGGGCACAATCATGCTGATTATTGCCGCATTTTCATTTGCTGCAGTGGCCTTGCTCCTTATCATTAGATACATTGTCCTACTCTTGGTGCTCATCTTCTCGCCAATCTTCTTCCTCTCGAACATCTTCCCAGGCAACATAGGTGGCACGGTTAAAAAGTGGGGCGACCAGTGGAAGAATGCTTTGTTTGGCCAAACCTTCTTCGCTCCAATCTACTTCCTCATGACATGGGTTGCTTTAAAAATTTTAGATGGAGCCTTGCCTGCTCTCGGGATAGACTCTTCAACAATAAATTACTCTTCAGTCGCCAAGGCTGGAGCAGAAGCTGGAGCAGGCGGGTCAGCTAGCATTAGTGCTGATGCCGGTTCAGTATTCATAAACTTCGCCATTGTGATCATCTTAATGATCACCGCTTTGATTGTCGCTAAAGATCAGGCAGATAGAGCTGGCGGGGGATTAAACAAGCTCACCAGTTGGGCTATGGGCAAAGCGGGTGGGGCTACATTTGGCATGGCTGGGAGACTTGGCCGAACTACTATTGGTAGACTTGGTGACAGAATTGCAGATAGCAAGTCACTTAAAGATGCTGAGGCTAGGGGTGGAATTGGTGGTATGGCTGCTAGACTGGCCTTAGCCTCTAGTCGCAAGACGGCTAATGCCAGCTTCGATGTGCGAGGTAATGGCGTCTTAGGTGGTGCCCTTGGGCAAGTGGGGGCTGGCCGAGCTGGTTTGGGCTTCGCCGATGCTAGAGCTAAGGCCATTAAGGAAAGGGAGGAGAGAGCTGAGAATATGAAGAGTGAGGTCACTCATGCAGAGATTGAAGCTGAGATGAACAATCGATACGGAGCCAATTGGAGGAAAGACCCAGCATTTAACTCCACCCAAAAAATTGAAGCAGCCCGCAGACAAGTACAAGCCCAACTCAAAGCCCAGGCCGATAGAGAATCTCTTGCAAGACAGCAAGAGTTCATCAACTCCATGTCTGAATCTAACGGATTTATCCCTGGCTCTGGGGCAGATAGAGAGGCTGCTATCAAGCTCCGTGGTAGCAAGGGCACTGCTATGCAAAATATGGCCAGACTCAATAATTTGGAGCAGGGCGTTATGACTGCTAGCCAAACACAAAATAATCAAACAGGCTTCGAAGAAGCTCTCAAGAAAGCTAGTGACAAGGAAGTGGAAGCAATTGTTGAATCAAATAGGGAGCTCCTTGAGCGAGTTGACTTTGCCAACGCTCTTAGCGCCAAGCAATTAGAGGCTCTCACTAAGAGCGATAAATTCTCAGAGGAGGAAAAGGCTCAACTCAAATCATCTAGATTTGATGCAATTATTAAAGCCATGGACACGGCCAACGGTGGCAAAGGGGCTGATTCTGTCAAGAAAAATATCAAAGGGCTCACAGACGCTGAGATTGAGATGCTTGCCGATATAGACGACTCTCTCCTAAGTGATCCAAGTTTTGTTGGGCAGATGAAACAGCCTCAGTTTGATGGTGTAATCAAGAGTAATAGATTCACAAATACACAAAAAGACGAAATTAGAACCGCAAGAAGAAAACCGTTGATTGATGCTATTAATTACCTTGATAAATCGCGAGCTCAAGCTTTATATAGAAAACTCGATGCGAAAACCATGGCATCTTATATGGCAGTAGATGGTAGAAAATTAAACCCAACACGAGACCCCAACTTTATTAAAGTTGCTATGGATCCAAAAATCTTACCTGTATACACTCCAAAAATGTTGAAAAATATGTCGGGAGATATGACACCAGAAGATATCCAAAGCCTCAGAACGGCACTAGAAAAATATGGGAACGAAAAAACAAAAGAATGGCTTAAAAAGGACGATGGGGGGATGGTAGATTTTAACTAAAATGCTGTTCAATACCACACAAAGAAGGTTGGCTTACAAAAAACTTCCTGAGGAGGTGCAATATTTCATCTCCGATAGCGAAACGATGGAGACCACTGATGCAATACTGACCAAACAAAACTTTACTGAAGATGTGGCTGACAAGGCTGATAGCCAAATCCTTTATGCCATGGTTGGACTCCAAACTCTCGATGACGCCATTGCCGATATATCCAAAATTAGTGGCAAAACTATTGCTGAATTGAGCCCACTCAAGGCAGAGTTGATTGAAAAGATTTTCAGCAAATATCCAGAGCTTGGTAAGGTGCAAAACGTTGGGCAAAATGAGGTAGGTGGAATGAAGTCCACAACGCACAACGACAGCGACTTACCTATGATCGAAGTGGGGGAGGTGGTTCATGATGTTAAGCCACAAGCCGAGGCGCTGACCGCCACCCCAACTCAGACCCCAACTCCAACCCCACAACCAGTTAAGCCGTTAGAGGAGCGTAAGGCGAGTGTCAGTGTACCCCAATCAAGCTACAAACCTGGCCAGGATCCGTACAGAGAGCCAATTGGGTAAAACTCTAAGCTCTAAACCCTAAATCCTAGATAAATTCCAATTTAATAAATTAAAATTTTAAAAATTATTTAGAGTTTAGGATTTAGAATTTAGGGTTTATAATGTATTTATGCGCTTCCAAGTCCCACAATTTATTGAGGTTGAGGACAAGATCTTTGGCCCTTTCACCTTCAAACAATTCGTCTACATTGCTGGTGGAGTAGGGGTTTGCGTGCTGGCTTTTACCTTCCTCCCCACCTTCTTAGCCATCCTTGTAGCTGTGCCAGCTGGTGCCCTCTCGGCGGCGCTCGCTTTCTACAAATATAATTCCAAACCATTTATTGACCTCCTCCAATCCTTCCTCAACTACAGCATGAAGGACAAGCTCTATGTGTGGAAGAAGGGTGAGAGCGCCGGCAAGCCGGCCGCCTCCGCTGTTGGCTCCGGCGAGCCGAGGCAAGTTTATATCCCTAAGCTCTCTCAATCTAAGTTGAAGGACCTTTCATGGAGCCTTGATATTAAAGAGAACACTAATCCAGTCACCCCAGCTAAGCCTGAGATCAAAGATAGGTTATAATTAAGCGATATGGCAGTCAGCAGTAACGCTACTCAACAGTTCGTTCCAGTTCAAGAGGTGCGCGACGGCATCGTCATGCTCAAAGATGGCGGTATGCGCGC
>CAYLKX010000006.1:5740-14392 GCA_964384735.1 uncultured Candidatus Saccharibacteria bacterium
GAGGAGGCTATTGAGCTCCTCTACAAGGCCTTTAACCCAGGCGAGACGGAGAAGCCCCTCCAACTCACTCAGTGAGTTGGCAAACTCTAAGCTCTAAACCCTAAATTCTAGATAGATTAGAATGAACAAAGCCGAAAATTCTAAAAAATACGATCTAGAAGAAAGATGCCTGAAATTTGCCAAGAATGTTAGGGAATATACCAAGAAACTTCCTCGAACTACTTCTAATTTCGAGTACACCAAGCAACTAATCAGATCATCTGGCTCAGTTGGAGCGAACTACATAGAAGCTAACGAATCGTTAAGTAGAAAGGACTTCTTTATGAGGGTGAGAATTTGTCGGAAAGAAGTTAAGGAGAGCGAGTACTGGCTCTCGTTAACAGAGCCCACTGATAGTGATCAGGATTTAAGGAACGACCTGGTGCGAGAATCAATTGAGTTAAGAAAAATCTTTGGTGCCATCGTGGAGAAATCTAGGGTAGCAACCTGAGATTGTTTGATATTTGGAGTTTAGATTTTAGACTTTGTTTAGAGTTTAGGATTTAGAGTTTAGGGTTTATAATTAATAACATGGGATTCTTTGATAAATTAATTGGCAAGAAGGAGGCTAAGCAAGATATTCAATCGATCTTGCCTCAAGAGGTCTTCCGCGCAGGGGTCTTGGAGCTTAGAGATATTATTGCGCCATCAGCCCTCAAGGTTTCGCCTAAGGAGATCAACTTGGGGGAGAAGATTCTTAGAAGCTTCTTCGTCATTTCTTACCCTCGCTTCCTTAGCGATGAATGGTTCAGCCCCATCATCAACATGGACAAGATCTTCGACGTCTCAATCTTCGTCCATCCAATCGAAACGGCGACCATCCTCCGCCAATTCCAAAGGAAGGTGGCTGAGGTCCAAAGCCAGATCTCTACTCGAGAGGAGAGGGGTTTGGTCCGTGACCCAATGCTCGATGTGGCCTACCAAGATCTTGAGAACTTGCGTGACCAACTCCAACAAGCTCAGGAGAAGCTCTTCGACGTGGGCCTCTACATCACAATTTACGGCGATTCTGAAGCTGAGCTCGACAAGGTGGAGAGTGAGATCAAATCTATCCTTGAAGCCAAGCTTATTTACGTTAAGCCAGCTCTCTTCCAACAAGAGCAGGGCTACAAATCAACCCTTCCACTCGGCACAGACCTCCTCAATGTGCACTCCAAACTCAACTCCTCACCACTCTCATCACTCTTCCCATTTACCTCCTTCGACCTCACCTCAGACAAGGGGATCCTCTACGGTATCAACCGCCACAACTCCTCACTGGTCCTCTTCGACCGCTTCTCACTTGAGAACTATAACTCTGTCATCTTCGCCAAAGCTGGTTCGGGCAAATCTTATGCCACCAAGCTTGAGATCTTGAGGACTCTCATGTTTGATACCGAAGTTATTGTGATCGACCCAGAGCGTGAGTATGAATACATGGCCGAGGCAACAGGTGGGCGCTACTTCAATATCTCTCTCAACTCTGAGCACCATATCAACCCCTTCGACCTCCCACCAATCGGCCCAGATGAGAGTGGATCCAATGTCTTGCGTAGCAACATTATCAACTTGGTGGGCCTCTTCCGCCTTATGATGGGGGGCCTTACCGCTGAGGAGGATGCGATCATCGACCGCGCTATTACTGAGACATATGCGCTGAAGGACATCACCGCTGACTCCGACTTCTCCAACATTGAGCCGCCACTCATGAGCGACTTCGAGCTCGTCCTCTCTGGTATGGAGGGAGGGGAATCTTTGGCTCAAAGACTCTCCAAGTACACCAAGGGCACTTGGGCTGGCTTCATCAATCGCCCAACCAACGTAGATATCAATAAGAAGTTCGTTGTCTTCTCCCTCCGAGATATGGAGGATGAGTTGAAGCCTATCGCCATGTACATAGTGACGCACTACATTTGGAATGCTGTGCGCAAAAATTTGAAGAAGCGCCTCCTCGTCATCGATGAGGCCTGGTGGATGATGAAGTCAGACGACACAGCCTCCTTCCTTATGGGCCTAGTGAAGCGTGGGAGAAAGTACTTCCTCGGGGTAGCCACCGTCACTCAAGATGTGGGCGACTTCCTCAAATCTCCTTATGGTGTGCCGATCATAACCAACTCCTCAATCCAACTCCTCCTCAAACAATCTCCAGCTACTATTGATGAACTCCAACGCACCTTCAACCTCACCGATGAGGAAAAGTATCTCTTGCTTGAATCCGATAGGGGGGAGGGCATCTTCTTCGCTGGACTTAAACACGTCGCTATCAAGGTGATCGCCTCATATACGGAGGATCAGATCATCACCTCCGACCCGTCACAAGTCTTGGCTATTAAGCGCGCTAAGCAAGAAGCCGAGGAGGATAGAGAGGTTGGTTTGGCCCAAAAACAAGCTGAAATTAACCAAGCTATAAATAATCAATGAGTAAGGAGAGGCGGATAGGCAATACAGCAGCAGGTCTAATGGTTGGCACGGCTCTTATGGTTGACCTATTGCAGTGGTTACTCGGCTTCATTTATATGGACTGGGTGGCTGGCATCTTTGCTGGGCTCACATTCTACGTCTGGTTTAAAACTTATGGAGTGAGCTTTACGTCGCCAAAGAGATTATTCGCCTTCGGAGGGGCTTCGGTGGTAGAAATGATACCTATCCCATTTGTTTCGGAACTACCAGCTTGGACTGGCGCAGTGGTTTATTTGATACTGAACAACCGAGTTAAGACGGCTATAAACCAAGTTGGTGATGGGCAAACTGAACCAGAACAAATTGAGGAGCTGGAGGCAGGAACAAAAAAGGCTGCTTAGATTGGTATATAATATAGACATGAAGTTTTTTAAAATTTTACTCTTCAGCACATTATCTTTGGCTCCGCTTAGCACATTTGCTCAATCTGTTGATATTCTATGGGAGGGGAGAGATTATTCCACGCCATTTTACGAAGGTGGGGTGCCTTGGGGTAAGGAGGGGGCTATCCGCTTCGTCGCTGTGCCTCAAGGCCTTGGTGATTCTAGGAACCTCTTCTTCAAATGGAGCAGGAACGGCACTGTTTTGGGCAACACCAATGGAGTGGGGGTAAGTGTTTTAAACTTAACTGACTCCATCTTCTCCAAACCTCAGACTATTGGGGTAGAAGTTCTTGATAGTAACCAAAATTCTTTAGCTCAAAATAGTCTTGTGGTCGCTCCACAAGATCCAAGCATCTTGGTTTATGAAAAGAGCCCTCTATACGGCTTCATGTTCAACAACGAGGCCTCGGCTGGAGTAGAGATGAAAGATAATGAAATCGTTTTAGGCGCCTTCCCATTCATCTTCCACACCCCATCGTCAGTGTATGAGAGGCTCTCTTACACTTGGCGGAGTGGAGTGGGGGAGGATAGCCGTGAACAATTGGTCACCTACCGTGCCCCAGAGGGCCGAAGTGGCCAAACTCAAGTTAATATAAAGGTGAAGAACCAAGATTCATTGATGCAGGAAATGACAAAAGGGTTCCTAATTAAATTCGGCCAAGAACAATGAAAAATATTTTCCTACTCTTTATAACCCTCACCTTCTGGCTCGCCCCAGCTACTAGTCATGCTCAAACGAGCAACCTTACTAAATACAAACTCCTTGAACCAATCCCAACCGACGCTAGTGGTGGGTTAAAGGAAGAACTAACTGCTGAAGACTACTTTGGACTCGTCTTCCGATTCGCCCTTTCTATTGCTAGCGTACTGGCGGTCATTCGCCTTATTTATGCAGGTATTATCTATATGTCTACCGATGCTTATACTGGCAAGAGTGAGGCTAAAAAAATAATCCAAGAGGCCCTCCTAGGTCTTGGCTTGGCCCTCAGCGCATGGGTGATTGTGGCGACGATCCTCCCACCAACCAGTGCTGGTGTCTTCGAATACAGCCTAAGTTTAGATAAGCCAAACATTTCAACCTCTGCACCAGATCTTAATGGTGGAGGTGGGCCCAACTGTAGTAATTGCAGACCTGGCTATGTCATGACTGCAGAGCAGATTATCAATGACCAAAATATAAGGAATGATCTAAGGAACTTTAACCCAACCATTACCGTAAATAATGGCCCATGTAAAACTGGAGGGACAACTGGCTGCACAAATGTTAATGACCTGGCTCCTGGCGCAATAAGTGGCATTAAAAACCTAGCAACCAGTTGCAGGAGTAGTTCTGGCTCCGCTTGCGATATTGTGATTACTGGAGGAACTGAAGGCGGCCATGCTGATCATAACGGCTATACATTAGACTTAAGGCCGACTGATAGTCTTAATAAATATCTAGCAAAAACAAACCCCGATGCCCTAAACCCAAGAAACAAAACAGTGGTATCTATTGGTTCAGTAAAATACACCTATGAGGAAACTGGCGCTAATGGTAGGGCTACGGCTCCACACTGGCATGTAAATTTCTAACATGAACAAAAAACTTCTTATCTTAATACCGCTCGCCATCATCATAATTTTTGGCTTGTGGTGGATCTTAAGCGGTGGCTCGAAGCAAGCTCCAGTAACTAACCAAACTCCAATTGAATCTCCATTTGGTAGCGCCGAAGGTTTAGATGGCCAAAGTGTTAACAATAACTTTGTAGGTGAGGTGGCCCACAAGGGTGAGGAGAGGGGTAACCAATCTATTAATACCAAAGGCGCTAGACTCTTCAAGCTCACTAGCGCCCCAGTGGCTGGCTTCACCTCCTACTCCAAGGCCAGCACCACTGTGGTGAGGTTTGTAGATAGAGGCACCGGACACATCTTCGACGCCATGATCCCTGTGGGCTCTGGCAATGTAGAGGTGACCCGCCTTACCAACAACACTATAACTCCAGTCTATGAGGCCCACTTCAAGGCTGATGCCTCTGTAGCTGTCTTTAGAACCCTCGATGAAGTAAACGAGATTAGAAATTCATTTATCACCATCACTGCTCCCAATGGCACCTCAACTGGTCTTTATACTTTCAAAAGTTTGGGTTGGAATGAGCAAGCCGACAGCCTAGCTGTTGGCTCTGGCAACACTCTTTATTATGTTGATAAAAACTCTGGCGCTATTAATAGCATCGGCTTCCAAGGGGAGGGGAGGAAGACCCTCTGGGCCTCACAATTTAAGAGTTGGGTTATCCACCCCGTTAGCTCTGGGGCGATTATTGCCACCAAAGCTTCTTACAATATCCCTGGCTTTGCTTACAAACTAAGCTCAGCTGGTGCTTTAACCAAGATTTTAGGCCCCCTCAACGCCTTAACTGTTAACAGCAACAAATCTGGTGACCGGATTATCTACTCTTATAGCAATGGTGGGGAGATCAAGACTTTTGCCCAAAATTTGTCTGGCAAACCCGCTGATGAGATTAACCCAGGAACCTTGGCGGAGAAGTGTGTTTGGAGTGCCAAACTAACTCAAGTCTTTTACTGTGGCACCCCTCTTACTGGCATCACTGGCGCTGAGCCAGATAATTGGTACAAAGGTGTTACTCACTTCACCGATTACATTTGGCGTTTTGATACCAACTCTAAGATCTCCACCCTCATCTCCAACCCAAGTGTAGAGTTTGATACAAAGCTTGATATATACAAACCAGCTCTCTCTGTAGATGAAAATTACTTCATCTTCCTCAATAAGACCGATTTAAGCCTCTGGGTTCTAAGCTTGCGCTAAGTGACGCTTCTTAATCACAATCTCCTGAGCGACGCTGAAAAGGTTGGTAGTTAGCCAATATAGAGCAATCACGGCTGAAATTTTATAAGAGATGAAGAAGACCATCACTGGGAAAAAGTATTTCATCTGAGTCTGCATCACTTGGGCGAAGTCTGAGGTCTTGGCCTTAGGGTCAGCCTTCTTGTTGACTGGGGAGAGGTAGAGTTGGAGGAAGGTTGAGAGCGCTGCCAACAAAGCCAAAATAATACTGCTCTGGCTGATATCAATAAGGCCAATGAAGTGGGTATTGATCGACTGCGGTGCGGTGACAAAGGAGTAAAGAATGTCCGTCCTCACTTCGGTGAAGTGGAGGAAGATGCGGTAAAGAGCAAAGATGAGGGGGATTTGGATAATAATCACCAAAACTCCAGCAAATGGATTGATCTTATACTTCTGATAGAGTGCAAGAGTTTGCTTGGCCTGCTCCTCTGGCTTGTCTTTAAACTTAGCCTTGATCTCCTCAAGCTCTGGGGCCACCTCATTCATGCGCATTTGGGTCACCACCGCCTTCCTAGAAAGAGGGAACATGATGAGCCTAACCAAAACGGTGAGGATAATAACCACCACCCCAGCATCAAGCCAAGTAAGGTGGCTTAGGAGCAAAACCATTAGGTTATAAAGTGGGTCGAAGAAAAAGGTGTGGTAAATAAATGACATTTAACTATTGTAGCTTAAAAAGAGTTTTGAGTTCATCCTTAAGAGCCTCAGACTTAACTCCTTGAGCCCCAGCTTTGGCAATAAGAAGATACTGAGCCACCGGAAGCTTGGGGGAGAGGGCCTGCAGGATTGGCCTAACCCTCCTTTTAATCAGGTTCCTGGTTACCGCACTCTTGGCCACCTTCTTAGACACAGAGATAATAAACTCCTTAGAATCTGAGTTGGTTTTACGGAGCAAAAAATGCATTAATTCGTCTTAAATTAGACGGTGGAGAGCTTCTTCCTGCCCTTGCGACGACGAGACTGGAGGGTGCGACGGCCGGTAGAGGTCTTACTTCTAGACAAAAAGCCGTGAGAACGAGCTCTTTTGCGCTTCTTTGGTTGGTATGTTCTAGACATGGGTTATTACAAAATTACGAACAGATTATAAACATTTTACAGGAACATTTCAAGTTTCCCACCAGACCGACGAAGGGGTAAGATAAATCAACGAAAATAAAATGGACTATAAGAAACTCTGGCAAAGCGTTCTCGTGGAGATGGAGTTGGGTGTTTCTAAGGCCAATTTTACGACCTGGTTTAAGGACACTAGGATTGTGAAGGAGGATGGGGGAGTGGTAGTGCTCTCCGTTCCCAACGCCTTTGTGAAGGAGTGGCTCCTCACCAAGTACCATAACGCTATTTTGAGGAGTTTGAGGAACATTGAGAGCTCTATCCATGCGGTGGAGTATGTTGTTAATAAAGATGAGGTAAGGCGCAAGGACGCCTCAATAAATAAGGACTTAGGCCCCACCAGAGAGCTTCCTCTCCAAGAGGTTGCGGTTAATAAAGAGGACAACCTTAACCCTCGTTACACCTTCGAAAGCTTTGTTATTGGCCCATTTAACGAGCTGGCTCACGCGGCCTCCCAGGCAGTGATCAAGAAGCCTGGAATAATGTATAACCCTCTCTTTATCTACGGCTCCACCGGCCACGGCAAAACTCACCTTATCCAAGCTATTGGCAACCACATCAAAACAACCTCTCCTGGTAAGAAAGTTTACTACATGACCTCTGAGCAATTCGGGCAAGACTTCATGAACGCTCTCCAAACCCAAAAGATTCATGTATTTAAAGATAAATACCGCAAATATGATGTTTTGATTGTAGATGACATCCAATTCTTCTCCGACAAACAGAAGATCCAGGAGGAACTCTTCCATCTCTTTAACACCCTTTATGATAATAACAAGCAGATCATCTTCTCCTCCGACAAGCACCCACACTTCATCACCGGCCTAGAGGATAGGCTTAAGAGTAGGATGTCGGCCGGTATGGTGGTAGATATTCCAGCTCCAGACAAAGAGTCTAGAATTGCCATTATCACAGCTAAGGCTAAGAACTTAGATGTTCCATTAACAGCAGAGGTTATAGATTATTTGGCGCAAAATGTCTCTGGCAACATTCGTGAACTTGAGGGGCTTGTGAACTCTCTCTTAATGCAGGCCCAACTTAAGGGCAAACCACCAACAATCTTGGAGGTTAAGAACTATATTAAGAATAGTATTAAACCCAAGAAGAATATTGCGGTGAAAGATGTGGTGAAGATTGTTTCAGACTTCTACAATATTAAAGAGGAGAGTATTTATGAAAAGACTCGCCACAAAGAGGTAATCAAACCAAGGCAGGTGATCATGTATCTCTTAAGAGAGGACTTCAATATCTCTTACCCCTCAATTGGGCAGAAATTGGGTGGAAGAGACCACACCACCGTGATCCACTCTTGCGAGAAGGTGAAGAATGATCTCAAGGAAGATCAGTCATTACTTGATGAGATTGAGCAGATAAGAGGTTTATTAACTGTGTAAAACATGTGGAAAAATTCCTTAAATAATGTTAATAAGATGGTTAGAAAAGTGGATTTCCACTTTTCTAGAGAAATTTGTTCACAGTTTACTCAAAGTATTCACATGGTTATTGGCTCAAAAATAACGAAATATCGTTATTTAAAGCCACTAACCTGGTTGTCCCCATATCCACAAGCCTAATAATAGTAATAAGTATTTATATATGAAAATAGAATGTGTTAAGGAACAACTTGAGGATGTGTTGGTAAAAGCCAGCAAGATCGCTGGTAAGAACCAGAGCCTACCTGTACTAGCCGGCCTTCACCTAGAAGCTACGGGTAATAACCTAGTCGTTAAATCGACTAATTTAGATATTGGTCTATCAATCTCCACTCCAGTAAAGGTTATTGAGCCTGGAGTGGTAGTGGTCCCGGCTCAAGCCACCTCCTCACTCATAGCCTCT
>CAYLKX010000006.1:14492-15719 GCA_964384735.1 uncultured Candidatus Saccharibacteria bacterium
TTTTCCAACTCTTTAAACAAAGACTCAATAATTCGAGAAACAATCTCTGAAGTAGTCTTCACCAAGACTCGAGTTAGGCTCCTAGAAGGGGCTACAACCTTTAAAGACGGTGTTTTGACCATAACTACCACTCAGACAGCTAAGAGTGAGCTAAGGCTCAAGGAGGAGGTAATAAAGAGGTCTTTAATCGAAAGAGGGGTAAAAGTTTCCAGGATTAGTTACCGGTAACACCAATCTCTTTGCCGTAATACCAATATCTCACCGCAAATTCCCAGTTATTGAATTGTGAGTCGTTAGCCGGATTTACTGGCTGTGGTCCAAGAGGATTGTCTTTGTAAACATAGTATAGGATAGAGTGTGGTGGGTTTGGCACCTCTCCCTTAAGAATTGGTTTAAGGTCATAGCTGAAGGCTTCCATCTCTCCAAATTGTTCATTTGGTAATCTAGCCAAAGCTTTATCCATAATCTCACGCCAGAGAGGGGAGACAATTAGTCCAGCCACCTTCTTTTCCATTGGAGAGTTGTCGTTATTGCCAGTCCAAGCTCCAATCACAATGTTGGGAGAATAGCCAATAATCCAAGCATCACGGTAGTCGTTGGAGGTACCAGTTTTTACCGCCACATCACGATTGGGAACATAAAGTGGTGAGTTGGAGCCATAACCAGGTGTTCTGGCCTCGTTGTCGGAGAGAATGCTAGAGATCATTCGGCTGGTTTGTTGGGAGAGAACTCTTTGAGGATTTTCCGTTGCTCTATCAATTACATTGCCTTGTTTGTCTTCAATGCTTAAAACAGCTCTGTATGGGTTACGGATGCCATCATTGGCAAAGACGCTGTAGGCACTCGTCATATCTAAGAGGGAAACTGCCCCACCTCCGAGGACGAGTGATAGACCGTAAGTATTCTTCTCCGTTAAACCATTGATACCCATTTGTTGGGCTAGCTTAATTGAGTCGTCTACCCCTGCTAAGTAAGTGGCCTCAACAGCTGGAAGGTTGATTGACTGGGCGAGAGCATTTCTAATTGTCATTGGTCCGCGGAAGAGGCCATCATAGTTGCCAGGGGAGTAGCAGTCATCATGAGTTTCAAAATCATTTGGATCACAAGTTGGATTGAATTGGGTTGGTACATCGTAGAGGATAGTGCTGTCGGTATAACCTTTGTTAAACAAGGCTGAATAGACGAATGGCTTAAAGGTTGAACCAGGTTGCCTGTGCCCAGTAGAAG
>CAYLKX010000007.1:0-9024 GCA_964384735.1 uncultured Candidatus Saccharibacteria bacterium
GCCTCTGGCAACTCCTTGTTCCAAGAGTGGAAGATCTTCGATGGGTTTGCGAACTGAGTGTAGAAGTCGAGAGCCGAGACAGCAGGCGAAACGGGCAAGCTATAAGTCTGAGTAAGGAGTGACTTTGGATAATATTCTGGATTGGTAATCATCGTGCCGGCTTGCAACATGAGGAGTGAGAGAACGTCTTTGTAATGAGCGATGTTCTTCGTCTCACCCATAGCGATAGTGGTTTGAGTAATGTTGCCTGCCTCGTCCTTAGTAGTTAGGCGAGTGGCTTGATTGTAAATCTCATCCCAGAAGGAGAGAGGTTTAGCAATGCCAGCTGAGGAGAGGATCGATTTGTTGTAATAAAGGATCATTGGATCCACCACAAGAGGCAAGGCGTAAGCTCCCTCTTGAGTGAGGAAGATATTGGCTCCATCAATAAAGGCGTCTAAATAATCTCTTTGCGAAACGCTGGTGTAAGGGATGAGGGTGAGCTTCTTCCTCGCTTGCCAAAGATCCTCTTGGGTCAAGATGATGAGGTCCGGGCCATTGCCTTGGGCCAAAGCCTCGGTGAAGTCGGAGACGAGAGAGCCAGCATCCTTCTTTACATAATTGGCTCGCACTGTGTTGTCTGGGCTAAAGTTGGAATCAGAAATAATGGTATTAATAGCACTGCTTGGCAAAGCGCCCCAAATATTAACAGTGTATTGAGCGCTCCCCGACCCCCCTCGATAGAAGGAGAAGGTGATAACCGCTGCGAGGATAAAGAAGCCGAAGACTACCAGCAAAATGATCTGGAAACGATTCATACTACTTATTGTATATCAAAGCCTCTCTAGACTAATCCCCATATTAATGTGCAACCATGTCAAAGGGCACCTTTGACACACCTTATAATTAGTAGAGGTGAATTATGAATAATCGAGATTATAAAAATTTTACTTCCAATACGTTATTCCATATATACAATCGTGGAAATAACAAAGAAAAGATTTTTGCTGACGAACAGGATTATGGTGCCTTTCTGCTGAGATTAGGACTAGTACTTGGATTCAAAATTGATGAGCTGCAAAATTACAAACAACTACACTTCCCCAATTCTAGAATAAGGATAACTGAATTCAGCAAGGAAGCATTCAAAATACACTCATTCTGTCTAATGCCCAACCACTTTCATTTAATTATAGAGCAGTGTGGGCAAGAAAATATATCTAACTTGATATTAAAACTATGCACAAGTTATGCTAAGTATTTCAATAAAAAGTACTCCAGAGTCGGGCACCTCTTCCAAGATCAATTTAAAGCTGTTTTAATTGAATCAAATGAACAACTCATGTGGTTATCTTCGTACATTCACATGAATCCAGTCAAAGACAAACTAGTCAATAGACCTGAAGAATACGAGTGGAGCAGTTATCTTGATTTTTCATCAAAAAGATCCATGCCGATAGTTCAAACTGATCTACTACTCTCTATTTTTGAGCCTAAAAATTTTGAAAAGGAAACATTGGCATACGTGTCAAAGGGCACCTTTGACATTTAGGATGCTGGCTTAAAAATTAAGAGGTAGATTAGAGACAAATGAGTGAGGCAAGGGAGTCGCCATCACGAAGCTTCATGATCCTCACACCTTGAGTAGAGCGAGAGAGGATTGGGATCTCGTTGACGCCAGTGCGGACAACCTGGCTCTTCTTAGAAATGGCGACCACCTCCTCTTCCTCCGAGACCACAATCTGGCTAGCCATCACTGGACCAGTCTTGGAAGTCACCTTGGAAGTGAGGATACCAGAGCCACCACGACCTTGGACCTTGTACTCAGAGAGCTCTGTGCGCTTGCCGTAACCATTAGCTGAGACGACGAGGAGAGTGCCCTCTTGGTCACCCTTCTCCACCATATGAGCGCCCACAACCACGTCGTTCTTATCTAATTTAATAGCGCGGACACCACCAGCAGTGCGACCCATCTCGCGAATATCAGACTCTTTGAAGCGGATACTCTGGCCCTCTCTTGTAATAATAATAGCGGTGTCATCGTTGTGAACTGAGCCCACTGAGACGAGCTGATCTCCAGCATCTAAGCGGATAGCAATAATACCTGATGAGCGCACATCGTGGAATGATTTGGCCGAGACCTTCTTACCATTGCCCTGAGCGGTGATCATCATAAGTGAACCGGTGATATCCTTCTGCGACTTAGGCATGTTCAAAACAGAGGTCACTCTCTCCCCTTCGCTCAAAGCGATAAAGTTCATAATGCTCTTGCCCTTGGTGGCGCGCTTACCCTCTGGGATCTCATACATTTTGATCTGGTAAGCCTTGCCTCTGTCGGTAAAGAAGAGGAGGTCATCATGAGTGGAAGCGATGAGGAAATTAGAAACAAAGTCCTCCTCCTTAGTATCAAGGTCCACCACGCCCACTCCACCACGCTTCTGGCGCTTGTACTCATTTGGTGAAGTACGCTTAATGTAACCACCAGCCGTGATCACAAGCGCTTGTTCCTCCTCGGCCACCAAGTCCTCCACTGAGAGCGACTTCACCGCACCCTTCATCACCTTGGTGCGACGGTCGTCACCATACTTCTCCTTCAAATCTTCAAGCTCCTTCTTGATCACGGCAAGAATCTTCTTCGGATTAGCGAGGAGATCCTTGAGCTCCTTGATGAGCTCTTGAACCTCCTTCAACTCGTCTTCAATCTTCTTCCTCTCAAGACCAGCGAGCTTCTGCAAACGCATTTCAAGAATAGCGTTGGCTTGAATCTCGGAGAACTTATACTTCTTCATCAAATTCTCTCTCGCCTCATCTACCGTCTTGGAAGCTTTAATAAGCTTAATGATCTCATCGATGTGGTCGAGAGCTTTGGAGAGGCCAAGTAAAATATGCTCACGCGCCTCAGCCACCTTCAGGTCGTAAGTAGCTCGACGCTTCACCACCTCGCGCCTGTGCTTAACGAACTCTTCAAGAATTACTTTGAGTGAGAGAGTTTGAGGCACACCATCAACCAAGGCCACCAAGTTGAGGTGGAAAGTGTCTTCAAGTTGGGTGTGTTTATAAAGTGAGTTGAGGACCTTTTGTGGTTGGGAGCCTTGCTTCAAATCAATTACGATGCGGATATCCTTGGTGGATTCGTCACGCATGCCCTTGATACCCTCAATCTTCTTCTCATGGTGGAGCTCAGCAATCTTCTCGATCAAGTCTTGCTTGTTCACACGGTAAGGGATCTCGGTGATCACGATCTGAGGTTGGCCACTCTTACTCTCAGTAATGTCGGCCACACCGCGAGTGACGATTGGTCCACGACCCGTAGCGTAAGCGTGGTGGATATCCTTCTCATTGAAAATGACTCCACCAGTTGGGAAGTCTGGACCCTTAATAAATTCCAAAAGATCCTCAGTAGTAGCATCAGGATCATTGATAAGCATGATCGAAGCATCCACCACCTCATTGAGATTGTGAGGTGGGATGTTGGTGGCCATACCCACCGCAATACCAAGAGTACCGTTGAGGAGGAGGTTGGGAGCGCCAGCTGGCAAAACGATTGGCTCCTCCTTAGTACCATCGTAGTTGGGGCGGAAGTCGACTGTCTCCTTGTCGATATCCTTGAGCATCTCGCTCGCGAGCTTGCTCATCTTGGCCTCGGTATAACGCATAGCGGCGGCATTGTCGCCGTCGATGGAGCCGAAGTTACCCTGCCCGATCACCATTGGGTAACGCATGGCGAAGTCTTGGGCCAAGCGGACCATGGCGTCGTATACCGCCACATCGCCGTGTGGGTGGTACTTACCAAGCACCTCACCCACCACTGTAGCCGACTTGCGGGTCTTGGCTGAGGAAGTGAGCCCAAGCTCATGCATGGCATAGAGGATCCTCCTGTGCACTGGCTTCAAACCATCACGCACATCTGGGAGGGCGCGGTCGGTAATAACCGACATGGCATAGTCGATGAAGCTCTCCTTCATCTCGGTAGTGATCGATCTATTGATGATGCGTTCGGAATTATCGGCCATATTGGTTTAGAGCTTCGCTCTTCATACTTTCGTAACTATCTTGCACACCAGCCCCGCTGATAACTTGAGTTAAGTTGCTCAAGCCATCTTTAATAGACATGACACTGGAACCCAAAGATTCTACCAAAGCTTCGATCGGGCCCACCTCATGAGTATCCACAACTGGTTGGGAGCCTGTCTCACTAGCTAGGCCAAAGTTAACTGAGAGCCAAATGGCAAAAATGAGGAGTGAGATCCCGCCAGAAACGGCGAAGGCAAAATTCTTCTTGTGGTGGTGAGGCTTCTCGCGGAGATTTGTAAGATAGTGACGCATAGTTAAAGATTATTCCTCCTTCAAAACCACGACTTCGCCCTTCTTGCCTTCAAGATCCTTCTTCTTCACCACCAATTTATCCAAAGACTCAACATCCTTGGCACCAGCCTCTCTGAGGAACTGTGCGAGTGAGGCCTTATCGTGCCCCATTGGGATAATAATCGAAGGCTCCAAGGCTACAGCCGACTTATAGTGCGCTGGTGAAGTGAGGAGGATATCGACATCGTCGAACTCTTCGGTTGGGTTGGGGTTACTGAGGTAGCAAACGCGGATACCTTCAAGGATCACAAGATAGTTGGCGCCCGGGAAACCTTTGATGAAAATATCTTTGATCTCGTACTCACCAGGGCCAGCAATGACGAAGCCCGACTTCTCCGAAACGTTGCTTAAAGAATCTTTGGCTAAGGCGAAGATGGTGACATCGGCCGAAGTTTTGGCCTGAGGGTTAAGCACCACGGAGAGCTCTCCTTGAGAGATTTTGAAGCTATTACCGCCTTGGTAAGTGACAATCATTTTGCCCAGTAATTATAGCAAAAATAAAGGCTTTTGGCTACTATATTGAGTGTTGATTTTTCTATAAAAACTGCTATTATGTGCCCGTCCATTATTAGCCCCTGTAGGACGTTAAACGCGAGGACTTAAGGCAAACATTCAGCACGTCCCGCGCCGACTACAGCATCTACAAAATGGCATTATTTGGAATCGGAAGGAAAAAGAAGGAAGAAACTAAAGAAGATTCAGCAATAAGCAGTAAGCAGAAGGTAGTAAGTGAGACAAAAGAAAAGAAGACCGACAAGAAGGAGCCAAAGCTAAAAGCAAAAAGCTCCAAGCTAAAAGCTGTTATAGAGGAGAACCCAATCCTCGCCAAGATCCCTACCCCACCACAAGTAGATGATTTGGTTGAAGGCTCGGTCATCTCTATCGACAAGGGTGCAGTCTATGTCGACTTGCCTCCATTCGGTACTGGTATCATCTTCGGTCGAGAGTTCCAAAACGCTCGCGACATTATTAAGCGCATTGGTGTAGGCGACGCTATCAACGGCAAAGTTGTCGGCATTGGTGGTAAGGAGGGTTACATTGAGATCTCTCTCAAGGAAGCTCGCCAAGCTATCCTCTGGGGTGAAGCTGAGGACGCAATTAGAGAGAAGCGTGTCTTCGACCTCCCAGTGGCTGAGGCCAATAAGGGTGGTTTGATCATCAACTGGCAAGGGATCGTTGGCTTCCTCCCTGCCTCCCAGCTCAAGCCTGAGCACTACCCACGCATCTCTGATGGTGACAAGGACAAGATCCTCGATGAGTTGAAGAAGCTTGTCGGCACTCGTCTTGAGGTCACGATCATCGGCGCCAATCCTAAGGAGGGCAAACTCATCTTCTCTGAAAAGAGTCAGGGTGAGAAGGATAAAGGTTCTATCGTCTCCCAATACTCTGTGGGCGATGAGGTTAATGGTGAGGTCACTGGTCTTGTCGACTTTGGTGTCTTCGTCAAACTTGAGGAGGGTCTAGAAGGCTTGGTTCACATCTCTGAGATTGATTGGGGCTTGGTAGAAAATCCAAAACTCATGTTCAAGATCGGTGAGAAGGTCCGTGTGAAGGTAATCGAGATCAAGGAGGACAAGATCTCCCTCTCTATCAAGGCTTTGAAGGAGAATCCATGGAAGGATGCTTCGAAGAAGTACAAGAAGGGCGATGTCGTAAACGGTGTGATCATTAAGTACAACAAGCATGGTGCTTTGGCCTCTATTGAGGAAGGTGTCGCTGGCTTGGTCCACGTCTCCGAGTTCGGCAGTGAGGACAAACTCCGCCAGACTCTTGAGATGGGTAAAGCTTACAACTTCAAGATCACCCTCTTCGATCCTAAGGAGCAAAAGATGGCTCTCTCTTACGGCACCAAGGAGTAAACTCTAAGAAATTAAATTAAGCAAAAATCCGCCCTGAGCCAAATCGAAGGGCGGATTTTTGATTTCAAACTTTTCAAACAAACAAAACAGGCGCGCCGACAGCTGTCGGCGCGCCCAGAATCCACACACCATCATCACGCGGAGCACTCGAGGTCTTGCGAGGCCTTTGGCGCTCGTTGCAAAAGGACCACGTTCGCGTGCCGGAGATCGGCTGAGGTGCTGGCGCCATGAGACTCAAGCCTCACCAGGCCTGCGTCCTCCAACTCGCGGAGAGCCCGCTCAGTCTCAAATTCGCTGAGCATGAGCGCATGGGCCAACTGGGCCCGTGTGAGCGTATAGGACCTCGAACTCAAGTACTCCAGAACCCTCCCCGCCTGAGTCTTGCGACCAGGCCAGAAGATCGTGCTAAGCAACGCCACCACCCACTTCAATGCAAGCATGGAAGCTCCTCTCTGGAAAAGATAGAAAGATCATCCCCGAGCCATTTAAACATTATTTACCCTAAATTGCTAACTAGAAAATTTCTAAACTTAAGAGTTGAATTCACTCATCGTTCTTGGGAGGCCGTGCTCTTTGAGCGACTCAATAGCCTCAGCCACGCGCTTCCACGTCTTCTTCAACACCTCAACCTCCTTAGGCTTGAACTCGCCCAGGATATGCTTCTCCACCTCCTTCTCCCCCGTTGGCTTCTTCAACTTGCCACTTGGGGTAGCAGGTGAGATCCCAATGCGGATCCTCACAAAGCCTTCTGTCTTAAGGGCCTTAATAATGCTCTCCACCCCTCGGTGACCACCTGAGCTTCTATTAAATGAGATCTTAATCTTCCCAAGAGGCAAATCGAGGTCGTCGTAGAGGACGACAAGCTTCTCCGCTGCCTTTTTACTCTTAATATGCTTGGCGACGAACTTACCTGTGAGATTCATGAAGGTGTCTGGAACAAGAACTTTAACCCCCTTCACCTTTTCCGCGACAAAAGCGCTCGCCATCCGGCCTGTGTTGTGACGAGTACACTCATATTGCTCGCCTGGATTGCCTAAACCTATCACGATATACATGCTCCTATTGTGTCAAACAAATTTTAAGAATACAATCTTTACAAAATCATGGAGCAAAATCCTGAAACAGCACAACCAACTAAAAGTTTCTGGAATTTCCAAGAAATTGTTAACCTTGTATTCACCGTTTTACTCGTCGTGTTGCCAATTAGGATGATTTTGGCCCAACCATTTCTAGTAGATGGGGCCTCGATGTACCCTACTTTCAAAAATAGCGAGTATCTCATCGTCGATGAGCTATCTTACTTGTTCAAAACGCCTGAACGAGGCTCAGTGATCGTCTTCCACTACCCCAAGGACCCCTCTCGCGACTTCATCAAGCGTGTCATTGGCCTCCCAGGTGAGACGTTGGAGATCAAAGATGGTGTGGTAACGATCATCAATGCTGAAAATCCTCAAGGCCTCAAGCTCGATGAGCCTTATATCAAGTTGCCGAAGGAGGAAACTCTCGCTTACACCTTGGGTGAGGATGAATACTACGTCATGGGTGACAACCGAGCTCAGAGTGCTGACTCCCGCTTCTGGGGCCCTCTACCCAAGAGCTACATTATTGGCCGGCCAATCTTGCGCGCCTACCCATTTGGAGTCTGGCCTGGTGACTACACAAACCTCTTCAACAATTAATCATGCCTGAAAAGATTCGCAAACCAAGTTGGCAACCCGACGAATACGCTTTGCCACTGGTGACGGCAAGCTACTTCGGCTTTATCCCCATGGTGGCACCCAAGATCACTGAGGCCGATGCCAAAGCGGTGGCCGATTTCATCGAGCACCCATACTACGACGCGGTAGAGCGAGCCTCCTTTATCCGCACTTACATGGAGCAAGGCTTTGCCGACCTACCTCACCCACTCCCGCTCATTTATAAACGTCGTCGTGGTGGTGGCTACACTCTCCACTACATTGGAGCCACTGGCGCTTTGGCCGAGGCGACCCTTATTCGTGCCGCTCTCTCGATCCTCAACGACGAGGGTTACAAAAATTTGCGCCTAGAGCTCAACTGCATTGGTGACAAAGACTCTCAAGCGATCCACGAACGCGAGCTTACCAACCACATCAAGAAGTTCGGCCACAATTTGCCCGAGCCACTCAAAGAAAGTTTGAAGGAAAATGTCTTCAACCTCTACTTGAGCGAGGAGGAGCGTGCCATCGAGTTCCGCAACAATGCGCCAAGCTCAATCGGCTTCCTCACAAGCAGTGCTCGCAACTACTTCAAAGAAGTTTTGGAATATATTGAGGGCCTTGAGATCGAGTTCGGCCTTGCGCCAGAGCTTATTGGTGAGAGGAACCATGCCTCACACACGATCTTCGGCGTGAAGATCTCTGGTGACGACGCAGAGAGCAGTAAGGAGCATGGCGACTACCTCGCTTTGGGCTACCGCTACTCTCGTTTGGGCAAAAAGTTGGGGATGAAGAAGGAGGTGCCAATGGCCTCGGTCACGATCTTCGGCAACAAAGTTTCCAACACACCTAAGGTTTACAAAGAGTTGCCTAAGCCAAAGTTCTACCTCATCCAACTTGGACGTGAGGCCAAGATCAAGACTCTCCAAGTCCTCGAGCTCTTGCGTCGTGAGCGAATCCCTGTGGGCCACTTGCTCGGCAAGGACAAACTCTCAGCTCAACTCCAAGGCGCTGAAGAGAGCAAGGCCAACTATCTTATAATCCTCGGACACAAAGAGGCTCTCGATGGCACTGTCACGATCCGCAACGTGGCCACTCGCGCCCAAGACACGATCCCAATGTTCGACCTCCCTCAATATTTAAAA
>CAYLKX010000007.1:9124-15654 GCA_964384735.1 uncultured Candidatus Saccharibacteria bacterium
TGTAATATTTGCTATAGGCCGTAAGCACCCTCTGCATATATGTAGCCATACCGCCTTCCTCTAACTCCCTAACCATCAAATGAAAATGATTTGGCATGACGCAAAAGGCTACGATCTCTACCAATCGTCTACCAGTAACTTGGTCAGCAGAAGTGGCTAAAGCCGAGCTTTGACCAACACAAAACTTTTTAAATTCTTTCACCTCTCGCGAAACATGAGTGACTCTCGCTTCCATTTGGAAATAGAAAATTAGAAAAAGAAATCTGGAATAATCATCATGATTATGAAATATAACCTGCTTATTAATCCCTCTATTAAAAATGTGATAATGCTCGTCCGGGGAAATTTTTAAATTTCTCATAACTTCTATTGTATGGCTAAAGCTCGGCTTTAGCCATTAACCAGAGGCGCCTTTAATATTTTGAAACGTTGATTTTCATACTTGACAAAAGATTTGTATCTGGTAAGATAGTGGGTGCGAGAGTTTACATGTACGACAACACTCTCGCCTTACTGGGATAAAGCCATGTCGGCCAAACCAGGTTGGCACTCACTGTCCCGCGGGTGGTGCCGGGGAACGAATCCCTCAATCGTCAGTCCCCAAGTGGCAGTGGTGAGTTGGAGGTGCGCTCTGGCTGGTTCTGCACAGAGTCCCCCAACGACAACTCGATGCTCATTGCGACGGGGTCTAGGATCTGCCTTGTGCAGAACCCAGATCTTGGATCCCGTATTAACCGTAATTCATCGTACGGCTACCCGGGGCCCCTGCCGATGGTGGGGGCCCTTTTATTTTATAGACATTTATAGAGGGTTATGTTAGAGTAGCTTCCACTGAAATATGGCAAATACCAACGTAGAGGTCGTCAAAGGCCCAAATGAGAACAATCTAAGCGTCCTAAGGCGCTTCACCAAGCGTGTCCAAAGTGCTGGGATCCTCCCTCGTGTCCGCAGTAAGCGCTACCATGAGCGTGAAAAGAGTGAGAACGTCCGCCGTGCCAAGACTATTGAATATTTGAAGAAGAAGGAGGTCATCGCCGAACTCTTGAAGGCCGGCCGGGTAAACGAGCTTTCCCGCTTCTCTCGACGCAAATAATTTGCCTCTCTTAATTAAGAACCAGACCAAGAGCAAGCTCCCGAAGTATAACTTCGAGGAGCTTGCTCAACTTATCTTGGGTAAGAAGTATGATCTCTCTCTGGTCTTCTGCGGACACGCTCTCTCAAGGCGCCTCAACCGCACTTATCGTGGCAAGGATTATTCGACCAATGTCCTCTCCTTCCCCAACACCAAGCAGAGTGGCGAAATTTTCATAAACCCGCACAAATTGAAAGGCTTTTCTATCCCCCATTTGTTTATACACGGTTGTCTACATTTGAAAGGAATGGCACATGGAGATAAAATGGATAGAGTTGAAGCCAAATTTTTGAAACATGTCACGCCAAATCGTAGGGATTGATATAGGCTCCTCCGAAACACGCGTACTTATTGCTGAAGGAACTGTCGATAATGGGCACTTCTCGCCCAAGATTATTGGTACCGGTACGGCCGAGTCCAAGGGTGTCGAGCGTGGCTTTGTGGTGGATGTTGAGGAGGCCTCTGAGAGTCTCCGCCTCGCTCTCGCCAAAGCGGAGAAGATGAGCGGAGTAAAGCCTAAGCGAGCTTACGTCTCCTTCGACGGTATTGGACTTGGGAGTCTCACGGCCACTGGCCAGGTGATCATCACTCGCGCCGACCTCGAGGTGACCGAGCGCGATCTCCAGATGGGTCTAGAGGCCGCCGAGAGCTCGATCCCCAAGACAGCTATTGTGAACAAAAGCATTATTAATACTGTGCCAATCGAATACAAGATCGATGGCCAAGTTTCTTGGGGTAGCCCGGTTGGTCTCAAGGCCCACAAACTCGAGGTCAAAGCCCTTTTCATCACCTGTTTGGAACATCATTTGGAAAATTTGATCAAAGCCGTGCAAGAGGCTGGAGTGGAGGTGATCGACGTGGTTGCCAGCCCAGTGGCTGGAAGCTTCGTCACCGTAAGCAAGAAGCAACGCCGGGTAGGGTGTCTCCTTGCCGACATTGGTGCCGAGTCCATGAGTGTCATCGCTTTTGAAAACAATAATCCTGTTTCGCTAGAAGTCTTTCCTGTAGGAGGCAACGACATTACCAACGACATCGCCCTTGGGCTCAAAGTCTCTTTGGAGGAGGCGGAGACGATCAAGCTTGGAGGGCTCTCTCGCTCACCATATTCTAAAAAGAAGTTAGACGAAATTATTTCTGCTCGCCTCTGGGACTGCTTTGAGGTTATTGAAGGTCATTTGAAGAAGTTGGGTCGCGACAAACTCCTCCCTGCTGGCATTATTATTTCTGGCTCAAGCTCTCGCTTGCCGGGGATCAAAACTTTGGCTGAAGATGCTTTGGCTCTACCGGCTCAATTGGCCGAGATCCACTTCGGCTCCGAAAAGGGTAAGATCAAGGACAACACTTGGGCTATCTGCTGTGGCCTCGTCCTCCTCGGCTTCAACGCTGGTGGGAGTGGCCCTCTCTCAAGTAAGCACAAATCCCATGCCCCCGGGGTAGATGGTAGCCAAGCCCTCAAGCGCCTCTCACGCTGGTTCCACCAATTCCTCCCATAAGGCCTCAACCCCCTGTGTTGTAGGAAACTTTTGGCCATTTGTGTCAACTCCTACCTTTCAGATCATGGTGGTAAGATAGGCGCATCAAATAATTTGTAGACCATGCCACAGATCAAACCCGAAGTAGAATCATTTGCTCGAATCAAGGTTATTGGAGTTGGTGGTTCTGGTGGCAATACGGTAAACCACATGGTCAACACCAAGGTTACTGGAGTTGATTTCATTGCGGTTAACACCGACGCTCAAGATCTCCACCACTCTCTCGCCAAGAAGAAGATCCACATCGGCAAGAACCTCACCCGCGGTCTTGGTACTGGCATGAATCCAGAGCTCGGTAAGCGCGCTGTGGAAGAAACCAAGGAGGAGGTCCAGGAGGCTATCAAGGGTGCTGACATGGTCTTCATCACCTCAGGCATGGGTGGAGGCACTGGCTCTGGCGCTGCTCCAGTGGTGGCTCGCACCTCCAAGGAGAGTGGTTGCCTCACTGTGGCTGTGGTGACCAAGCCATTCTTCTTCGAAGGTCAGCAGAGGATGCGCATTGCTGAGACAGCTATTGAAGAGCTCCGCCAAGCTGTGGACGCTCTCATCATCATCCCCAACGACCGCTTGCTCCAAACTGTGGATCGGAACGTGACAGCCAAG
This sequence comes from uncultured Candidatus Saccharibacteria bacterium, assembly GCA_964384735.1. GTDB lineage: Bacteria > Patescibacteriota > Minisyncoccia > Phycocordibacterales > Zambryskibacteraceae > UBA5004. The sequence goes on from CAYLKX010000007.1 coordinate 12,392, forward strand.
AGCGCCTTCGCCATTTGTGACAATATTTTGAAGGAGGCCGTGGAGGGGATCTCTGACCTCATCACGACTCCAGGTATTATTAATATCGACTTCGCCGACGTGAGGAGTGTGTTGGAAAATTCTGGCGCCGCTCTCATGGGCATCGGTTCCGCTTCTGGTGAAAATAGGGCTGCCGAGGCTGCTCGCGCCGCTATCTCCTCACCTCTCCTTGAGATCTCGATCAACGGAGCCAAGGGAGTACTCTTCTCCATTGCTGGTGGTGACGACCTCACCATGTTTGAGATCCAAGATGCTGCCAAGGTTATCACCGAGTCTGTGGATCAGAATGCCAAGATCATCTTCGGTACCATCCACGACGACAAGCTTAAGAAGGGTGAGGTCCGCATCACTGTGATTGCCTCCAACTTCCCCGACCAGAGTCGCATGTTAGCCAAGGCTGCTCCACTCTTCCAAGGTTTCGGCTCACCAAGCGAGGATGTGGCTCCTGTTAGCAAGGGCAAAATCTTCAATACTATTGTGACCCCAGCGGAGAAGCCTGTTGTCACCCCAGCCAAAGAGGAAGCTAAGAAGCCTGCTACCGGCACAGCTCCTGCTCAACCAGTTGAGGACAATGACGATGATTGGAGCGCTGTCCCAGCCTTCCTCCGCCGAAGCAAGCTTAAGTAGTAGGTAGTTAGCAGTAGGTAGTAGGAATAAATATTCTTTGGTATTGTATTTGAGTTACCTTACTACTTACTACATACTTCTTACTACATGAATTTTCAATACGAATTAGCAATCATTGGAGGTGGGCCGGCTGGAGTGAGCGCTGGTGTTTATGCCGGGAGGAAGAAGTTGAAAACAGTTTTAATCACTGAGTCGTGGGGTGGTCAGTCCACCGAGAGTGTCGGGATCGAGAACTGGATCGGCACCCCCAAGGTGGCTGGAGCCGAGTTTGGCAAAATGCTTGAGACCCACATCCGCCAATATGAGGGCGAAGATTTGGTGATCAAAGTGGGTGACAAGGTGACTAAAATTTCTAAAAGTGGCGAAGGCTTCACTCTCGAGACAGAGAGTGGGCAAAAGTTTGAGTCCAAAACTGTACTCATCACCACCGGCTCAACCAGGAAGAAGCTAGATATCCCAGGGGCCAAGGAGTTTGAGAACCGGGGCATAACCTACTGTGCCTCTTGTGACGGACCACTCTTCGCCGACATGGATGTGGCGGTGATTGGTGGAGGCAATGCCGGCTTCGAGACAGCTGCTCAACTCCTCGCTTATTGTAAGTCGGTTACTCTCCTTACTCATGGCGCCTTCAAAGCAGACCAGAGGACAGTAGACAAAGTTCTGGCTCACCCCAAGATGAAAGGTTTAAACAATGTCACCCCACTCGAGGTGAAGGGTGACAAATTTGTTAAAAGTTTGATGTATCAAGATGCCTCTGGCGCTACTCAAGAGCTCCCCGTGTCAGGCATCTTTGTCGAAATAGGTTTGGTGCCAACCACTTGGTTTGCTGGGGGTGTAGTGGATCTCAATCAATACAAACAAATTGTCGTGGATCCTCGCACCCAACGCACCTCCACCACTGGCATTTGGGCCGCTGGTGACTCGACCGATGCCCTCTTCCACCAAAACAACATTGCTTCTGGCGATGCAGTGAAGGCGCTTGAAGATATTTACCTCCACCTCAGGGCCTAAATAATTCGGATAAATAAATGGAGCCCTGACGCGCTTGCGCGCGTCAGGGCTCTCTTGTGATCTTGCTACCGGATGTTCACCGTCACGGTGACGGTATCGGTGCGGTTACAGACCGAGGCGCACACCGTGGCCCCGATACCGATCGCCGCCACTGGTGCGACCCACTTCCAGTTCCTGCTCCACCAGCTCTTCTTGGGCTGGATCGCGAGGACCCGACCGTCGGGCATCTGGACGATCTCCGGCTCCTCATGCCTCGCAACTTGCACCTCTTCCGCCCTTACATCTGTGGGCTTGAAGGTGACAGCCGGCTTCTTGCCCGGAACGACGAGACTCCGTACCGGAGAGACAACCGACGCGCTGATGCTCCGAAACGGAATGTCAGGCATTGGCAACTCCTCCGTGAGTGGGATGAAGTTGAAGCAGGTCAGCGGAGCAAAGTAGTACGCCAGCTGATTGTCGAAGAGGCACATCTCGTTGGGCTTGAACTTGCGTTTGAAGCCCTTGAGATCCACCACGCCCGTCTTGAGGATCCGCCCGAGAACGACCTCCCTGTCGACCTTCGGACACGGCACAGGCACCAGCGTCTCCACGTAGTCGGCCAAGGCTCCTGGCGTGGAAATGTCGAGGTCGTTGCCCCTCAACTTCTCCCGGTAAGTGGCGTCGGCCACCTTGGCCAACGTCTTGCAGTCGATGTTGAGGAGCGGGCCACACTTCTCGATCGCATCAGCGATCTCGGCCTGCGAGGCCGGTCGCTTGATGAAGGGCTTGGCCTGCCCGAAGGCCGGCGTCGCCACCGACCAGACGATGATGAGCGTTGCGAGTGAGAAAACGAAACGGAGATAGCGCATTGTGTAGTCCCTCCTGAGGGGTGAAATGTGAGTGGGAATGAACCTAAATCCTGCGAGACATTATCATAAAAATATAGAGGTGTAAATAGCTGGAGCTTTTACATTTTTTAAAAAATTTTGGTATTATTCGCTTATCCAAAGCGCGGTTAGCTCCCCGCACCAAAGCATAGCTTGGTACGGGGCAAGCAGTAGGGTCTTCGCTAACCGTCAGTTTTAATGCGCGGTTAGCTCAGTTGGTAGAGCATCCCCTTGACGTGGGGAGGGTCAGAGGTTCGAGTCCTCTATCGCGCACCCAAAATTCAAAGCGCTTCGACCGTAGTCGAAGCGCTTGTGTGTTGAGGCAAGTCCACTGGTTACCCAGTAACCGTTCGGGCCTTGCGCCAATTGGCCAACTGCCACACCGACGGCTTGTCGGTGAAGATGAAGCGCAGGTTCAACCAAATCCCCAAGAGCATGAACCCGACTCCAATCTCACTCACCAAGGCATCTCTCACGTCATTCACGATCAGTGCCACGATCAGGACCAAGGTCCGCCACAACGCGAGGATGCTCACGTACGACACCAAGCAAGCGAGGCGCGCCACGAAGCGTTGCCTCGAGGCATATGCCACCACCCAGCGAGTGTCCACCAAGGCAACCAGAAAAGCAACTGGCACCAGCATCCAAAACCCAAAGAGCATTAATTGAAAGTCGAAGTACCCCACATCGGCCTCCTTTTCCCTCCCCTATTTTAGCAGA
>CAYLKX010000008.1:0-15518 GCA_964384735.1 uncultured Candidatus Saccharibacteria bacterium
TCCTAAGATGGTTAAGGAGGGTATGAAGAAGGAGGACGCTGAGGCTCTCAAGAAGTCTCTTGAAGAAGCTGGAGCAAAAGTCACGCTTAAGTAAGCGAGACTTTCGCGGAGGCTTCGGAGAGGGGTCGGGAGAACACCTGGTTTCCCGTGGAGGAAAACAGCAAAAGTCTGCTTCGGCGGACTTTTGCGTTAGAAACCGTGGGTTTCTAAGGAGGAGCTTGCGACGACGGCTGGTGCCAAGGTTACCTTGAAGTAATCTCTCCCAACACTCATAGGGTGGCAAAAACCGCGCTTTGCGCGGTTTTTGTTTCGGAGTAGAATACGCGCATGGCAAAGTCGATTGCCCACTTATTCGGCGGAGAGGCGAAAGTTAAGATCATGCGCCTTTTCATCTTCAATCCAACACTCTCCTTCACTCCCAAGGAGGTGGGCTCGCGAGCTAAGGTGGGTCCAGGCAATGTTAGGAAGGAGCTCCTCAACTTGGTGAAGGCTGGTTTGGTGAAGAAGGGTAGCAAGACTTACACCCTAAACCGCAATTACCGCTTCCTCCAGGCTATCGGCAACTTCCTCATTGATGCGAACCCTCTTTCGGAGAAGGAGATTGTTAAAAAGCTCTCTACAGTGGGCAATATCAAACTCATCTTAACTTCAGGAGTCTTTCTCCACCTCCCAGACTCTCGAGTAGACATTTTGGTAGTAGGGGACCATATCCAGCACGGCAAGTTGGTCAATGTCATGAGCACTATCGAGGCCGAGCTTGGCAAGGAGCTCCGTTATGCCGTCTTTGAAACAGCCGACTTCAAGTACCGCATGGGCATTTATGACAAGCTAATTCGCGATATTTTGGACGGTCGCCACCAGAAGATCCTCAACAAGCTAGGCCTCCCTGTAGCCGTTAGCCAGCCCCAAACCATTGGAGCTATCTCCCACACCTAATATTCTATTGCAGGCTTGTAGTCAATCTACGTTTGAGTTGCGCTAAGGCTCTACCATCTTTCTTTAAGGACCATTCTCTTTGGCGCGCGTCATCTTCTTTGTAATAAGCTTCGTAGTAGCGCAACTCGAATGGTCTCCTGGCTTTTGTTGATCTATTTCTGCCATCGTTATGTTCTGACAGCCTGCGTCGCAAATCATTGGTAGAGCCATAGTATAAGTCGTTATCCTTGAGGCTTTTGAGCACATATACATAGTACATATATCAATTATAAGATTTGCGACTATAGAATAATAGGTGTGGGAGCTATCCACAGCGCTTAGTTTGCCCTCCGAATGGGGTATATAATTTACTCATACCCCTTAAAAAGTGGTAATTAATAGTAAAACTGATCAGTACGTAACATGTTGTTAAACACTTGGGGGCAAGTTTTGACTCTCTCTTTCCAGAACCTTTGGATCGGAGTCATCAACTTCGTCCCAAATCTTGTCGTTGCTCTAGTGATCCTCATTATTGGTTGGGTCATTGGCGCCCTCTTGGGTAGGGCAATTTGGCAGATTTTCCGCTCACTTAAGATTGACGAGGCTCTCCGCAAGGCTGGCTTCGAGTCAATCCTACAGCGTGGTGGCGTTCACTTGGACTCTGGTGCTTTCATCGGTGCCTTGGTTAAGTGGTTCGTTATCGTCGTCTTCTTGATGGCCTCTCTTGACGTCTTAGGCCTCAGCCAAGTTAACCTCTTCTTGCAGGATGTTGTCTTGGGTTACCTTCCACGTGTCATTGTAGCGGCTTTGGTTCTCTTGGTTGGAGGTGTTGTTGGTGATGTTATCGGTCGCGTAGTTTCAACCACTGCTCGCACCGCTGGCGTTCACTCAGCACACTTTGCCGGTGCTATTGCTAAGTGGGCTGTCTGGATCTTTGCTATCCTCGTTGCTTTCTCACAACTTGGTATCGCTCCAGCTCTCACTCAGACTCTCTTCACTGGTATCGTTATCGCCGTTTCTCTCGCCCTTGGCCTCTCATTTGGCCTTGGTGGTCAGGAGCAAGCCAGCAAGTTCCTTGAGCGCTTGAACTCCGAGATGAAGGGTCGAAACATGTAATCTAGAAGGTATTAGCCCCGCTTAGCGGGTCAAGCTAGATAATACCCTCGCAAAAAGCGCCCCCTAGGCGCTTTTTGTATATAGGCGTTTGACTTTAAGCCTCAATTTATATACTATGTTCCCACAACCGTTCCTACGGTTTTTGCCCCGACACCCTGTCGGGGGTCGGGCTCCCGACTTCTTGTCGGGATTTATTAACGACAAATGGCTAGATCATCCACCAAAGGTCCATATGTAGACCCTCGCGTCCTTAAAAAGATCGAGGGCAAGAAACCTCTAGAGACTGGGGTTATTAAGACTTGGTCCAGGGCTTGTGTCATTTCACCTGAAATGGTCGGTTTTACCTTTGGGGTCCACAACGGTAGGGATCATGTCGAGGTGTTCGTCACTGAGGACATGGTTGGCCATCGTTTGGGTGAGTTCTCTCCTACCCGCAAGTTTATCCGCCACGGCGGTAAGATGCAGAAGGAGCTCGAATCCAAGCAGAAGGAGGCTGAGATCGCAGCTGCTAAGGCCGCTAAGCCAGCCGAGGGCGCTAAGAAATAATTTATGAAGGAGTTTAAAGCCGAACTTAAGAATTACAGACAGTCTCCTCGCAAGGTTCGCCTTGTGGCAGATGTTGTGAGGGGGAAGTCTGTCCCAGAGGCTATTACGACTCTTGAGTTTGTCGCCAAGCGTGCCTCTCTCCCAATTGTGAAGTTGATCAACTCCGCTTTCGCCAATGGTGGCAAGAATGACAAGTTGGTGGTGAAGGAGATCCGCGTTGACGCTGGGCCAACCCTTTACCGCCGTCAGCCTCGCTCACGTGGTATGGCCAACCCTATTAGGAAGCGTACCTCACGTGTTAAGGTAGTTTTAATTGAAAAGAATTAGTCATGACACACAGAGTCCATCCATTTTCACATCGTCTAGGAATCTTGCGCGACTGGCGCTCAAGGTGGTTTGCTGGCAATGGCAAGTACCAGGAGGCTCTCCGTGGAGACATTTTGATGCGTGAATATTTGGAGAAGAAGCTCCGTACCTCCTATGTTGCTGATATTGAGATCGAGAGGAGCGAGAAGGCTGTTAGGGTTATCATCCACACCTCCCGCCCAGGCGTTATTATCGGTCGCGATGGCTCTGGCTCTGAGACTCTCCGTGCTGAGTTGAAGAAGTTGCTCGCCAAGCACGATCTTTTGCAGAAGCTTGATGTGAAGCTCGATATCAAGGAGGTTAAGTCCGCTGAGTCAAACGCCTCCATCGTCGCCCAGATGATTGTTGAAGGTTTGGAGAAGCGTATGCCATTCCGCCGTGTGATGAAGCAAACTATTGAGAAGGTGATGGCCAACCGCGATGTGCAGGGTATCAAGATCAGCATGCGTGGAGTGATCACCGGTGGTATGGCCAGGAAGGAGAAGATGATGAAGGGCCGTATCCCTCTCCAAACTCTCCGCGCTGATGTGGACTATTCATACAAAGTGGCTGTTCTTCCACTTGGAGCTGTAGGTATCAAGGTTTGGATCTACAAGGGCCAAGTCTTTAAGAAGGATAATAATTAAACTGCCATGTTATTCCCTAAGAAAGTTAAATACAGGAAGTGGCACACCATGAGGAAGAATCCTCTTAAGACTGCCAACAAGGTCGCTTCACGTGGCATTACTGTTGCCTTCGGCTCCTTCGGCCTTAAGGCTATGACTCCGGCTCGCGTAAGGTCTCAGCAGATTGAGGCGGCTCGCAAGGTACTCTCTCGCTCTATCGGCAAGACTGGTCGCTTGTGGATCCGCATCTTCCCAGACATGCCTTACACCAAGAAGCCAGCTGAAGTGAAGCTTGGTAAGGGTAAGGGTGATCTTGAGGGCTATGTTGCACCAATCCTACCTGGTAGGGTAATGTTTGAGGTCGACGGTGTCGATGCTGAGACGGCTCACGAGGCTCTCCGCAAGGCTGGGACCAAGTTGCCAGTTAAGAGTAAGGTCGTCGCTAGATAAACTTTATGAAGAAACTCAACGGAACAGTAGTATCAACTAAGATGAAGGACACGATTGTCGTGGCAGTTTCAGGCTACGAGAAGCATCCTAAGTACAAGAAGTTCGTAAAGACTAGGAAGAAGTACAAGGTCCACGACGCTGGCAATACCGCTAAGATGGGGGAGAGCGTGACCATCGTTGAGAGCAAGCCAATTTCTAAGCACAAGCACTTCACTCTAGAAGTTAAAAGTTAGAACTTAATTATATGATTCAACCACGATCCATCGTCCAGATTGCAGATAACTCCGGAGCCAAGCTTGGGAGGATCTTCAAGGTGTTGGGTAGTTCTAAGAAGCGTTACGCCACTCTTGGTGAGATCGTGGTCCTCTCGGTGCAGAAGGCCGAGCCTCGTAAGCAGGTGAAGAAGAAGGACGTCCTCTACGGAGTAGTGGTAAGGCAGAAGGCTCCTTTCCGCCGTAAGGATGGGACCTACCTCCGCTTCGATGAAAATGCTGTGGTGATCCTCGACACTGCCAAGAAGGAGCCTATGGCTGGGCGCATCTTCGGCCCAGTGCCAAGAGAGATCGGCGAGGCTGGATTCCAAACCATTATTTCCCGTGCCCCAGAAGTTGTATAAATAAAACCATGCACGTAAAGAAAGGCGACAAAGTAATAGTGATCACAGGCAAGGATAAGGGCAAGACCGGTGCTGTGGTTAAATCTATGCCAAAGGAGAATATGGTCTTGGTTGAAGGTGTGAACATTAAGAAGGTTCACCAGCACAAGAAGGGGAGCACCAAGGGTGGAGTGATTGAGAAGATCCACCCAATCCATGCTTCTAATGTAAAGAAGGCTGGCAAGTAATTATATGAAAAAGTTAATTTCACTAAAAGAAAAGAATCAGACTCTCGAGGGTTACAAGAACCCAATGCAGAGACCAAGACTCACCAAGGTGGTGATCTCTGTTGGCGTTGGTTCATTTAAAGACAAGAACAAGTTTAAGGTTGTTGAGGACCGCCTTGCCAAGATCACTGGCCAGAAGGCTGCCTCTCGTGGAGCCAAGATCTCTATCGCTTCCTTCAAGAGTCGTGCCGGTGATGTGGTGGGTTACCAAGTCACTCTCCGTGGCCCAAGGATGCATGACTTCCTTGAGAAGTTGATCCACATTGCCCTCCCTCGCACCAAGGACTTCCGCGGTATTCCAACCACTGGTGCTGATGAGATGGGTAACTACACTCTTGGTATTAAAGAGCACACCATCTTCCCAGAAACAGCTGACGAAGAGCTCAAAGACGTCTTCGGCATGGCTATCACTGTGGTGACCACTGCCAAGAGTAGGGAAGAGGTTTTGAAGCTTCTTGCTCACCTCGGCTTTCCGTTTAAGAAATAATGTGTTAAAATCCGACAGCTTTTATGGCCAAAACATCAGTCATCGCAAGATCCCAAAAGAAGCCCAAGTTCAGCACTAGGGCTACTAACCGCTGTTTCCGTTGCGGGAGGAAGCGTGGCTACATGCGCGACTTCGGTCTCTGCCGTATCTGCTTCCGCGAGTTGGCCAACGAGGGTAAGATCCCTGGGGTTAAGAAGGCTTCCTGGTAAATTTATGGATACAATTTCAAACTTCATCATCAAGTTAAAGAACGCCGGCAACGCTCATCAGGACAGCGTAACCGTTCAGCACTCCAAGCTTAAGGAGGCTATTTGTGAGACTTTGAAGCGTGAGGGCTTCATCAAGAGCTTTACCGTCTCTGGCGGGGTGAAGAAGGTGATTGAGGTCGATCTTCTAAGTGAGAACCGCGTGCCAAAGATCAAGGGCGTTCAGAGACTCTCCAAGCCTTCCAAGCGTCTTTACAGCAAATCTTCAGAGATCCGTGCGGTCAAGAGTGGTTACGGCGCTCTCATTGTTTCTACTTCTAAGGGTGTGATGACTGGTCGTGAGGCCAAGAAGCTCTCTCTCGGTGGTGAGGCTCTATTTAAAATTTGGTAATCAGGTATAAATAAAAGTCATGTCAAGAATTGGTAAAAAGTTAATAGCTCTCCCAGCCAACACCGAAGTTAATATTTCTAATGGTTTGGTAGTGGTGAAGGGTCCTTTGGGCGAGCTTAGCCGTCCTCTCCACCCACTTATCGACGTTAAGGTCGAGGCTGGTTCAGTAAACGTTGAGCCAAAGAAGATGACCCTCGAGTCCCGCGCACTTTGGGGCACCTACGCTGCTCACATCAAGAACATGGTGAATGGTGTTAACAAGCCTTTTGAGAAGAAGCTCATCCTCGAGGGTATCGGTTATAAGTCAGAGGTGAAGGGCGACAAGATCGTCTTCGCCCTCGGCTTCTCTCACCCCGTTGAAGTTAATATCCCTAAGACTCTTAAGGTCACTGCGGAGAAGAACAACATTGTAGTTTCTGGTGCTAACAAGGAGGAGGTTGGCCAGTTTGCCGCAGAGCTCCGCGATCTCAAGAAGCCAGAGCCTTACAAGGGCAAGGGTATGCGTTATAGCACAGAGGTTATCCGCAGGAAGCAGGGCAAGAAGACCGCTTAAACTTAGTCATATGAACAAGACCAACAAACAACAGAAGAGAGCTAGAAGGCAAAAGAGGATTCGTGCTAAGGTATCTGGCACGGAGCTTAAGCCACGCCTTTCCATCTTCAAGTCCAACACAGCAATCTACGCTCAGGTCATTGACGACATGGCAGGCAAGACGATCGCCTCCGCTTCCGGCAAGGATCCAGTTAAGGTGGGTGAGGCTGTCGCTAAGCTCGCTTTGTCCGCTGGGGTGAAGACTGTCGTCTTCGACCGTGGCGGTTACATTTACACTGGTAAGGTGAGCGCCTTGGCTAACTCAGCTCGTGAGGCTGGTCTAAAATTCTAATAAAAGCAATGGAACAAGAAGTAATTAAAACAGAAGAGAAGGTCGAAACTACTCCAGTAGTAGCAGAGAGCGCTGTCCCTCAAGATAGAGGACGTGCTCCTCGTGGTAGGGGAGGTGATCGTCGCCCAAATCGTCGCCAGCCTCGTCGTGACCGTGGTGCTAAGCCAGAGTTCGACCAGAAGATCGTCAGCCTCCGCCGTGTGACCCGCGTGGTCTCTGGTGGTCGCCGTTTCAGCTTCTCTGTTGCTCTTGTGGCTGGTAATAGGAAGGGCCAAGTGGGTGTTGGCTTCGGCAAGGCTACCGACACTCCTCTCGCTATTGAGAAGGCTTTCCGCGATGCGAGGAAGAATTTGATCACTGTAAACATGACCAAGGATGGTTCTATCCCACACGAGGTTAGCGCCAAGTATGCTGCCTCAGTTGTAGAGATCCGCCCAGCCAAGGGTAAGGGTATCCTCGCTGGTTCATCTGTCCGCACTGTGCTTGAGCTTGCTGGACTTTCACAAGTTGGTGCTAAACTTCTTTCTAGGAGCAAGAACAGTGCCAACAACGCTCTTGTGGCAGTGAAGGCTCTTAAGAAGCTTGAACACACTAAGATAAGAAATCCTAAATCCTAAGCACTAAATCCTAATTTCATGCAATTTCACACTCTAAAAAGGAAGACCCCAAACCAAAAGTCCAAGCAAGTTGGTCGTGGTGGTAAGCGTGGCAAGACCGCTGGTCGTGGCACCAAGGGTCAGAACGCTCGTGCCGGTAGGAAGAAGCGTCCAGAGCTCCGTGACTTCATCAAGCGCGTGCCAAAGCTCCGTGGACGCGGTAAGCATGGTCTCCGCTCTCGCCAAGGCAAGCTCATTGGTGAGGCTCTCAAGGCCCATCTAGCAGAGAAGAAGAGTTCGAAGAACTCAAATGGCTAAATTTTTCCAAAAACTTAAACTAGTTCTAAGTGATAAGGGTTTGCGCAATCGAATTGCCTTCGCAGCTGTTTTACTTGTGGTGGCTAGGATCTTGGCTATCGTACCAATCCCAGGGATCGACCCTTCACGCCTCCAAGCTATCCTCTCTGGCTCAGAGTTCCTCAATCTTTTGAACCTATTCTCCGGCGGTGGTCTCTCCAACCTTTCTATTGTGATGCTTGGTGTTGGCCCATATATTACTGGTTCAATCATCATGCAACTTATGACGGTGATGTCTCCAGCTATGAAGCGCCTCCACACTGAGGAGGGTGAGGCTGGTCGCAAGAAGTTCTCTCAATACGCTAGGATCCTTACTGTGCCTCTCGCTGCTCTCCAGGGTTACGCTTTTATCAAACTCCTCCAATCTCAATCTGTCCTCCCACATCTTACTCTCAATGAGATGGCCATGGATATCGCTATCGTGGTGGCTGGCTCTATGCTCCTCATGTGGATTGGTGAGCTCATCACTGAGTTCGGTATTGGTAACGGTGTCTCTCTTATCATCTTCGCTGGTATCGTGAGTCGTTTGCCAGCTATCTTGGGCCAAATGTTTGCTACTTATGATCCTGCTCAATTGCCGGTTTACATCTTCGGCCTTGTAGTGGCTATCCTTGTGATCTTCGGAGTCGTGATTGTGACTGAGGCCGAGCGCCCAATCCCAGTTACCTACGCCAAGCAGGTGAGGGGGGAGAAGACTTATGGTGGTGTCCAAACTTACCTCCCACTTCGTATCAACCAAGCTGGTGTGATCCCGATCATCTTCGCCCTTTCTATCCTCCTCTTCCCTCGCATGATCTTCGAGCTCTTCACTCGCTCCACCGTGGTGTGGCTGGCCACCTTCTCCAGCAAGGCTGTGGCCTTCCTCGCTGACAACACTTATTACACGTTCCTCTACTTCTTCCTTGTAGTGCTCTTTACCTACTTCTACACTGCAGTTACCTTCGACCCAGACAACATTGCCACCAATTTGCAGAAGTCAGGGGCCTTTATCCCAGGTGTGCGCCCAGGCACCTCTACCGCTGACTACATCTCTCGCGTCCTTACTCGTTTGACTCTTGTTGGCGCCCTCTTCCTTGGTGTGATTGCTGTCCTTCCACTTGTCCTCCGCTCTGCTACAGGTATCCAGTCACTATCTATTGGTGGCACAGCCCTCCTCATCGTTGTCTCAGTGGTAATTGATTTGGTCAAAAAGATCGACGCCCAAGTCTCTGCTCGCGAATACTAAGCTGGTGGCTATTAACTTATAGCTGTAAGCTGTATGTATGTTACATACCGCTATTTTCATTGGGCGTTCTGGGTGTGGGAAGGGGACTCAAGCCGAGCTTTTGCGTGACAGGATCAATAAGTTAGACAAGGGAGCCTCACCGATCCTTTACATTGAGACGGGGCCTCGCTTCCGCCAATTTGTGCGAGGTGAGGGTTACTCCTCCAAACTTTCTCACATGATCAATGAGTCTGGTGAGCGCCAACCCGACTTCCTGGCTTGTTGGATGTGGAGCACAGCCTTGGTAGAGGAGCTTCATGACAAAATGCACCTTGTCTTCGACGGGGCCCCTCGCTCAGCAGGTGAGGCTAGGATGCTCACCACGGCTCTCGAGTTCTACAAGAGGGAGAAGCCGGTTGTAATTTACATTGACGTTTCTCGCGAGTGGTCTGAGGAGCGACTCTTGGCTCGTGGGCGCTCAGACGACCGCTCGTTGCAGAAGATTAACAAGCGTTTGGATTGGTTTGAGGAGGATGTTTTGCCAGCTATTGAATATTTCCGCACAAATCCGTATTATCGGCTAATCGAAGTGGATGGTGAACAGCCGATAGAGAAGGTGCATCTCGATATTGTGAAAGCCTATGAGTATCAAGCTTAAGAGCCCAGCTGAAATAGAAATTCTTAAAGAGGGTGGCAAGAGGCACGCTCTAATTTTGCGCACCTTAGCGGAGATGGTTGAGCCGGGAGTGAGCACCATGTTCCTTGAGGAGGAGGCGAGGCGCTTGATCCATGAGGGTGGCGATAAACCCTCTCTCCTTGGCTATAAGCCAGACTGGGCCACAGTGCCTTACCCGGCTTCACTCTGCATTTCTATAAACGATGAGGTGGTGCATGGGATCCCTAATGCTAAAAGAATTTTGAAGCAGGGCGATATTGTTTCAATTGATTTAACTTTGACCCATAAAGGTTTGGTGACAGACTCAGCTGTTACGGTGCCGGTGGGTGCAATAGATGACGAGTCTAGGCGACTTATTGATGTAACGGAAGAGGCTTTAATGGAGGGTATTAAGATGGCTCAGGTTGGTAACCATATTGGCGACATTGGCTACGCTATTTCTAAATTTGTGAAGCCGACTGGCTTCAGCCTTGCCAAGGACTTGGTGGGGCATGGTGTGGGTTATGCTGTCCACGAGGATCCTTACGTGCCAAACGAGGGCAAGGCTGGCGAGGGGCCTGAATTAGTGCCTGGCATGGTTATTGCCATTGAACCCATGGTCAATGTGGGCAAGGGCGGTGTCACCGAGACGGAAGATGCTTACACTATCGTGACCAAAGATGGTTCAAGGAGCGCTCACTTCGAGCACACTGTTGCGATAACCGAAAATGGCCCTATAATACTAACCTTATGACACAACATTTTAAGAAAGAGCGCACATTTGTCGCTATTAAACCCGACGGTGTTCAGAGGACCTTGATTGGTGAAGTTATTGGTCGTTTGGAGAAGGTAGGCTTAAAGTTGGTGGCAATGAAGATGGTTTTGCCAACCGCCTCCCATATTGAGAAGCATTATGAAAAGATTGATGAGAAGATTCGCAAGCATTTGGTCAGCTTCATGACCTCTGGCCCAGTGGTGGCTATGGTTTGGGAGGGCGCCCACTCAGTAAAGATCGTGAGGAAGCTTGTTGGCAAGACTGAACCACTTTCTTCGGATGTTGGTACGATTCGTGGTGACTACGTTTTAGACTCTTATGAGATGTCTGACACTGACGGGCGAGCTATCCGCAATATTATCCACGCTTCTGGCAATGTGGAGGAGGCGAACGAGGAGATTGCTCTCTGGTTTAAGCCTGAGGAGGTCATAAATTATCGACACATTCAAGAGGAAATGCTTTATGACGTTAATTTGGACGGGATTTTAGAATAGAGCCATAATATGGCTCTATTCAAGGTCGAATACGAAATGTTTCTGCTTCAGAGTCTAGACATTATGCACAGGACAAGCTTGTGGGCGGAGTTATAATTTGAGCAGGGTTGTTCGAGGTATTATCTAGCTAAAACATTTTAAGGGAGTCCTATATCCTTGTGTCTCGTGGGGCACAAATGCGGACACCCACCTAGTCTTTGTAACTAGGGTGATACCAGAATAACCCTTCAAAAATGTCTCACTCAGGTGGGACTTTTTTGTTAGTCTGTTAGAATAAGCTCTATGTCTAGTCGCAAAATTCTTTTCCTCACCCTTTTCTTAGCAATTGTGGCAGTGTTGCTCCACTTCTCCGCTGAGACATTCTACTTTTACTGGTCTTATTGGTGGTTCGACGTCCTTATGCACTTCCTAGTCGGACTGACTGGTGGGCTTGGTATCTATTGGGGCTTGTTTGAGTCTGGGTTAATCTTCCGCAAGCGGTTTAAGTTGCCATTCGTCCTTATCTCAGTCTTGTTCTGTGTTTTGGCAGTTGGCTTGGCATGGGAGTTTTATGAATTTTATTTCAAAATTAACAATTTTCATGAGGGTTACTTGAGAGACACCTTGAACGATGTGGTCTTAGACACAGCCGGCGCTCTCTTAGCAGTTGCTCTGGGTTATAAGAAACGATAATGGCTAAGATCACTTGTTATGGCGGAGCGGGGAGTGCTACTGGAGCCAACTTCCTCCTTGAGTTGGAGGGCAATATTTCTGCCTCAGTGGGGGTGAAGAGGGTCTTGGTAGACTGTGGGATGGAGCAGGGAGCTGGAGCCACGGAGCACAATAGGCGAGAGTTCGCTTACGATCCTTCGACTATCGACATTTTGCTTGTGACGCACGCCCACATAGACCACATTGGTCTTATCCCTAAGTTGGTGAAGAGAGGGTTTAAGGGTGAGATCTACTCTACTCCAGAGACCAAGGATATTGCCGAGCTCCTCTTGGCCGATGCGGTGAAGATCCAAGACGAGGATCCAATTTATACACTCGACGATGTGTCGAAGTCTCTCTCCATTTGGCAAACGCTTAAGTATCGGCAGAAGAAGAGTTTCGGCACCTTCTCGATCGAGTTCCTCAATGCGGGGCACGTGCTTGGCTCGGCCTTCATTAGGCTCACCACTGAGCGGGGGACAATCGTCTTCACCGGTGATATTGGCAACTCACCCTCGCTCCTCTTAGAAGATCGTGAGGTGGTAACCAAGGCCGATTACCTCCTTATGGAGAGTGTTTATGGTGATAGGAATCACTTGGGCCGTGAGGAGAGGGTAAAGCGGTTTGAGGCTGTGGTACAAGAGAGTATTAAGCGTGGTGGGGTGCTACTTATACCCGCCTTCTCCCTTGAGAGGACACAAGAGCTACTCACTCTCCTCGACGACATGTTCGAGAAGCGTCGCTTACCAAGCGCCCCAGTTTATTTAGACTCACCACTGGCCTTGAGGATCACTCCAATTTTTGAAAGAGTTTTGGGCGGAGACAAATTTAAGTTCCAAGAGCTGGTGAAGATTGTGCGAGTGGCCGATTCTCATGAAATCTGGCAAACAGAGGGGCCAAAAATTATTATTGCGGGCTCTGGCATGAGTACAGCTGGGAGGATCTTGAGCCACGAGGCTCGTTACTTGCCGGATCCGAACAATACGATCCTCTTCATGGGTTACCAAGCTTCGGGCACTCTTGGTCGGCAGATTGAGGAGGGGGTGAAGAAGGTTTTGATAGATGAAAGAGAGGTGGTGGTGAGGGCAAAGGTGGAGAAGATAGAAGGCTTTTCCGGCCATGCGGATTCAGATGCCTTGGTAGATTTTGTTAGTAAGAGTGCGAGCTCGCTTAAAAAGGTCTTTGTGGCGATGGGGGAGCCCAAGAGCCAGATCTTCCTCGCTCAGCGCTTACGTGATGAGCTAGGGGTCAATGCGGTGGCCACCGAAGAGGGCAAGAGCTACCAAGTTGAGATATAACAAAAGCCCCTCCTGATGGAAGGGCTTTTGTTCACTTCACTGATTCGATAATTTGTTTGAAGGCACCTGGGTTCTGCCCTGCGAGCTCGGAGAGGATCTTCCTATCGAGAGCGACGTTAGCCTTCTTCAACATGCCGATGAACTTGGAGTAGGAGAGACCCTCAGTCTCGAGGATAGCGTTGATGCGGACATTCCAAAGCTTCCTAGCAGTGCCCTTCTTGTCACGGCGGTGAGCAAAGGCGTAACGACCAGCATGAGAGATAGCCTCGTAAGCCTGGCGCTCCTTGGTTGAGCGACCGAAGCGGTAACCCTTAACCTGCTTGAGGATATTGCGCCTGGTCTTTAATGCACCTGTACCTTTCTTAACTCTTGTCATAAATTTAGCCGATATTTACTAGGAAGCGGGAGCGCTCTTTGTTGGTCATGTGGAACTCACTGCCTTGATTCTTGGCAGCCTTGTCATGACGACGCTCGCGCGAGTTGAAGTGGTTTTGGCCAGCCTTCCTCGAGATAAGCTTGCCTGTCTTAGTGACCTTCAATCTCTTCTGATAAGATTTATTGGTTTTCATATAGTTAGCTTCCAGCTAGAGCCGTTAGCAGGGTTAAATATTACTTATTCTTAGCCTTTTGTCCAGCCCCCTCTCTTTAGCCCAGGGGAGGGGCCTTAGGCCCTCTCAATAGTGAGGCTCATGCCCTTAGGACTCTTGGTGGCTGGGGAGGAGATCTTGTAGTCTACTGAGACGAGTTTGAGGAGACGGCTAAAGCGCTCTTTGAGGAAGTTTTCGTCCAAATATTTGGCTCGGCCAGGGAGGAAGAGGTCGATCTTGACCCTATTGCCCTCAGAGAGCCAGGTGGAGGTGGACTTGGCCTTGAGCATGAGATCATTCTCACCCGTAGCGAGTTTGATCTGAACATTCTTCACCTCAGAGACGTGCGCCTTCTTGGCGTTTTTGCTCTTCTTATTTTCCTCATACAAATACTTGCCGAGGTCGGCGATCTTGGCGACAGGGGGTACGGCGGTAGGGGAGATCTCGATTAGGTCTAAAGAGAACTCGTGAGCCTTTTTCAATGCTTCGGAGAGTGAGAGGACACCGAAGTTCTCGCCTTGAGGACCAATAACGCGCAGTTCGCGAGCGGTTATACGTTGGTTGATGCGTGGATTTGCCAAATGCTGTGAATTATTTATTACCACTACTTTGCCACATGTGTATAATTAATGCAATGGAATCCGGTAGTGAAAATTGGCATCGCACCGGAGGTGCATTTTATAAATAATGCCAATTTCTACTACCGGATGGAATACAAACACAACCCACCCAGTTTGGCCGAGCTCAAGGCTCTCCGTGTTGAACATGAGAATTATCATAAGAAGCGCCTCGCCTCACTCTCTTGGTCTGAGAGCTTCGCCTACAGCCTCCATAAGCTGATTGGCTCCCTCGGCTTCTTCTTCCTCGTCTTGGTGTGGACGGTGGGGTGGCTTGGGTGGAATATCTTCGCTCCGATTGAAATGCGTTTTGACCCAGCACCGGCCTTCGTCATTTGGCTCTTTGCCTCCAACATCCTCCAACTCATCCTCCTCCCAATCATTATGGTGGGGCAGAACATTGAGGACCGGGCCGCCGACAAGCGTGCCGAGCTCGACTTTGAGATCAACAAGAAGGCTGAGCGTGAAATAGAGGCCGTCCTCGCTCATTTAGAGAACCAGCAAGAGCTCCTCCTCGAACTTGCCAAGAAGATTGATAGGAAATAGGTAATAAATAGTAAAGGCCCACCTTGCGGTGAGCCTGTGTTCTTGAGTCGCCCGGCATGCCGGGCGACTCTGTGTCTAGCCGAGGATGGCGAGCAGGTCGTCGGCCTTCTTGTTGCGCATGGCCTGGGCCTGGGCGAGCTGCGCTTCACGCATCTGCGCTCGCGTGGGTTCGCCAACCCGCTCCGCCTGAGCGTTGCGGATCTTCGCCTTCTCCGCTCGAGCGATGTCGGAGCGGGAGAGGCCGAGCTTGTCACGGCGCGCCTGCTCTCCCTGAGCCTTGGCGATGGCGGTGTTGAGCCGGTTGTAGGCCTCGATCCGTCGGCCGAAGTCCGCCCCGCGGTCCTGCTGAACCGCTTCGAGCAGAGCCTTGCGCGGTTCCTCGAGTGAACGCATCAGGTCCTCGTGCACGTTCTCCTCGTCCATCTGTCGGATGGTCTTGCCGAAGAACGAAGACTCGAGGCCGATGCCCTCGCTGACCTGCTTGGAGATGATGGAGTTCTTGAGGAAGGCCCCCAAGATGTTCCGACCCATCTCGACCGCTTCGGCGATCTTCTCGAGGGCCTGCTTCTCCGCCCCACCCTTCATGAGCTCGCTGGCGATCACCACCTTGGCGGGGAAGTCCTTGGGGACGCTGAACCCTGCCACCCGCTTCATGTCGTTCATCACGACACGGAGCGCATCCGTTGCTTCATCGAAGTTCTTGAACACGATCATGGCGACTTCCTCCACACAATCAAGCCACTTTGCTTTAAGGGCGTCATTGCCCTTTCAAGCAGAGGGGGTTCCCTCTAGACACACCTGCATTCCCAAATGTATTAGGACACTCTTTAGAATTAAAGAGTTATGAAATG
>CAYLKX010000009.1:0-12764 GCA_964384735.1 uncultured Candidatus Saccharibacteria bacterium
CTACCTACTGCTTACTGCCTACTACCACAACGTGCCACTTGTGTGGCACGTTGGAAAAATCTTATTTCATGAATCGCCCCGAGGTGCGCCTAAGGATTGTGGAGGTTGATGCGAATTAATATATGTTATTATTTGTTTATGAAATTGCTGATCAAAGGCCTTATTAAGGGAATTCTTGGTTTTGCTGCTTGGTTTGAACTTATTATTGCATTAGGATTTTTTATGTTTTCAGGTGAGGTTAGTTTATTAGTAAAAAACCTAATAGGATCCCTCTTATTTTTCTGGGGATTTAGTAATACAGACAAATGGATTGAGTCTGGTCGGTGGAAATTGATCGCTGTGTTTATCGCAGCGTTTATTGTGGGTAGTATATTTTTCCTTCTTTAAGAAATAGTTTCTATATTAGAGTTAATGTAATATAGGTTTTATGGCGATCACTATTTATACAGATGGCTCTTCGAGGGGGAATCCTGGTCCAGGTGGTTGGGCTTCTATTGTGATGGACGAGGTGCGAGCGGTCGAGCTTGGTGGCCGTGAGGAGCACACCACCAATAACCGGATGGAGCTCACTGGTGCTATTAAAGGCCTCGAGTATGCCAGCACCCTTGGTGACACTGAGGTGGAGATTTATACAGATTCAGAATATGTGATGAAGGGCATGACCGAGTGGATCGAAGGTTGGCAGAAGCGTAATTGGAAGACCGCTTCCAAGAAGCCGGTCCTCAACCAAGACCTTTGGCAGATCCTCCTTGCCAACGCTGAGGGTCTTAATATTAAGTGGCATTACGTGGCAGGCCACTCTGGGCACACTTACAACGAGCGCTGTGATGAAATAGCCACCTCCATGGCCGACGACTTGAACCTCACTTTATACAATGGCTCTCGTCACGAGTATAAATTGGATTAGTGTTGTTATTGCTGGTTTTGCTTCCAGTATTTTGTTCTCCTCGTTTGTTACCACGCCACCCTTGGTGGCTGTTTTGTTGCTTGTTGTGGCCGGCGCAATTTATCTGGCAGAGAGAGTTTGGCATGGTGGGGTAGAGCGAGAGATCCTCATCCTTGTTGTGTTTGTCGCATGTTTTGGTCTTGGAGTTTTGCGTTACGCGGTAAAAGAGTTTCATTTAGATATTGAGCCGGAATCAGTTGGTTTGGTGGTGGAGGAGCCAGAGCACAAAGAGGGTTACACTCAGTTTGTATTTGAATCGATAAATGGGGTGAGAGCTTTGGTCCGCACCGACATCTATTCGGCTGTGCAGTATGGCGATGAGGTGGAGTTGAGTGGCAAATTTACTAAACCAATTTCTAGTCCAGATTTCGACTACGCAAATTATTTGGCCAAAGATAATATTTACTTCACCAATAATTCGTATGAGTTAAAGGTTTTGCAGAGCCGGCAGGGGAGTTGGTTGAAGCATGCTCTCTTTGATCTTAAAAATAGTTTCATCAATCAGGCGAAGAGTTTGTGGCCAGAGCCGGAATCGAGCTTGCTTGGCGGGCTCATTGTGGCGGGGCGAGACGCTTTGCCGAAAAGTGTTTTAGACGAATTCCGCGGAGCGGGAGTGGTGCACATTGTGGTGCTCTCTGGGTTCAACATCACGATTATTGCTGAGTTCCTCAGGAGAGTTTCGGCCCAACTCCTTGTGTGGTTGGGGCTCACCACCTTCACTCTTGGGCCAGCTCTCCTCGCCGTTTTGGGAGTAATTTTATTTGTGGTGATGACAGGCGCCTCGGCCACAGTGGTGCGCGCCGCACTCATGGCTCTCACGGTTATCCTGGCCCGCTTTATTGGGCGAGGTTACTCGGCGACACGAGCCTTAATCTTGGCTGGATTTGTGATGCTCATGATTAATCCCAAACTTTTAGCTTTCGACGCTTCCTTCCAACTCTCGTTCCTCGCCACTTTAGGCATGATCCACTTCGTGCCAAGAGTTGATAAATTAATTTTGCAAAAAGTTTCAACCAAGCTCCCCAAACTTCGCGAAATTGTTTCGCAAACTCTGGGGACTCAGCTTGCCGTCTTGCCACTCCTCCTCTACTCGGTGGGGAACTTCTCCCCCACCTTCCTACCAGCCAACGTGCTCATCCTCCCAGTGGTGCCGTGGGTGATGTTAACTGGTTTCATCGCTGTAACTCTCTCGTATTTGAGCTCTTGGCTCGCTTGGCCCCTCACTCTCGTTACACACCTCCTCCTCAAGTGGATTTTGGTTGTGGCGAACTTATTTGGAAGCTTCTAGGAAATTGTTTTCACACACTTGCCAGTTCAAGTTGTCGAAGAAGGCGTCAACATATTTAACCTTACCCGTAGCGCCTTGGTCCAAGATGAAGGCGTGCTCCCACACATCAATACACATGACGATCGGTAGACCAACGAAGTGCCCTTGGTGTTGCTCACCACTGAAGCCGAACATGAGGTTGCCACTTTGCTTGTCGTAGTAGAGGATAGCCCAGCCCGGTCCACGCATGAGAGCAACATTTTTCATAAATTTCTTTACCACTTCAACAGAGCCAAACTGCTCAACGATCTTCTGCTCTAACGGACCACCTGCAGTGAGCGGAGTCGAACTGCCTTCAAACTGAGCGAAGTAATATTCGTGTAAACGCATGCCACCAAACTCAAATGAGAGTCGACGTTGGAGCTCGGCCAAAGCTGGGCCATTGGCTTCGTCGGTCATGAGTTTGCCCATCAATTCGCAAATGCCATTAAAGTTTTTTACATACCCTGCATAGAGACCCAAGTGCTCCTCCATCGTTTTGTTGGAAATGCCTTTAAGCTCGCTTAGATTAAATTTCTTTGGTTCAAATGTTTTGGTCATAGTTCAATTATACTGAAGGAGATGAAATATCAGAAGCTCTGGAGAGAGTATTGGCGCGAGGCTGTGTTGGCCCTACTCCTCGTGGCCAACGTTACCGCTTACGTGGCCTTGGGGCAGAGTGCACCGGGGCCACTCAAGGTCGCCTTCCTCGATGTGGGGCAGGGCGACGCCATCTACTTCGAAACGCCGAGTCACAAGCGCGGGCTCATTGATGGAGGCCCTGGCCGACAAGTCCTCTCGGTGTTGGGGCCACTCATGCCATTTGGGGCCAGTCGCTTAGACTTGGTGGTGGAGTCGCACCCAGACAAGGACCACATTGGTGGCTTGCCAGAGGTGGTTACCCGTTACAACGTTGGATTATTTATGGAGCCAGGAGTGGAGTCAGACAATTCCATCGACAACGAGTTGCACGCCAGGCTTGAGGCGAGGGGAGTCCAAACACTCTTGGCTCGCCAAGGGCAGGTGGTAGACTTCGGCGATGGGGTGAAGCTTCGGATCCTCTTTCCTAAAATGGATGTGACAAACTGGGAGACGAACGAGGCTTCGATCGTGGCCAAACTTGAGTATGGTGAGCAATCATTCCTCCTCACTGGAGACTCGCCGATCAAAGTTGAAAATATTTTGTTGTATCAAAGTGGGGGAGTGAGCAAACTTTTGGACTCCGATGTTTTGAAGGTGGGGCACCACGGTTCACGCACCTCCACCTCGCTTGCTTACGCGCAAGCTGTCTCGCCAGAGTATGCAGTGGTGAGCGCTGGGCAAGGCAACTCGTATGGTCACCCACACAAAGAAGTTTTAGAAATTTTGCAAAAAGTTGGGGCGAAAATTCTTAGCACGATTGAAAGTGGTACGATCAAGTTCGAAACCAACGGCGAAAGTTTAGAATTGAAATGAGCTAATAGCTAGAGGCTAAAAGCGGTTTATTAGATAACCCCGGCCTTCTTCAAGACTGAGTGAGCGCCACGCTTGGCAATAGTCTTCCAACCCTTGGTGGAGAGCTCGAGGGTGAGAGTCTTCTTAAGCTCAGGCACGTAAATACGCTTCTTTTGGAGGTTTGGATACTTCCTCACCATGCCGGTTGGGTTGAATTGGGTAGCACGAGTCGCGTTGGAGTAGCCTCCACCGATCCTTGAGCCCTTCTTGGTTACTGGACAAATCTTTGCCATAGGTGAGCACTAAGATAACATACTTGTTATAATTAGTCTAATCAAATTTAATAGATTAAAATTCTAGTACCGGATGGACTTAATTTTTCAAATAGCGATCCTAATTGTCTCAATAATCATCCATGAGGTGGCTCACGGCTACATGGCCAAGGCCTTGGGTGACAATACCGCTGAATGGCAGGGGAGACTCACTCTAAACCCGCTAAAACACATTGACCCATTCGGCTCCATCTTCCTCCCGCTCCTCACTTACATCTCCGGAGGCTTCATTTTGGGCTGGGCTAAGCCTGTACCTTATAATCCATACAATTTGCGCCCAGGACGCTTCTCCGAAGCATTGGTCGCTCTTGCTGGGCCGGGGGTGAATTTGTTTATAGCCTGCATCTTCGGCCTCATCCTCCAGCTAGGAGGTGTGGAACCTCTCTCCGCCTTCGGCCAGATGCTCTCAATCATTATCTTGGTCAATATTGTCCTTAGCCTCTTCAATCTTGTGCCTATACCTCCTCTCGATGGCTCCAAGATCCTCTTCGCCCTCCTCCCGGCCAGGCTCGCTTGGGTGAAGGACTTCTTAGAGCGATATGGGTTTGTCCTCCTTATTGTCTTCATCTTCTTCCTTTGGCAGAGCGTATTGCCAGTCGTTTTTGCCCTCTTTCACCTCATTTCGGGCCTCTCCTTATAAATGGCCTTGTAGAGCCACCATTTAGCCCTATTGACATTTTGCCCAATAGGGTGTATGATTAATAGTGGAGGTGCTTATGCCCAAGGGCATAATCATACGGGTGCCGAAGATCTCTACCGGCGCCAGGGAGGAAGCCAAGATCGTGGCTACGATCTTGATTCTTTCTTGGATGCTGGTGGAGTTGGTCAACGCTCTCTAGCTCTCCAGTCGGGCCTCACTCATGCGCGAGTGGGGCCTTCGTCGTTATGGGAGTTGCAATTTTGACAAGCATCTTGTAGAGTAGGGGTCTCCGAAAAGGAGTCTTTTTAATGTCGACCATCAATCAATTAGTGCGCAGGAAGCGCAGTAAGTTCAAAAGGAAGCCAAAGTCCATTGCTCTTATGCGTGGCTTTAACACTTTGAAGAACCGTCCTGTCTTCTACGTCTCACCATTTAAGCGTGGTGTAGCTACCAAGGTGACGACCAAGACTCCTCGCAAGCCTAACTCTGCTATCCGCAAGATCGCTCGCGTGCGCCTCACCAATGGCCATGAGATCACTGCTTACATCCCAGGTATCGGGCACAATCTTCAAGAGCACTCAGTGGTTTTGGTGCGCGGTGGCCGTGTAAAGGATGTTAACCTCCGCTATCAGATTGTCCGCGGTGTCCTCGACGCTGGTGGGGTAGAGAGCCGTCGCCAAGCTCGTTCACAATACGGAGCTAAGAGGCCAAAAAAGTAGTAGGCAGTAAGTAGTAAGCAATAATAAAATGCGAAGAAAATTAAAATCAAAGCCAAAGATTACTCCAGACTCTCTTTATAATTCAGAGAAGTTGGCTAAGTTTATCAACTACACCATGGAGCGTGGCAAGAAGATTACTGCCCGCCAGATTGTTTATGGTGCTCTCGATGCTATTAAGGAGCAGACCAAGCAGGAGCCTCTCGAGATCTTCGAGACTGCTCTTAAGAACGCTTCGCCCAACATGGAGGTCCGCTCTCGTCGTGTGGGCGGTGCCAACTACCAGGTGCCTCGTGAGGTACGCCCAGAGCGTCGCCAGTATCTCTCAATGCGTTGGATCATCGACGCTGCTCGTGCCAAGAAGGGTAAGCCAATGCACTTGAAGCTTGCTGAGGAGCTTATCTCCGCTTCCAAGAATGAGGGCGAAGCTATCAAGAAGCGTGAAGTGATGCACCGCATGGCTGAAGCCAACAAGGCCTTCGCGCATTTTGCCTGGTAATTCAGCTAATAGGATTTTATAAAAAGTTTAGGAGCTCCTCACGGAGCTCCTTTCTTGTGTGGCAGGCACATGGTGTAGAGGCAGGCCAAGAACGAGAGGCCTGTCAGAATGAGCAGAAGCTTGTAGAAGCCGAACAAGAGTTGGGCTCTGGTAAGCTCGAGGCCATCATGTGGCAAGCCAGCGATCGTGCCGATCGCAAGTGTCGCGGCCAGAGTGATGAGCCCCATCACTCCAGCGAAGATCTGAAGTTGGGCCGGGACTCGCTCGATTAGCTTCATGGGAACCCTCCTGTAGCGGAAATGTGTCTAAACCATTTCTAACACCTCAGCCAACTCGTTGCAACCAGGGCTAATTTGCTATATAGTTTCCCCGTAATAACCCCTAGGGTTTTTTATTATCATTAAATTAATTTATGCAGAGAGATTATCCATTAGAGAGAGTGCGTAACTTCGGTATCGTTGCTCACGTGGACGCAGGTAAGACCACCACTTCAGAGCGTGTGCTCTTCTACACTGGTGCTCAACACAAGATTGGTGAGGTGCACGAGGGTGAGACAACCACCGACTGGATGGAGCAGGAGCGCGAGCGTGGTATCACCATTACCGCAGCGGCCATCACCTGTTTCTGGAAGCCGACTTACGAGGGAGTCGCCTCCGCAGATGCTACGGCGGACCGAAGCAAGAAGTTCCGCTTCAACGTGATCGACACTCCTGGACACATCGACTTCACCGTGGAGGTGAAGCGCTCTCTCCGCGTGCTCGACGGCGCTGTGGTTGTCTTCGACGGTGTGGCTGGTGTGGAGCCTCAATCTGAGACCAACTGGCGTTATGCCGAGGAGGCTCATGTGCCAAGGATCTGCTTCATCAACAAGCTCGACCGCACAGGCGCTTCATTTGAGCGCTCATACAAGAGCATTTTGAACCGCCTCTCCAAGAATGCGATTCGTCTCCAGATCCCAATGGGGGAGGAGGACAAGCACGAGGGTGTGATCGACCTGCTAAAGATGAAGGCTTACTACTTCGAGGGCGACATGGGTAACAAGGTGGTGGAGAAGGAGATCCCAGCCGAGTACAAGGCTGAGGCGGAGAAGTATCGTGGTGAGTTGGTGGAGAAGATTGTGGAGAATGATGAATCTCTTATGAACAAGTATCTTGGTGGTGAGGAGATCTCTGTCGAAGTTTTGAAGCCAGTGCTCCGCAAGGCCGTGATTGAGAACAAGATCTTCCCCGTCTTGACCGGTTCCGCTCTTAAGAACAAGGGCGTCCAGCTTGTGCTTGACGCTGTGGTGGACTACCTCCCAAGCCCACTCGACATCCCAGCGGTGAAGGGTATTGATCCAAACACTGGTGAGGAGATCGAGCGCCACGCTTCAGACGAGGAGCCATTTTCTGCCCTTGCCTTCAAGCTTCAGGCCGATCCATTCGTGGGTCAGCTCACCTTCTTCCGCGTTTACTCTGGTTCGATTGAAAGCGGATCATATATTTACAACTCTACTACTGGCAACAAGGAGCGTCTTGGTCGCATTGTGCGTCTCCAAGCCGACAAGCGTGAGGAGGTGAAGAAGGTCTTCGCCGGTGAGATTGCTGCCGCTGTAGGTCTTAAGGAGGCCAAGACCTCACACACCTTCTGTGACGAAGCTAAGCCAATTGTGCTCGACCAGATTACCTTCCCTGAGCCGGTGATCTCTCTCCGTATTGAGCCTAAGACTAAGGCCGACCAGGAGAAGATGGGCCTCGCTTTGAAGCGTCTCTCTGACGAAGATCCAACCTTCAAGATCCAAACTGATCCTGAGACTGGTGAGACGGTGATTAAGGGTATGGGTGAGCTCCACCTCGAGATTATCGTTGACCGCATGAAGCGTGAGTTCGGCGTGGAGGCCAATGTTGGTAAGCCACAAGTAGCCTACAAGGAAACGATCCAAGGTGAGGCTGAGGTGGAGAACAAGTACATCAAGCAAACTGGTGGTAAGGGTCAGTACGGTCACGTGAAGATCAAGATCAAACCTCTCCCAACTTACGATCCAGAGGAGAAGGTGCCTAAGAATGTTCACCGTGAAGATGGCTTCGAGTTTATCGATTCTATTAAGGGTGGTGTGATCCCTGGCGAATTTATCCCAGCGGTGGAGAAGGGTGTCCGCGAAGCGATGGATCGAGGTATCCTCGCCGGCTTCAAGATGACCGACATTTCTTGCGAATTGACTTACGGTTCCTACCACGATGTGGACTCATCTGAAATTGCTTACAAGATTGCTGCTTCACAAGCTTTCCAAGAGGCGGCTAAGAGGAGTAAGCCAGTGATCCTTGAGCCAATCATGAAGGTGGAGGTAGTAGTACCGGAGAAGTTTATGGGTGATATCACCGGTAACCTCTCAGGTAAGCGTGGGGCTATTGAGTCGATGGAGGATCGCGGTGACCTAAAGGTCGTTCGCGCCAAGGTCCCTCTCTCCGAGATGTTCGGTTACGTAACTGCTCTCCGCTCAATGACCGAGGGCCGTGGTTCATCAACCATGGAGTTCGATCACTATGCTGTGGTGCCTACGAATGTTGCTAATACGATCATTGAAGCTCGTACTGGCGGTAAATAAGGGTTAAATACAAAAGTTTGAGCCAAAAGCCACCCTTCTGGGGTGGCTTTTGGCTTCTGGTTTGACTATTTTGGGGCTTTTCTGTAATATGGCCGGTACGTCTATTAGTGTCTTGCTCTTTGAGATTCTCTCAATAGGGGATGAACTTTTAGATGCATTTGGGTCGAGGAAGATCAATTGCGTTCTCGCGCGTCTCCCTCGCTTCAAATATAAACTCTAAATTATAAGCGCTAAATCCTAAACAAATTCCAATTTTAAAAATTAGAAAATTTGAAAAATTGTTTAGAAATTAGGATTTAGAAATTAGAAATTAAATAAATTTATGGCAGATTTCGAACGATCAAAGCCACACGTAAACGTCGGTACCATTGGCCACGTTGACCACGGCAAGACTACTTTGACAGCCGCTATCCTTAACGTTCTTAACCGCGCAGGTAAGAAGGCTACTGTTAAGGGTGTTGATCAGATTGACAACTCACCTGAGGAAAAGGCACGTGGTATTACCATTGCTCTCTCTCACTCTGAGTATGAGACCGACAAGCGCCACTACGCTCACGTAGACGCTCCTGGTCACGCTGACTACATTAAGAACATGATCACCGGTGCCGCTCAGATGGACGGTGCTATCCTCGTGGTAGCTGCTACTGACGGTGTGATGCCACAAACTCGTGAACACATCTTGCTCGCTAAGCAGGTGGGTGTGCCAAAGATTGTTGTCTTCCTTAACAAGTGCGACATGGTTCCTGATAAGGAGCTTATTGACTTGGTTGAAGAGGAGGTTCGTGATCTCTTGGACAAGTATGAGTACGATGGTAAGAACGCTCCGGTTATCCGCGGTTCCGGTCTTAAGGCTCTTGAGGCTTCCGGCGTTGATGACGAGTGGTCTAAGCAGGTTCTTGCTCTTACTGATGCTCTCGATAACTACATTCCTGAGCCAGTTCGTGAGCTTGATAAGCCATTCCTTATGCCAATCGAAGACATCTTCTCTATCGAAGGTCGCGGTACTGTAGTAACCGGCCGTATTGAGAGAGGTGTTGTGAAGGTAGGTGAGGAAGTTGAGATCGTTGGTATCAAGGACACCATGAAGACAGTTGTTACTGGTATTGAGATGTTCAACAAGTCACTCCAGCAGGGTCAGGCAGGCGACAACGCCGGTATCCTCCTCCGTGGTGTGAAGAAGGAAGATCTCCACCGTGGTCAGGTACTTGCTAAGACTGGTTCTATTACTCCTCACACTGATTTCACCGCCGAGGTTTACGTTCTTAAGAAGGAGGAAGGTGGTCGTCACACTCCATTCTTCACTGGTTACAAGCCACAGTTCTACATTGGTACGACCGATGTGACTGGTGAGGTGACCTTGAACGAGGGTGTTGAGATGGTCATGCCAGGTGATACAGCAACCTTCAAGGTTAAGCTTGTAGCTCCTGTCGCTCTTGAGGAGCAACGTCGCTTCGCTATCCGTGAGGGTGGCAAGACCGTTGGTGCTGGTGTGGTAACTAAAGTAATGGCTTAAAGCTAACAGCTAAAAGCTAACAGCTTAGAAAATGGCTAACACAAAAGTAACAGAAAAGAAGAAGGCCAAAACGGAGGAACAATCCGCTAAGCTACGCATTAGGGTGAGGGCTTACGAGTCAAAGATCCTCGACCTCTCGGTCAAGCAGATCATTGACACGGCTCTCCGCTACGATGCTGAGGTGGTGGGTCCGATCCCTCTTCCGGTGGAGAAGAAGATTTACACCGTCAACCGCGCTGCGTTCGTGTACAAGAATGCGCGAGAACAATTCGAAATGCGAATTCACAAGCGTTTGATCGAGATTGTAAATCCTTCCGCCAAGGTGATCGAGTCTCTTACCAACCTCTCATTGCCAAGCGGTGTGAACATTGATGTCAAGATGATCTAAACCTGAAACCAAATCCCATGAACAAGATCAAAGCCAAGAAAATCAATATGACCCAAATCTTCGCCGACAATGGTGACGCTTTGGCTGTCACAAAGTTGAAGCTAAGTGATGGCACTGGTCTTGGCAATCTCACTGAGGGCAACCTCGTTACGGTGAGTGCTACTTCTAAGGGTAAGGGTTTCCAAGGTGTAGTGAAGCGTCACGGCTTCAAGGGTGGTCGCCGCTCACACGGTCAGAAGCACTCTGAAAGAGAGCCGGGATCTATTGGTGGTGGTGGTCGCTCTGGTGGTAGGGTCGTTAAGGGTATGCGCATGGCCGGACGCATGGGAGGTGATCGCGTAACTGTGAAGAACCTCGCTGTGGTTAAGCTTGATGCGGAGACTCAAGAGGTCTATATTGCTGGAGCTGTACCGGGTCGCCGTGGAGCACCAGTTGAAATCCTAAACACTAAATCCTAAACACTAAAATGGAAGCTCAAGTCTACAGTCTAGATGGCAAGAAGGCAGGGAATATCAAACTCCCAGAGAGTGTCTTCGGCTTGAAGTGGAATGCAGACCTTGTAAGCCAAGTTGTAAATTCAATCCTCTCTTCTAGGAGGAAGAATGTGGCTCATACCAAGAACCGTGGCGATGTCCGTGGTGGTGGTAAGAAGCCTTGGCAACAGAAGGGGACTGGTCGTGCTCGTCACGGCTCCACTCGTTCACCAATTTGGGTTGGTGGTGGTGTGGCCCACGGTCCAAGGAATGAGAAGAATTATGAGCGCACCGTTTCTAAGAAGATGCGCATCAAGGCTCTTCACACTCTTCTTTCTAAGAAGTTGGTGGAGAATGAGATTGTCTTTGTTGACGCCCTCTCTCTCAAGGAGGCCAAGACCAAGGAGGCGGTGAAGGCTCTCAAGAACTTCGAGCACATCTTCAAGAAGAAGAGGAATGCTCTTGCGATCCTCACTTCTAAGAAGGATGCCAACACTGAGCGTTCATTTAAGAACCTCTCCAATGTCGTTGTCCTTGAGGCTCGTAACTTGGACCCAATCACTCTCTTGAACTACAAGTACTTGATGATTGAGAATCCAGACACTGCTCTCAAAACTCTCCCAACCATTAAGGCTAAGAGCGTAAAGAAATAACATGGCTGATAAGAAAATTA
Source organism: uncultured Candidatus Saccharibacteria bacterium (assembly GCA_964384735.1). GTDB lineage: Bacteria > Patescibacteriota > Minisyncoccia > Phycocordibacterales > Zambryskibacteraceae > UBA5004. The sequence goes on from CAYLKX010000009.1 coordinate 11,505, forward strand.
CAACCGAATCAGTGCTCATCAAGCCTCGCATGACCGAGAAGGCCCTCATCTCTGGAGACAAGAGAGGAGTCTACGTCTTCGAAGTGGCTAAGGATGCTACCAAGTCCGCTATTGCTGGCTCGGTGAAGGCAGAGTACAAGGTGACCCCAGTGCGTGTCCGCACAGCGGTGATCCCTTCAAAGAATGTCTTCCGTGGTGGCAAGTTTGGTACTAAGAGCGGTGGTAAGAAGGCCTATGTTTATCTTAAGAAGGGTGATAAGATCGAGCTCCTCTAGTGAGCTAATCGAACTATGAAGCACTACAAACCAACAACCAAATCTAGGCGCCAGATGTCCGGTATTAATTACCGTGAGATCATCACCACCAACGAGCCTTACAAGCCTCTTACAAAGGGCTTTGCTCGAGGAGCTGGTCGCGCTCACGGCTTCATCACTACTCGTCACAAGGGTGGTGGCCACAAGAGGACCTTCCGTCACATTGACTTCACCTTCGACAAGATCAATATTCCTTACACTCTCAAGACTGTTGAGTACGATCCAAACCGCTCCGGTTTCATTGGTCTTGTGCAGTATGCTGATGGTGAACGCCGATACATCCTCCTCCCAAATGGAGCTAAGGTTGGTGACACTTATATAAATTCAGAGAATGCTCCGATCGCTCCAGGCAATCGCTTGCCTCTAGAAAAGCTTTTGGTTGGTACTTTCGTTTACAACATTGAGCTCCGCCCAAATGGTGGCGCCAAGCTGGCTCGTGCTGGTGGTAACTATGCTGAGATCTTGGCTAAGGATGGTGGTTACGTAGACCTTAAAATGCCTTCAAGCGAAGTGAGGAAGGTGCCAGCTCTCGCCTGGGCTACTATTGGTGAAGTTTCAAATAATGAAAATCGTTTGGTGAACTTGGGTAAGGCTGGTCGCTCACGCTGGCTTGGTATCCGCCCAACTGTGCGTGGTACTGCTATGAACCCAGTTGATCACCCACACGGAGGTGGTGAAGGCCGCCAGGGTCGTGGTCGTCGCAGGGCTATCTCTATTTACGGCAAGCCAACTGGTAAGGGCCAGAAGAGTCGTCGTCCTAAGAAGTATTCAAACAAGTTTATTGTCTCTCGTCGCAAGGTCGGCAAGAAGTAGTTCGACTCCACTCCTTCGACAGGCTCAGGATAAATCACTACGAGTAAGTTCTCGCAAAAGGCCCGCTCAAGCGGGCCTTTTGCTTTTGCGTGGTACTATTTAGTTATATGAAAACTAAAATTTTAATTGGAAG
>CAYLKX010000010.1:0-2695 GCA_964384735.1 uncultured Candidatus Saccharibacteria bacterium
ATCCACACTTCAGAATGGCCGAAGTATGATGAGAGCAAATTAGTCTCCGACAGTGTCACTTATGCTGTGCAGGTCAACGGCAAGGTGAGAGGGGAGTTCAACGCTAGCCCAAAGCTCTCGCAAGACGAGGCGGTGGAGCAGGCCAAGGAGCTTGAATCGGTGGCCAAATGGCTCAAGGAAGGGGAGGTGGTGAAGACGATTTATATACCTGGAAAGTTGGTTAATTTCGTGGTAAAGTAGTCAAGCTTGACAGAATTTCCTGTAAATGATAAATATAGTGATATGAATGAAAAATTAACCCTTAACTTCAAACCTAAGGACGTCTCCAAGGCCCTTTTGGGTGTACTCGCTAAGCGTGCTCAGGATGTCATTGTTTCCCGCTATGGTTTGGGCGCTAAGCCAACCAAGCTCACTCTCGACGCTATCGGTAAGAAGTATGGGATCACTCGTGAGCGTGTTCGCCAGATTGAGAACCACTCTCTCCTCTCTATTAGGAAGAGTAAGGCCTATAAGGAGCATGAAGCGGAGTTTGCCGAGCTTAAGGCTCTCGTCGTAGAGCTTGGTGGTATTGTCTCAGAGAAGGATCTCTTGCAATACTTGGCCAAGGATCCAAGCGCTCAGAACCATATCCATTTCCTTTTGGTTGTAGGTGATGAGTTCAAGCGTGAGAAGGAGGATGAAGACTTTAAGCATCGCTGGCATGTAGATTCAGAGCTTGCTACCAAGATCCAAGGCGCTCTTAAGAAGCTTTACTCCAGACTTTCTGACGATGAGCTAGTTTTCGAAAGTGATCTTATCAGCAACTTCCTTGAGGAGGTTAAGGATTTGAATGAAAAGTATAAGAACGAGGAGGTGATCAAGCGCTGGCTCTCTATCTCTCACAAGATCGGCAAGAATCCTCTTGGTGAGTGGGGTAAAACCGCTTCACCAAACGTTAACGCCAAGGGTATGCGTGACTACGCCTTCCTTGTGATTCGTAAGCACGGCTCCCCAATCCACTTCAAGGAGGTGGCTAAGGCTATTAACCAGTATTTCAACAAAAAGGCTCACGTCGCCACTACTCACAATGAGCTTATTAAGGATCCACGCTTTGTCCTAGTTGGCCGTGGTCTATACGCTCTCGCTGAGTGGGGTTATATGTCTGGTGTAGTGAAGGATGTGATCAGGAAGATTATCGACAAGAACGGTCCTCTTACTCGTGAGAAGATTATTGAGAAGGTTTTGAAGGAGCGTTATGTGAAGGAGAACACTATCCTCGTCAATCTCCAAAATCCAAAGTTCTTCAAGAAGGACAAAGAGGGCCGTTATTACAACGTTTAATATTTCTTGTGTTAGAATTGAGAAGTAATGTTTGCAGAACTTTTAGCTTCTTTCCAGCAATCCATAATTCCGCAAGCCCTCCACATTGGTTGGGTGTTGTGGCCAGTTTGGGTGCCATTCTTCTCCCTCTATATTGGTATTACTCGTTGGCTCAAGTTTAAGCGTCGTGAATGGATTAAGGCTCAGGAGGTTATTTTGCTTGAGATTCGCTTCCCCAATGAGATGGTGAAGTCACCTGTGGCGATGGAGATTTTCCTCCAGACTTTGCACCAACCAGGGGTGGGCTCATTAACTGATGTTTACTTCAAGGGTCGAGTGAGACAATGGTTCTCTTTGGAAATGGTTTCCGATGGTGGACAAGTCCACTTCTACATTTGGTTGCCAGCCAAGATGCGAGGCTTGGTGGAGAGTAACTTGTATGGCCAATTCCCAAACATTGAGATCCACCAAGTGCCAGACTACACCGCTGGTATTACTTACGATTTGAATAAATATAAGTTCGGCAAATTGGCTCACCTCGTCCTTACCAAAGCTGATGCTTACCCAATCAAGACCTACATTGATTATGGCTTGGACAAAGATGCTAAGGAGGAGTACAAGGTTGATCCGCTTGCCACAGTGATCGAGTTCCTCGGCTCGTTGAAGCCGGGCGAACAAGCTTGGATCCAGATCTTACTCCAAGCACACACCAAAGAGGGGTTAAAGTATGGGCGCCTCTTAACCAAGCCAGATTGGAAGGCGGCAGCTAAAGCCGAGATCAAGAAGATTATTGAAAAGGAGACTCATGTGAAGACTGAGAAAGATAAACCGCCAGCTCTCACCGGCCTTACCGATTTGCAAAAGGAGACGGTGAAGGCAATTGAGCGCTCTTTGGAGAAGACAGCCTTCGACGCCATGATCAGAGTGGTTTACTTTGCTGAGCAGAGCGCCTTTAATGCCAATAATATTGGTGGCATCTTGGGTGTGTTGAAACAGTTTAGCTCCCAAACTTTAAACGGTTTCAAGCCATCGCAATATGAGTATGACTATCCTTGGCAAGACTTCATGGATTATAGGAAGAAGAAGAATGAGAAGCGTTTCCTCGAAGCTTACAAGCGTCGAGCGATGTTCAATGACCCCTTCTACCATCTTCATGATGACAAGCCATACATCCTTACCACTGAGGAGGTGGCCACCCTCTTCCACTTCCCAAGTTCGATGGTGGCTGCCACCCCAACTTTGCGACGCATTCCTTCCAAGAAGGCCGAAGCTCCTGCCAATCTTCCTGTCTAATGCAATATTTACGGTATATTAAAGAAAGAAGGTTTTATCTTACCGCTCTTTATATCTTCCTCCTCTTTTTGTATTGGAGTATGTCGCCCCCAAGAGCCTTCCC
>CAYLKX010000010.1:2795-9591 GCA_964384735.1 uncultured Candidatus Saccharibacteria bacterium
CAGAGATTAAGTCTCAGGGTAAAACCTTGCACCAGATTGTGGTGATGGCCTCGCTCATTGAGGGAGAGGCTAAGGATCCTAACGACATGACCATGATCTCAGGCATTTTGTGGAAGAGGATGAAGATCGGCATGCCTCTCCAAGTTGATTCGGCTCGAGGGACGTATGAATTTAAGGGTTTGCCAGACAACGCTATCAACAATCCAGGGATCAATGCTCTCCGCGCTGCTGTGCACCCAGACCCCTCACCTTACTTGTATTACATTACGGGGAATGATAAGAAGATGCATTATGCTAGGACATTTGAAGAACACAAACAAAATATCGCCAAGTACCTCCGGTAAATCCGTCAACCTGCCAGGTCGACAGGTTTATATTGGGCTCTCGGGTGGGGTAGATAGCGCGGTTTCGGCTGGGCTTCTTAAAGAACAGGGGTATGAGGTTACCGGAGTTTTTATTAAAGCTTGGCAACCAGAGTGGATGAAGTGCACTTGGCGTGAGGAGAGGAGAGATGCCATGAAGGTGTGTTTGGCTCTCAATATTCCATTCCTCTTCATTGACGCGGAGAATGAGTACAAACAAGGAGTGATCGACAAAATGCTTGAGGAGTACAAGGCTGGCAGGACACCAAACCCAGACGTGCTTTGTAACCGAGAGATTAAGTTTGGCCTCTTTTGGCAAGAGGCTAAGAGGCGTGGTGCTGACTTCATCGCCACGGGGCATTATTGGAGTGGGGAGAAGGATCAATCATACTTCCTCTGGGCCTTAACACCTGAAGATCTTTCACACTCACTCTTCCCAGTTGGGCATATGGATAAGTCTGAAGTGAGGAAGCTTGCGAAGAAGTATGGCTTGCCAGTGGCGGAGAAGAAGGATAGTCAGGGCATTTGCTTCCTTGGTGATATTTCAATGGAAGAATTTCTCTCACATTATATTGAGGTTAAGCCTGGACGAGTTTTGAACACTAAAGGTGAGGAGATCGGCTCTCATAAGGGTTTAATGTATTACACGATTGGTGAGCGACATGGTTTTGAAGTAAGGAGGAAGGGAGCTGAGAGTGGGCCATTTTATATTGTGGGCAAAAACTTTGAGGCTAATACTCTCACCGTGTCAGATGATGTGAGGGAGATCAAAGAACTTTCGCCAAAGAAGGTAGTGGTAAAGAATTTGAACTGGCAACAGAAGCCACAGGGGGAAGTGTTGGCTCAGATTCGGTATCGGGGGGAGAAGCTTCCGGTAGAAATTTCTAACAATGAAGTGACTTTCGCTGAACCAGTTCGAGGCCTCTCTCTTGGGCAATCAATCGTCTTTTACTCGCCACGCCGAAGCAATGCGAAGGTGGGTGAAGCGGACCAGATGATCGGAGGCGCAGTGATGGACAAGATTGTTTCCTGATATAATCAGCTTATGTTAAATAAGCTCAAAAAGGTTTTTAATAAGACCAAGATCCAACCTGATTCGGTCATTATTGTGAAGGCGGGTGGACGGCATGAGACCTTCGACCAGGAGAAGCTCCGTGAGTCACTCCTCAACTCTGGTGCCTCGGCTGAGTCGGCTGAGCAAGTCCTCCAACACTTCCTCCCCATGTTGCATGATGGCATGACAACCAAGGAGATCTACCGTCACGCCTTCGAGGTTTTGGAGAAGATGAATAGGCCAGTCGCTAGGAGCTACTCGCTTCGTCGAGCGGTGATGCAACTTGGGCCATCGGGCTTCCCCTTTGAGGACTTCGTGGCAGAGATTTTGCGAGCGAAGGGCTTTGAGTGTGCTACACGGCAAGTGGCTCTAGGTGGTTGTGTACCACATGAGGTCGATGTTGTGGCTTGGAATCCGACTAAACTTATTATGATTGAGGCCAAGTTCCACAACGAGTTGGGGGTTAAGAGTGATTTGAAGGTCGCTCTTTATATCAAAGCTCGCTTCGATGATTTGAAGGAAAATGTTTTCAATTATGGGGGCCATGATCGTAAGGTGACAGACTCGTGGCTTGTGACGAACACCAAGTTCTCCTCCACTGCTATCCACTATGCCGAGTGTAAGGGCATGACCTTAATTGGTTGGAATTATCCGGAGAAGGGGAACCTCCAAGACATGATCGAGGAGGGTAAATTGCATCCAGTGACTTGCCTCCTCTCCCTAACCGATGCGGAGAAGCGGACTTTGATCCAACATGGTGTAGTGCTTTGCTCCAACATTAAGCAGAAGCCGGGTTTGCTCCAAGAGTTCTTAGGGCCAAAATTTAATAGCACGCCAGTTTTGCGCGAGATCAATGAGCTCTAGAGACGAAGCGTTGAAAGTGGTTCTAGAAGAGGTGACGACTCTTAAATCTTCGCCACTTTATGCTTATCGAGTGGAAAATAATTACCTTCCAGTGATTGGGGAGGGGAGCTCTGAGGCGAAGATCATGTTTGTGGGTGAGGCCCCGGGGGAGAACGAGGCCAAGTCTGGGCGACCATTTTGCGGAAGGGCGGGCAAGGTTTTAGAAAAGCTTTTAGCCAGTGTTGGTTTGGAGAGGAAGGATGTTTATATCACTAATATTGTGAAGGATCGTCCGCCCAAGAATCGCGATCCATTGCCAGAGGAAATCGAGCTTTATGCACCATTCCTCGACAAGCAAATTGAGATTATTAAGCCAGAGATTGTGGTGACTCTTGGGCGCTTTGCCATGGCTTATGTCATGAATCGTTATGGTTTGGCCTCAAAGTTGGATTCAATTGGCGCTCTGCACGGTAAACAGCTAGAGGCCAAAAGCTTTAAGCTCTTGCCTCTCTACCACCCCGCTGCCGCTATTTATAATCAGAGCTTAATGAAGACTCTTGAGGCCGATTTCGCCCAATTGAAAGATTTGTAGCGAGTGGTATAATGCTTTTTGGACTTCTTTGGACCAGGAGGCTGTATGGACTTCACCCTTCAGCGGGCACCAATCCGTTACCGCCTTCACCGGTGGTCACGGCCACTCCGGCATTTCCTCCAGGATTTGCCGATCAGGTTCTTCTGGGTTCTCCGCCAGACCCGGCGTATCTTCCAGTAGAAGAGACGCCGGGTTTTCCATTTATTCACCAGAAATGCTATATTTCTTTTAATGAATTCCAACGAAATTAGGCAGAAGTTTATAAACTTTTTTGAAAGTAAGGGGCACAAGCACGTGCCTTCTTCGCCATTAGTGACTGAAGACGCTTCAGTCCTCTTCACCACCGCGGGGATGCAACAATTTAAGCCGTATTACTTGGGAGTGCAGGATCCTATGGCCGATTTTGGCTCTAAGAATACGGTTAGTATCCAAAAGTGTATTCGCACTTCCGACATTGAGGAGGTGGGTGATGAGCGTCACCTCACTTTCTTCGAAATGTTGGGCAACTTCTCCTTCGGCGGATATTGGAAGAAGGAGGCCATCACTTATGCTCATGAATTTGTCACCAAGGAGATGGGACTCAAGATTGATTATGTTACCGTCTTCCAAGGTGAGGCTGGTGTGCCAGAGGACACTGAGTCAGCTGAGATCTGGCGCTCGCTAGACCCAAATATTGAGGTGAGGAAGTGTGGTCGAGAGGACAATTTCTGGGGGCCAACAGGTGAGGAGGGCCCATGTGGCCCGACCACGGAGATTTATGCTGGAGGGATTGAGATTTGGAATATCGTTTTCAACGAGTTTTATCAGAACAAAGACCCCGATACCAAAGCAAAGCTTGGTACGGGGCAAGTAAAACTTACTCCCTTAACAGTTAAGGGTATCGATACTGGCATGGGCCTTGAACGTTTGGCCATGGTTTCGCAAAAGGTGGCAACCGTTTTCGACACAGATCTCTTCCCAACTCATCCGCAAACTAGAGAGGAGAGAGTGGTGGCCGATCACACTCGGACTATTGAGGCTTTGTTGGCTGAGAATTTGAAGCCAAGCAACAAGGACCAAGGTTATGTTTTGAGGAGATTGATCCGCAAGACTATTCTTTATAAAGACAAGTATCATCTTCCTGTTCCAATTAAGTCTGAAGTTTTTGACCAAGAAGAGGTTAAGTTTAGAGAGGCTTTGGAGGCGGGGAAGAAGAAGTTGGCTTCAGGCGAGGACCCATTTGTGCTCTACACTTCGTACGGCTTTCCTCTAGAGTTGGTGAAGGAGCTTGGTTTTGTTGTGGATGAAAAAGATTTCCAAGAAAAGTTTGAGAAGCATCAAGAACTCTCTCGTGCTGGTGCGGAGCAAAAGTTTAAGGGAGGTTTGGCTGGCCATTCTGAGATGGAGGTGAAGTATCACACTGCCACACACTTACTCCATCAAGCTCTTCACGATGTTTTGGGCGATGAGGTGGGGCAGAAGGGGAGCAACATCACACCAGAGCGACTCAGGTTCGACTTCTCCTTCCCGCGCAAACTGACCGAGGAGGAGAAGAAGCGTGTGGAAGATATTGTGAACGAGCAGATTAAATTAAATCTTCCTGTGCACAAAGTGGTGATGCCTAAGGCTGAAGCTGAGAGGACTGGGGCTCGCCACTTCTTCGGGGAGAAGTACCCAGACGAGGTGAGTGTTTACTATATTGGTGATTCACTTGGGAGAGCTTATTCCAAAGAGTTTTGTGGAGGCCCTCATGTGGAGGCCACTGGAGTCTTGGGCCAATTTGAAATCACTAAGGAGGAGGCCGTCTCAGCTGGGGTGAGGAGGATCAAAGCAATTTTGCGTTAAAGCAAAGCCGAGTATAATTAATTCATGCCTAAGAACATTGACGGAGTCTCTTTGCCTGATCGCAGGAAGAGTATTCGCGACATCCCTATTCCTGAGAGTCGACGCAGAGTGCCACTCGACGTGGTGAAGAGACCAGTGGTTAAGGAACCAGTAGTGGAGGAGGAAGTTTTACCAACTAAGTCGGTTACTAATTCTAACAGTAGTGCTCGCGGTGGGGTGAAGAAGATTTGGTTTTGGGTAGGAGGACTAATCTTAGTTCTATTCTTCGCTCTCTTGGCGATGTTCAATGGAGCCGAGGTAACTTATACACCCAAGGCGCAAACTCTCACTTGGAGTGGCGAGACTTACTCTTCACACAAGAGCGCTGGTAACGGCTTGATGTACAGTGTGGTCAAACTTTCTGGTGACAAGAGTGCTGTGCTAGAGGCAACTGGTGAGCAAGAGGTGAGTCGTAAGGCTTCAGGCACAATTGTGGTTTACAACAACAGCACTGAGACCCAGGCTCTTCGCGACACCACTCGCTTCCAGAGTAATGACGGCAAGATTTACCGTATTGCCAAAAATATTTCCGTTCCAGCCAAGAGTAGTTCTGGTCCGGGCTCAGTGGAGGCTGTCGTTTATGCCGATCAAGCGGGCGAGTCTTACAATATTGGTTTAACCGACTTCACCGTACCGGGTCTTAAGGGCACACCAAAGTTTGATCTCGTTTATGCTCGTTCCAAAACTCCAATGAGTAATGGATTTATCGGCAAGGAAAAGGTGGTCGACCAAGCCAGTTTGGCCAAAGCTAAGACTAGTTTGCAGGCCGAACTCTCTAAAGAGCTTATTGCCAAGGCCCAAGCTGAGGTGCCAGCCGACTTTATCCTTTACCCCAACTTGGCTAGCGTCACTTACGAAGATTTACCACAGTCTGGTGCCTCTAACGCCTCCGTCACGATTAACCTTAGAGGCAATTTGGCCGGAGTGATGTTTAAGAGGAGTGATTTGGCCAGCACAATTGCCACTGGCAAGGCCACGATCTCTCCTAAGGACCAGTTGGAATTCGAAACTTTGGAATCCCTCAACATCTCCTTTGCCAATGGCCAATCAGCCGACATCTTGAATTTAAGTAAGATTGACTTTAAAGTGGTGGGCTCAGGAACTTTGTTCTGGAAGACTGACGAAGTGGCTTTGAAGAGTGCCTTAGCTGGTCACAAGAAGAGTGAATTGTCTCAAATCATTAAGACTTACCCAACTATTGTGAGTGCTACAGCCAACATTCGCCCATTCTGGAAGACGAGCTTCCCTGCAGATACTTCTAAGATAGTCATCAAGAAACTTAAACCTTAATGCCAACCAACAAGGATTTAGAAAGGACGGGCACCGTCGTTGAGTCACTCCCCAACATCATGTTTAGGGTTGAGCTCGATGCCCCAGAGGGTGGAGAGGCTCCAAGTGAGCCACTTTTGGCCTACCTTTCGGGCAAAATGCGCCTAAATCGCATTAGGGTCTTGGTGGGCGACAGGGTCCTCCTAGAGCTTGAGCCATACGGTGGCAAAGCCAGGATTATTAAGCGCCTGTAGGCCCTAAATAGGCTCCCTACTAGACAAGAAAAGGCAGTTGGGTTACAATGGATTTTCTTATGAAAGTTAAGGCTTCGGTAAAGAAGATTTGTTCGAAATGCCAGATAGTCCGCAGGAAGGGCTATGTGTATGTCGTTTGCAAGTCCAACCCACGCCATAAGCAAAGACAAGGTTAAAAATGAGACTGCTCGGTATAACCATTCCAGATGAAAAGCGTGTTGAGATCGGACTCACTACTCTCTATGGAGTAGGCCGTTCCCGCGCCCACGATATCCTTACAGAGGCTGGAGTCGAATTCGGCAAGAAGGTGAAGGAGGTCACTATTGAGGAGGAGAACAAGATTCGTAGCATTATTGAAAATTTGACCCTTGAGGGCGACCTCAAACGTGAGCACGCTTCCAACGTTAAGCGTCTCAAAGATATTAAGGCCTACCGTGGAGTGCGCCACATGCGTGGTCTCCCAGTGCGTGGCCAGAGGACCAAGACCAACTCTCGCACTCGCCGTGGTAACGTGAGGAAGACCATGGGTACTGGTCGCAGGGTCGCTGAGAAGACATAA
>CAYLKX010000010.1:9691-12516 GCA_964384735.1 uncultured Candidatus Saccharibacteria bacterium
AATGGGAAAGAAAAAGATCACAACCGCAGAGACAGAGGTGAAGGTGGAGAGCGCTCCAGCCCCAGTTCAAGCTACCGGCAAGTCTGGTAAGCGTCGTGTTGATTCTGGCATCCTTTGCGTTGAGTCTACTTATAACAATACTAAGCTCGTCCTCACAGACATGAAGGGTGCTACACTCGCTTGGGCTTCATCCGGTAATCAGGGCTTCAAGGGTGCTAAGAAGGGCACCCCTTTTGCTGCCGCTAAGGTTGGTGAGACTTTGGCCGATAAGGCTGCCACCATGGGTGTGAAGGAGGTGAAGGTGGTGATCAAGGGTGTGGGCTCTGGTCGCGAGTCAGCTATTAGAGGCTTTATCTCCAAGGGGATCAACCTCATTAGCATTCAAGACATGACCCCAGTTCCTCATAACGGCCCTAAGCCACCTCGCCCAAGGAGGAATTAAAAAAATATTATGCAAATCGGACCAAAATTTAAAATTGCTAGAAGGTTGGGTGCTCCAGTGTTTGAGAAGACTCAAACCGCTAAATATGCCTTGTCACTCTCTCGTAGAGAGCGCGCCGGCACCTCTCTTTCTAGACCTAAGTCTGAGTTCGGTCAGTCTCTCCATGAGAAGCAGAAGGCTCGCTTGTCTTATGGTCTCTCTGAGCGCCAGTTTAGAAGCTATGTTGATAAGGCTTTGAAGACAGCTAACCCAACTGGGAAACTCTTCGCTCTTCTTGAAACTCGTTTGGACAACACTCTCTCTCGAGCTGGTTTCGTTAAGACTCGTGCTCAAGGTCGTCAGGCTTCTGGCCATGGTCATGTCCTCGTTAATGGTCGTCGCGTAACTGTCCCAAGCATCCATCTCAAAACTGGTGACACTCTCTCCTTGCGTGCTGGTTCGGCAAACAGTCCTCTCTTTGCCGACACAGCCGAGAGGATGAAAACTCTCGCTGTGCCAGCTTGGCTCGAGGTGAACCCCGAGACACGCGAGGCCAAGGTTGTAGGGGAACCCACATACAACCGCGGTGAGCAGATCTTCGATCTGGGCGTCGTTGTGGAATTTTACGCATAGATAAACTTATTAATTACAAAATTTTATGGCAGACTACACAATCCATCTTCCTTCTAAGCCACGAGTAATCTCTGAAGAGGGTGATTCAGGTGTCTTCGAGATTGAGGGCCTTTACCCTGGTTACGGTCACACTCTTGGTAACAGCTTGCGTCGCATTATCCTCTCCTCACTTCCTGGAGTAGCTATCACTCAGGTTAAGATCACTGGAGTAAACCACGAATTTTCTTCCATTGATGGGATCAAGGAGGACGTTATTACTATCCTCCTCAACCTCAAGAAGATCCGCATGAGAATGACTGTTGATGAGCCACAAACCTTGAGACTCAAGGTTAAGGGTTTGAATCAGACGGGGTCTGATTCAAAAAATGAAGAGCGTGTTGTAACCGCTAGCGACTTGGAGGTTCCAGGTCAGGTGGAGATCCTCACCCCAGATCAAGTTATTGCTACCCTCACTTCTAAGAATGCTAACTTGGAGATGGAGGTTAAGGCAGAGAAGGGCCTTGGCTTCATGCCAAAGGAGATGATCGACAAGAATCGTGTTGATATTGGCACGATTGCTCTCGATGGCATCTTTACCCCAATTCGTCGCGCTAGCTACGAGGTGGAGAACATGCGCGTGGGCGACAGGACCGACTTCAACAAACTCCGCTTCTTCATTGAGACTGACGGTACTATTGCTCCATCTGTCGCTCTCGCTACTTCTATTGAGACCATGATCAACCAGCTCAAGGCTGTTGTTGGTTTCAAGGAGGAGGAGCCAGAGGTTATGGAAGTGAGCGCTCTTAAGGAGGCTGGCTCAGCTACCGTTAACCGCTCTGAGGTTGACCCAGAAGTTTTGAAGACGAGGATCGAGAGCTTGGAGCTCTCAGCTCGTACTGCTAATGCTCTCAATAATGCCAACATCCGCACTGTGGGTGGCTTGGCCAGGAAGAAGGAGAAGGATCTCCTCGAGATTGAGGGTCTTGGTGCTAAGGGTATCCAGGAGATCAGAAAGGCTCTTGGCGAGTTCGGTATCACTTTAAAGTAAAGATTTATGGCTTATCACAGAGCACATCGCAAATTCGGTAGGGAGAAGAACCAGAGAGTCGCTCTGATGAAGTCTCTTGCGCACTCTCTTGCCTTGAAGGAGAAGATCAGGACCACCGAGGCTAAGGCCAAGGAGCTCCGCCCAATGATGGAGAAGCTCATTACTCTTGGCAGGAAAGAGACCCCAGCTTCACTTCGCTTGCTTGAGGCACGTGTTGGCAAGATGGCTGCGAAGAAGATTGCCACCGACCTTGCAAAAAGGTATAAAGAGCGTGCTGGTGGCTACACCAGGATCACCAAGCTTGTCCGCCGTCTCTCCGATGGAGCTAAGGAGGCTGTAATTGAGCTTGTATAAATTTATGCAGAAACACACTATCGACGCTAAGGGTCAGGTGCCAGGAAGGATCGCTACTCAGGTAGCCGTCCTCCTTATGGGCAAGAACCGCACCGACTTCGCCAGAAACGTGATCCCAAATGTGGAGGTCTCGGTTGTTAACGCTTCCCAAATGAAGTTCGATCTTAAGAAGTTGAATAACAAGACTTACGCTCGTCACTCACTCTATCCAGGCGGTCTCACTTTGGAGAAGCAGTCTGAGGTGATCGCTAAGAAGGGGGCAGGGGAGGTCCTCCGCCGTGCTGTCCTTGGTATGCTCCCAAAGAACAAGCTTCGCCCACAGATGATCAAGAATTTGAAGATAACTGATTAGTTCGACAAACTCACTACAAGTAATATGACAAAAGACAC
>CAYLKX010000011.1:0-6519 GCA_964384735.1 uncultured Candidatus Saccharibacteria bacterium
GACTTTTGGGCCGACAAAGCTTCGGCTCAAGCTGGAGTGCAAGAGCTTCAGCGTCTTAAAGATGAAATGGAGGGAGCAGGCAAGTATGACAAGGGCGGGGCCGTGCTCTCGATCCTTTCTGGTGCTGGAGGGGATGATGCGGAAGATTTCACCCGCATGCTTTTAGAAATGTATAACAAATATTTCGCCAAGCAGGGCTGGCAGGTGAGCATTGTCCATGCCAATGAGAATGATCATGGCGGGTACAGAAACATTGCTCTCGATGTAGATGGTAAAAATGTTTACGGCACTTTGAAAAATGAGAGCGGCGTCCACCGCTTGGTGCGCGTTTCGCCATTTAATGCCAATAGCAAGCGTCACACCTCCTTCTCCATGGTGGAGGTGATCCCGAAGTTTGATAAATCTGATGAGGTAAAGATCCCACCCGAAGAGTTGCGAGTAGAGCTCTCGCGCTCGAGTGGCCCTGGGGGGCAGAATGCCAATAAGCGTGAGACAGCGGTCCGTATGGTCCACATCCCCACCAACCTAGCTGTGCACGTGGAGAGTGAGAGGAGCCAAGCACAGAATAAGGAGCGTGCCCTCCACTTACTTGAGGCCAAGCTCTACAAACTCCGCGAGGAGGAGCGTGAGGCGAGGGAGAAGGGGATGTATGTCTCCAAAACAACGCAGATTGAGTGGGGCAACCAGATCCGCTCTTACGTCTTGCATCCATACAAGATGGTGAAGGATCATCGGACTGGTGTGGAGACAGCCCAAGTCGACAAAGTTTTAAACGGTGAAATTGAGGAATTTCTAGAAGCTGAGCGGGGTTTATCCTAGCTATTCAGCTAGTTGACCAGTCTTGGTTTTATTGATAATCTATAGCCCATGCTAAAAATTAGGTTACAAAGAGTCGGGAGGAAGCACGAGCCAGCTTTTAGGCTTGTTTTGACCAACTCTGAGAACTCCACTAAATCAGGTCGCTTCAAGGAGGTGCTTGGCACCTATGATCCTAGGAAGACCTCTGAGGTTATTAAGGCTGATAGGGTTAAGTACTGGGTCGGTAAGGGTGTCCAACTTACACCCACCGTCCAGAATCTCTTGGTCAAGCAGGGTGTCCTAGCTATTAAGAAGGTTGCTGTGGCTAAGTCTAAGCCAGTAGCCAAGGAGGGCGCTGAGTAATCTCTCGCGGGTAGAATTGGGTTATAATATCTTATTATGGCTATTATTGATGACGTCCAGTTTCTAGAATACGTGGTGAAGGCTTTGGTCGCTCACCCAGATGATGTGAAGATTAAGCGCACTATCGATGAAATGGGCGTCCTCCTCACTCTTGATGTAAATCGTGAGGACATGGGCAAGATCATCGGCAAGATGGGCAACACCGCCAAGGCTATCCGCATCCTACTCCGCGTGGTAGGGATGAAGAATAACGCTCGAGTGAACTTGAAGATCAATGAGCCCGCTGGTTCGTATACTGGTGGCCGTCCTGCCGAGCACTCTCCTCGACCAAGCAAGGATCTAGACGAGGCGATTGATGATCTCAATTTGGATTAGCAGTAAGTAGTAGGCAGTAAGCAGTAAGGAAATGCATTTTCATATAATCACACTATTCCCGAAGGCTTTTGACTCTTACCTTGGTGAGTCTATTTTGAAGCGGGCTATTGAGGACAAGAAGATTAAGGTCTCACTTTATAATCCTCGCGATTTTGTAGAGAATAAGTGGAAGAGGATCGACCGCCCGCCATACGGTGGTGGCCCAGGGTTGGTGATTGAGGCCTTACCAGTTGTTAAGGCTATCGATTTTGTATTGAAGTCTAATAAGCTAAAAGCTGGAAGCTATAAGATCATCTTCTTCAGCCCACGAGGTGAGCAGTTTGATAACACTTATGCCCAGAAGGTGGCTAAGAAGTATGAGCACATCATTCTTGTCTGCGGTCGTTATGAGGGTATCGACGCTAGAGTGAGGAAGGTCTTCAAGATGGAGGAGGTCTCGGTGGGTCCATTTGTCCTCACTGGTGGGGAGCTTCCAGCTATGCTCGTCATTGATACTATCTCTCGCCAAGTTGAGGGCGTTTTGGGTAACTTCGACTCCCTAGAGGAGCGCCGAGTCTCAACTGGTGAGGTTTACACTCGTCCAGAGGTCTTTACATATAAGAAGAAGAGTTACCGAGTGCCAAAAATCCTCCTTTCAGGCCATAGCGCCAAGATCGAAGAGTGGAAGAAGAAACAGAAATAAGGGTGAGTAAAGAGGTTATCCACTTTTGCTTTACGCCATGAGGGGTATGATGGGGAACAGGCACGCACTTTCTGGGAGGTTTCTGTCATGCACGGGTCTGTGTTGAGGTTCGAACGCCCCGGTGATCCCGTGGGCAAGGAGAGGCTCCCTGAGGAGCGGAACGCAATCACTCGGCGAGTGGAGATTGAAGGGCACAAGTTCTTTGTGACCGTTGGTCTCTACCCTGATGGCCGTCCGGGGGAGATCTTCATTCGCACCGCTAAGGCCGGATCAACCACCGCTGGGTTTGCCCACGTTTTTGCAGAGTCCATTTCAGTGGCTTTGCACAGAGGTGAACCTCTCGATGAGTTGTGCAAGCGCTACGTCAACACCAGATTCGAGCCAATGGGGCGCACTGATGATCCCAACATCCCCACGGTCCGCTCGATTGTTGACTACATCTTTCGGTGGCTTGCATTCAAGTACAAGATCAAGCTCGACCCGAATGAGAAGTCTCTGGGCGACAACTAGTTCGTCAGTTCACACACGGCGGTCCGGCTATATGTCGGACCGCTGGTCTATTTATAGGGGCTGTGGATAACTATTTGACAGGTTTATGGCTTAGGAGTATTATTGCGCCAACTTCGAATTTGATTGAGTTACGGCTGTAACGAAGGTTTTCGGGCCCTTTATTACTAACTTGCTGATAGGCAAGTTTAACCCCACGATTTTTAATGCAGAAGAAATACTTCAGCCGTTACAGACGGCCTCTAGCCGAGGTTCCTAACCTCGTAGTGTCTCAAGTTGAGTCCTTCAAGTGGCTCATTGAGAAGGGTCTTAAGGAGGTGTTCGACGAGTTTTCATCTATTCGCGACTTTTCAGAGAAGAAGTTCACCATGGACTTCGTCTCTTTCGAGTTGGCTGAGCCAAAGATTGATGAATATACCGCCAGGGAGCGCAAACTCTCTTATGAGGCGCCTCTTAAGGTTAATGTTCGTTTGAAGAACCACCTCATGGGTACGGAGAAGGAGCAAGAAATCTTCATGGCTGACCTTCCGCTCATGACTCCTCGTGGAACCTTCATTATTTCTGGTATTGAGCGTGTCATCGTGCCTCAACTCGCTCGTTCTACCGGTGTTTCCTTCACTGCTCAAGAGATCAAGGGCAAGAAGACCTTTGGTGCCAAGATTATCCCAGGTCGTGGAGCCTGGATCGAGATCGAGGTTGACCTTGATGGCGTGATTTACGTCCGCATCGACAAGAAGAGGAAGTTCCCAATCACCACTCTCCTCCGCATGTTCGTGGGCAAGGACGCTTCCAACGCCAAGATCCTCGCTCTATTCGCCAACAATCCTTCCGCCAAGCACTTTATTGAGAAGACGCTTGCCAAGGATCACACTACTAACGCCGATGAGGCCGCTATTGAGATACACCGCCGTCTCCGCGATGGTGATCTTGCTTCAGCTGAGAACGCTCGTGAGTTCGTTGAGTCTATCTTCGACAAAGAGCGCTATGACCTCTCTCGTGTTGGCCGTTTCCGCTTCAACAACCGCTTCGGTTTGAAGGAAAATGGTAAGGAGATCGACCGTCGCACCCTCTCTCTTGAGGATATGGTCATTATTCTTAACCAAGTGGTTGAGAATAATGTCACCCCAGGAGCTAAGGAGGATGATATTGACCACCTCGCTTCACGCCGTGTTCGCTTTGTCGGCGAGCTCTTCCAGCAGAAGATTCGTGTCGGTATGGCTCAGATCAAGCGCAATGTGCAGAACAGGATGAGCACCATTGATACTGATGTGACTCTCCCAGTTAACTTTATTTCGCCAAAGCCTCTCCAGGCTCGTATTAAGGAGTTCTTCACCACCTATCAGCTCTCTCAGTTCATGCAACAGACCAACGCTCTTGAAGAGTTGGAACACTTGCGCACTCTCTCCGCTTTGGGTCCAGGTGGTCTCTCTCGTACTCGTGCTGGTTATGAAGTGCGTGACGTTCACCCATCTCACTACGGCAGACTTTGCCCAATTCAGACTCCAGAAGGTCCAAACATCGGTCTTATCCTCCGTTTAGCTACTCATGCTCGCGTCAACGACTTCGGCATGATCGAAACTCCTTACGCTGTGGTTAAAAACGGCAAGGTGACTGATGAGATCCAGTATCTCAATGCTTTGGAAGAGGAGAGTTACTTCATTGCTCACGCTGCTACTCAAGTTGATGGTGACAAGATTGTCCCAGAGATGGTTGAGGTTCGTCACAATGGTACTCCAACCACTGCTCATCAGTCTCAAGTGCAGTTTATTGAGGTTGATACCAACCAAGCCTTCTCAGTGGTGACCTCCATGATCCCATTCTTGAACCACGACGACGCCAACCGCGCACTCATGGGTTCAAACATGCAGAAACAAGCTACCCCATGTATCGTGCCTGAGGCCCCACTTGTGGCCACTGGTATGGAGGAGGCCGCTGTCCGTGATACGGGTCGTGTTATCTTTGCTCCAATTGCCGGCACCATTACTAAGGTTGATGCTAAGCAGATTGTGCTCAGGGATGAAAAGGGCAAGGATCACGAGTTCAAGCTCGCCAACTTCATCATGACGAACGGCGCAACCGCCTTCCACCAGCGCCCAGTTGTTTCTTTGGGCCAGAAGGTGAAGAAGGGTCATGTTTTGGCCGACACCTCCACCTCTGACAAGGGCCAGATGGCTATCGGGCAGAACGTGCTCGTCGCCTTCATGTCTTGGTCTGGTGCTAACTACGAAGACGCCATTATTATTTCTGAGCGTTTGGTGGAGAAGAGTAAGTTCACCTCTATCGACATCCAAGAGATCGAGGTTAAGGTGCGTGATACCAAGCTTGGTCCAGAGATGACCACTTGTGATATCCCAAATGTTGGTGAGTCCAAGCTCAAGAACTTGGCTGAGGACGGTATTATCCGTGTTGGTGCCGAGGTTCGCCCAGGCGACATCTTGGTTGGTAAGATTACTCCAAAGGGTGAGTCTCAACTTACTCCTGAGGAGCGTCTCCTTCGCTCCCTCTTCGGTGAGAAGGCTCGTGATGTGAAGGATACTTCTAAGCGCATGGAGGGTGGTAAGCGTGGTCGTGTCGTCTCTGTCCAAGTCTTCTCTCGCGAGAAGGGTGACAAGCTCGAAAGCGGTGTTTTGAAGCAAATCAACATTCAAGTTGCTCAGCTCCGCAATGTCTCAGTGGGTGACAAGCTCGCTGGTCGTCACGGTAACAAGGGTGTTATCTCCAGGATCCTTCCTGTTGAGGACATGCCTTACATGGCCGACGGTACTCCAATTGACGTGATCCTCACTCCACTCGGCGTGCCTTCACGTATGAACCTTGGTCAGATTCTTGAAATGCACATGGGTCTCGCTGCTCACAAACTCAACTACCAAGTCGTAGTGCCTCCATTTGCTGGTGCTACTGATAAGGAGATTCGTGAGGAGTTGGTTAAGGCCGGCATGCCAGAGACTGGTAAGGTCAAGCTTTATGATGGTCGCACTGGCGAACCATTCGACCAAGACATCGCTATTGGTTACATGTATGTCTTGAAGCTTCACCACATGGTGGAGGACAAGATCCACATGCGTTCTATCGGTCCTTACTCTCTTATTACTCAACAGCCTCTCGGCGGTAAGGCCCAGAACGGTGGTCAAAGGTTTGGTGAAATGGAAGTTTGGGCTCTCTTGGGTCACGGCGCAGGCCACACTCTCCGCGAGATGCTCACGATTAAGTCAGACGATATCGTCGGACGCTCAGCCGCCTTCGACGCTATTGTGAAGGGGGAGAAGATTCCTGAGCCTAATTTACCAGCTTCCTTCAATGTGCTTGTTAACAACTTGAAGGGCTTGGCACTCGATGTCGAGTTAAAGAAGTCTAAGGAGAATAATTAACACCGCCATGCAAAACAAATTCAACACAATCCCAGAGAATCACTTCGACGCCATCTCCATCAAGTTGGCTAGCCCGGAGCGTATCAAAGAGTGGTCATATGGCGAGGTTACCAAGCCAGAGACTATCAACTACCGTACCCAACGTTCAGAGCGTAACGGCCTCTTCGACGAGAAGATCTTCGGTCCAGATCGCGATTTCGAATGTTACTGTGGTAAGTATCGTGGTATCCGTTATAAGGGTATCGTTTGTGAGAAGTGTGGTGTCGAGATCACTCGCTCCATTGTGCGCCGTGAGAGGATGGGCCACATTGAGCTTGCTACTCCAGTCGCTCACGTCTGGTTCCTTAAGAATGTAACTTCCAAGATCTCTCAGGTCATGGGTATCCCTGTCGCTGAGTTGGAGAAGGTGGTTTACTTCGCTGGTTA
>CAYLKX010000011.1:6619-12377 GCA_964384735.1 uncultured Candidatus Saccharibacteria bacterium
GGTATTGGGGCTGAGGCTATCTACAACATTCTTAAGAATGTTGATTTGGAGAAGTTACTTGGTGAGCTTGAGGCTCAGCTTGAAAAGGCCCCAGCTACTGAGATGGCTCGTCTCAACAAGAGGATCTCAACTATTCAGGCCATGATCAACTCTAAGGTCCGCCCAGAGTGGATGTTCCTTGTGAGGATCCCAGTCATCCCTCCTGCTATTCGTCCAATGGTTCCACTTGATGGTGGTCGCTATGCCACCTCCGACGTGAACGATCTTTATCGTCGCGTGATCAACAGGAACAATCGCTTGAAGAAGCTTAAGGAGATCAATGCTCCTGACGTAATCTTGAGGAACGAGAAGCGTATCCTCCAAGAGGCCGTTGATGCTCTTATCGACAATACTATTAGAAATTCTTCCATCGCTGGTTCACAGGCTCAGCGTCGCCCACTCAAATCTCTTTCCGACAATCTTAAGGGCAAGCGTGGCCTCTTCCGCCAGAACCTCCTCGGTAAGCGTGTTGACTACTCCGGCCGTTCCGTAATCGTGGTTGGTCCAGAGTTGAAGTTGCACCAGTGTGGTTTGCCAAAGCACATGGCTTTGGAGCTCTTCAAGCCATTTATTATCTCTGAGTTGTTAAAGAGGGAACTTGCCTTCAACATCCCAGGAGCTAAGCGCTTGATCGACGATGCTATTCCAGAGGTTTGGGCCATTCTTGAAGAGGTGATTCGTGGTAAGTACGTTCTATTGAACCGAGCCCCAACTCTTCACCGTTTGGGTATTCAAGCCTTCCAGCCAGTCTTGATCGAGGGTAATGCTATCCAGCTTCACCCACTTGTATGTACCGCTTTCAACGCCGACTTCGACGGTGACCAGATGGCCGTGCACGTCCCTCTCTCTGAAGAGGCGCAGGCTGAAGCTCGCTTGATCATGGCTTCCGACAAGAACATCTTGAAGCCTGGTAACGGTGAGCCAACCGTGATCGCCAAGTTGCTCGACATTGTGCTTGGTACTTACTGGATGACTCGCATTATTCCTGGTGAGAAGGGTGAGGGCCGTTACTATTCTTCACCAAACTCCGCTATCTTGGCCTACGACTTCGGCGTCCTTTCTCTCCGCGCCAAGATTCACGTTTTGCCTTCAGACACAGAGCGTTACAAGGGCTTCGAGGGTAAGGTCTTTGAGACCTCAGTTGGTCGCCTCCTCTTTAACGGCGTTTTGCCAGCTGATTACCAATTCATCAACAGTGAGGTTGATAGGAAGAAGCTTTCTGAGCTCATCGATGATTTGATCGAGCGCTATGGTATGGAGGAAGTGCCAAAGATCATGGATAAGATCAAGAACTTTGGCTTCCGCTATGCAACTTACTCTGGTGTGACCTGGGGTCACTCCGATGTGAAAGTGCCAGAAGGTAAGGAGGAAATTATTGAGAAGGGTCGCTCTCAAGTTAATGAGATCGTTGGCCAATACAACGAAGGTCTTTTGTCTGAGCACGAGCGTGTCACTCGCTCAGTTGAGATCTGGCAGGGGATTAAGGGTGAGATTGAAAAGTTGATTCCAAACACCTTGGCTACCAAGGATCCGGTTTATGACATGACCGTGTCTGGCGCCAGAGGTTCATGGGGTAACCTAAACCAGATGGGTGGTATGAAGGGTGTGATCGCCAACGTGACTGGTGAATCTCTCGAGTTCCCAATTACTTCTAACTACAAGGAAGGTCTTACTCCACTTGAGTACTTCATCACCACTCACGGTGCACGTAAGGGTCTGACCGACACCGCTCTTAACACTGCTAAGGCCGGTTATCTTACTCGTAAGCTCTTCGATGTGGCTCAAGATGAGACAGTGACCGAGGAGGATTGTGGAACTACGGAGGGCCACATCATCTCTAGGAAGACTGCTTCTGGTATTGAGATTCCACTTTCGAAGTCTATTAAGGGTCGCTTCCTCGCTCAAGACATTGTCGACGCTGATGGCAAGGTCCTCTTCAAGAAGGGTCACTTCGTCACTCGTCGCGATGCTCAAGCTGTTGATGATTCCAAGGTTGAGTCTGTTATCGTGCGTTCACCACTCGGTTGTAAGTCTATTACCGGTGTTTGTGTGAAGTGTTACGGCGCTGATCTTGGTAACAACAAGATTGTTGAGCTCGGTGAGGCGGTTGGTACAGTGGCTGCTCAAGCTATTGGTGAGCCTGGTACTCAGCTTACAATGCGTACCTTCCACTCCGGTGGTGTGGCCTCTCAAGGCGGTGACATTACGGCTGGTCTCCCTCGTGTTGAAGAAATCTTCGAAAAGAGGAAGCCTAAAGTTCCTTGCGCTATTAGCCACATTGATGGCCTTGTTTCAGACATCAAGGTTGTGGGTCATGACAGGATCATTACTATCACCCCTGCAGCTGGTGAGGTTAAGGGTAAGAAGCTTGATACCGAGTACGTCGTTCCAGTTTCTAGAACTCCAGTGGTTAAGGTTGGTCATGAGGTGAAGAAGGGCGATATCCTTACCGATGGCTCAGCTGATCTTGATGAACTCTTCCGCTACGCTGGTAAGGAGAAGTGTGAGGAATACATCATTCACGAAGTTTCCAAGCTCTACGAACTTCAAGGCGCAGCTGTGTCGCACAAGCACATTGAGCTCATCATCCGTCAGATGTTTAGCCGTAGGAAGATCCGTGAGGCTGGGGATACTCGCTACACTCGTGGCGATGTTGTAGAGGTTTCCGATTTGGTCGAGGAGAACATTCGTGTGAAGGAGAACGGTGGTGAAGAGGCTAAGGCTGATCAGGTGGTTATGGGCATTACAGAGGTCTCCCTCTCACGCTCAAGCTTCCTCTCCGCTGCTTCCTTCCAGCACACTCCTAAGGTTCTCATCAATGCAGCTGTTAGGGGCACTGAGGACAAGTTGGTTGGTTTGAAGGAGAATGTGATTATCGGCAGAATTATTCCTGCAGGTACTGGTTTCCCAGGAGGTCATAAAGAAAAACTCATATGGGAGGCGACATCGAAACAATCAAAGAACGACTAGATATAGTCGAGATTGTTGGAGCGCACGTCAAATTAGAGAAGGCGGGGGTCAGTTACAAAGGACGTTGTCCGTTCCACAATGAAAAGACACCATCCTTCTTCGTCTCGCCTGCTAGGCAGAACTATTACTGCTTCGGGTGCGGAGCTAAGGGTGACATTTTCACCTTCGTGCAAGAAACAGAGGGGCTCTCGTTCAAAGAAGTCTTAAGAGATTTGGCCGAGCGAGCTGGGGTGGAACTCAAGAATATGCGCTTGAGTCGTGAGGCCAAAAGTGAGAAGGAAAGTTTGTTCGAAGTTTTGGAAGAGGCCACCCAATTCTTCCAAAACAAGCTCTTGAGTAACGAAACAGCTCAAGAGTACTTGCGCTCCAGAGGCTTAAATGAAAAGAGTCTTAAGGAATGGCGCATTGGTTATGCTCCGGCTGAGTGGCGAGCTTTGTATCACCACTTATTGGCCAGAGGATTCAAGTCAGAGCTCATTCTTAAGGCGGGGCTGGCCAAACCGGTGACCGGGGCCTCCAAAGAGCCTTACGATGTCTTCCGCGATCGGTTAATGTTCCCCCTCTTCGACCCCAATGGGGAGGTGGTGGCCTTTTCGGGTAGAGCTTTGGGCCAAGGTGTTGAGCCGAAATACATCAACACTCCTGAGACTCCACTCTTTACCAAGAGTGAGTTGCTATATGGCTTAGACAAGGCGAAGAGCGAGATCAGGAAGAAGAACTACACTGTCCTGGTTGAGGGCCAAATGGATTTGGTGTTGAGTCATCAGGTGGGGGTCAATAATACCGTGGCTTCCTCTGGTACAGCTTTCACCAGCCGACACTTGGAGAGATTGAAGAAGCTCTCGCCAAGAATTATCTTGGCCTTCGACGGTGACTCAGCGGGGATCAAAGCTTCGGAGAAGTCGACTGAGCTTGCTCTCTCACTTGGCTTAGAGGTGAAGGTGGCCAAGTTGCCAGAGGGTCAAGACCCAGCCGACTTAGCTAAGTCAAAGCCAGAAGAGTGGAAGCAAGTCTTGCGCGACTCCAAGAGCGCGATTGAACACTTCCTCACCCTCACTTTGGAGAGTGAAAGTGATCGTCGAAAGGCGTTGAAGTTGGTGGAGAGTAAAATCTTGCCTCTCCTCTCGCTCCTTAATAGTTCGATGGAGCGAAGCCACTTCATCTCCCTCATTGCTAAGCGCACTGGGTTGAAGGAGGAGGTGATCTGGGAGGATTTGAGGAAGATTAAAGTGCCTTTGGCTGGAGGTTCTCGGGTCTCTGACCTTTCAGCCAAAAGTTTGGAGAGTTCAGAATTGAAGGTTCGTTCAAGAAAGGAGGAAATGCAGGAGGTGGCCGAATTGCTCAAAGAGAGTCCTCAAGACAAAGATCTCTTGAGACACCACGAAGAGCTCTCGCACTTGGTCCGGATCGATGAGCTAGATCTAGCCATCGAAGAGTGCCGGATGAAGGTGGCCCACGGCGACGAGGAAGCTTTGGCCGAAGTGGCCAAGCTCTCAAAGCAGAGAGACGAGGAAAGGCGAAAGATGTAGAAAGTTTATGAAGAAAAACAAAAAACAAAAGAATAAGAAGACTAAGAAAAAACCGGCTAAAAAGCTGGTCAAAAAGGCCAAAAAGGCTAAAGCTAAAACCCAAACAAAGGTTAAAGCCAAAATTTCAAAAAAGTCAGCCAAGGTTAAGGTTGACCAAACTATTAAGATTGAGAGGTTGATCTCGCGTGGTAAGGAGCGAGGCTTCGTGACTTACGATGAGATCTTGAAAGAGTTCCCAACCATTGAGATGGACATCATGTTGCTTGATGATCTCTATGCCAAGTTGGGCAACTTGGGTATTGATGTGCTTGAGGGTGGAGGGTTATTAGAAGTGCCTCATGATGAGGATGATAAGAAGTTCGGTTACGGGCGAGGGGACTCGAGTTACGACTCGATCCAGATGTATCTCCGAGAGATCGGCCAGTATCCGCTCATTGCTGGCTCAATGGAAAAGGAGCTCGCTAAGCGCATCGAGGCCGGTGACGAGGACGCCAAGAATCTCTTGATGAAGGCGAACCTCCGCTTGGTGGTTTCGATCGCTAAGAAGTATGCCAACCGCTCACCAGATCTCACCCTCCTCGACTTGATCCAAGAGGGTAACTTGGGTTTGCACAAAGCGGTGGAGAAGTTCGATTGGACGAAGGGATTTAAGTTTTCCACCTATGCGACTTGGTGGATTCGCCAAGCGATCACGCGTGCTCTAGCCGACCAATCTCGCACTATCCGTGTGCCAGTCCATATGGTGGAGACGATCGCGAAGTATAAGCAAGTAGTGCGTCGTCTTACTCAGGAGCTCGGGCGTGAGCCTCTCCAAGAGGAGATTGCGATGGAGATGAACTTGGATGTCGATAAGATCTATCAGATTGAAAAGATTGACCAGTCGACTGTCTCACTCGAGGCGCCAGTTGGCGACTCCGATGAGGATAAGTCGAAGTTGGGCGACTTCCTCGCTGATGACAAAATCCTCTCACCAGATCAAGACTCTTCACGTCGAATCATTCAAGATCAGGTGAGGGAGATCTTAAATGACTTGCCTCCGAAGGAGAGGAAGATTTTGGAAATGCGTCACGGCTTGCTAGACGGCTATACTCACACCCTTGAGGAGGTGGGGAAGGTCTTCGGCGTAACTCGTGAGCGCATTCGCCAGATCGAGGCTAAGGCGCATGAAAAGATTCGTCAACACAACAAGATCGATCGCTTGCGCGGTTACTAAAATAAAA
>CAYLKX010000012.1:0-12137 GCA_964384735.1 uncultured Candidatus Saccharibacteria bacterium
GGGTTTAGCCTTCTCGACAACAAAGGAGATGAGGTCGTTACGGCGGGAGACACGACCCTTAATAGCTACACATTGGCCTGGTTGGAGGAGCTCTTTTAATTCATTCATATTGCGGGGGAAGACGGCGAACTCGATCGAACCGGTGAAGTCCATGATCTTACCCATCAACATGTTCTCATTACTTTTGGTAGTGAGATTCTTCACACTTTCAATATAACCGCCAATCACCGCTTCACCACCTTGGGGGAACTCGTTGACCTGTTTAATATTTATTTCACGCTTTTCAAACTTCTCCTTATGTTCATTGAGTGGGTGCCCAGAGATGAAGAGGCCGAGGAGCTCCTTCTCCCAAGCTAATTTATCTTTCATATTGGCTTCGGGGCTCTCGGCTAGGCGGAGTGGTGGCAAAACATCTTGGTCGAAGAGGGAGCCTTGGTTCTCAGGAGTGTTCATGCGTTCTTTGTGGTAGGCGAGGAGAGCCTCGAGGTTGGCCAAGAGCTTACCGCGTTCGGCAAATTCATCTAAGGCGCCAGCTTTGATCAAGCTTTCTAGTGATTTGCGATTTAAATTTTTATCTTTAATCCTATCGAGGAAGTCGGTTAGAGATTCGAACTTGCCTCGCGCTTTGCGCTCGGCTGTGATCGAGGAGGAGATCCCTTCACCGAAGTTTTTGATCGTGGTGAGGCCGAAGCGGATCTTGTAACCGCCACTCTCATTTTTAATCACGGAGAATTGGGAGAAGCTCTCATTAATAGATGGTGGCAAAACTTCGATCCCCATGCGCTTACACTCCTCGACCATAATGCCGATGGTGTCGATGTCGCCAGACTCAGCGGTCAGCACAGCCGACATATAAATTTCTGGATAGTTGGCCTTGAGATAGGCGGTGACGTAGGCAATGTGGCCGTAGCTTGCAGCGTGTGCCTTGTTGAAGCCGTAACCTTGGAAGGGTACGAAGAGCTCCCAAAGAGCCTCAGCCTTCTCCTTACTCATGCCACCATTCTTTACACAACCCTCGACGAACATGACGTGTTGCTTCTTCATTTCCTCAGGGATCTTCTTACCCACGGCTTTGCGGAACTTGTCCACTTCGCCCCAAGAGTAACCAGCCACCTCAATAGCAGTCATGAGGAGGTCGTCTTGATAGACGAGAACGCCGTAAGTGGTGGCAAGGAAATTTTTCATCTTCGGATGCATGAAGGTTACCGGCTTTCTCCCATGCTTCCTCGCGATGTACTCATTGATGTTATCCATTGGGCCAGGGCGGTAGAGCGCCACCATCACATTGATATCGTGGATTGAGGAAGGTTTTAATTCCATAAGCGCCTTGGTCATACCA
Organism: uncultured Candidatus Saccharibacteria bacterium; assembly: GCA_964384735.1. Classification (GTDB taxonomy): domain Bacteria; phylum Patescibacteriota; class Minisyncoccia; order Phycocordibacterales; family Zambryskibacteraceae; genus UBA5004. Next base: position 1,340 of record CAYLKX010000012.1, read on the forward strand.
GAGCCGTTTAATTGGAAGGTGCCCTCTGTCTCACCCCTCGCCAACATTTGGAAAGTCTTCTTGTCATCGATGGGGATACTTTCGATTGAAATTTCTTTACCCTCCAACTTCTTAATACGCTCAAAGGCGTCAGCAATGATCGAGAGGTTCCTAATCCCAAGGAAGTCGAATTTGAGTAACCCCGCCTCCTCAATTGAGTACATGTCGTACTGAGTAATAATCTTTTGCTCACCCTTCGTATCATATTGGAGAGCGGTGTAGTCGGTGAGAGGCCCTGGTGAGATCACCACGCCAGCTGCGTGCACGGAGATGTGACGAGCGTTGCCCTCAATCTTCTCCGCCATATCTACCACAGTCTTTACATCCTCATCATCTTTGTAGAGATCTTTAAATTCTGGGGATTCCTTTTTGGCACGCTCAATCGTCATGGGGAAGCCTTGGGCTCCCATTGGGATCAATTTGGCGATCTTGTCGCCCAACTCGTAGGAGAAGCCCATTGCTCTCGCTACATCGCGCACCGCTCCACGGGCCATCATGGTGCCGAAGGTACCAATTTGAGCCACATGCTCCTTGCCATACTTCCGCCTGGCGTACTCAATCACCTCATCGCGACGGTTATCGGCGAAGTCCATATCGATATCGGGGGCCGAAGGCCTGTCTGGGTTGAGGAAGCGTTCGAAGGGGAGATTATATTCAAGCGGATTCACATTGGTGATCCCTGCCAAGTAAGTCACCATCGAGCCAGCGACGGAACCTCTCACGTTGGTGAGGATGCCATTGTCGTGGGCGAAGTGGAGGAGATCAGACACAACCAAGAAGTATTTCGGGTAACCCTTGTCGCTGATCACTTTGAGCTCGTATTCAATCCTCTTTTCCACCTCGGGAGTGAGTTCCACCTTGCGTCGCTCCAAACCTGAGTAAACAATTTTACGGAGAGCCTCGTCTGGGGTGAGGCCATCCTCAATCTCCAAGTTGGGGAAGACCCATTTGCCGAGCTCAAGCTTGAGGTCGCAACTTTCAATAATTTTTTGCACCTTTTCTAACGCTTCAGGATTGTTTTTATAATCCTTCAGAACTTGTTTCAAACTGCGGAAAGAGAGATCCTCTTCGGCATCGAGCCCACCACGGTTTAAATGTTCTTGGATCGAGAGGATCGTGTCGTAGGCTCCACGGTCGTCGCTGTCCAAGTAGTGGACGTTGTAGATTGCGAGCTCACTCTCGAGGTAGAAGCGATCTTTAAAAATTTCGCGGTAATACTTCTCCTCCTTAGCGATGGCAATAAGGCTGGTGTTAAATCTCTCCAACAATTCTTGGTCAATCCGCGGTTTGTAGTAGAAGCCTTCAAGGTAGGAGTGAGTTACTAGTTTGATCAAATTTTGGTAGCCCTCCATGTTTTGGGCGAGGAGGACCAAGCGAGTTTGTTGGTTGTCGACTCTAGCCTCTTTGTCATGACGAGTGCGAGTCGCCACGTAAAAGTCGACACCAATAATTGGTTTGATCCCAGCTTCGGTGCACTCTTTGTAAAACTCAATTGCTCCGTATAAGTTGCCAGAGTCTGTGAGAGCCAAAGCTGGCAGGCCCTCCTTCTTGGCGCGCTCGACCAAATCTTCAATCTTAGGCAAGGCTTCCAAAAGGGAGTAGTGACTGTGGACACGTAGGTGAGTAAATGGTCTTGGTTCAGCCGTCATTGTTGGCGAGATTATAGCACTATTTGCATGCTATGATTAGGTGACTAATTAGTTATGAATTTGCCTAGTAATCAGCGCCTCTGGGTCACTCTGGCGAGCTTGGTTATTGGGCTGTGGGTGGGTTACTTGTTTGGCTTCGTCAATGACCCCATTTTCGACTCCGCACGTGGCTTGGTGGTGGCTCTTATTTTGCCACTCGTGCCAATTTTCCTCCTCTCCTTCTTTTTGTGGGAGAGGAGATCTTGGCGACCAATGGCTGGGGTGATTGCTCTCAGCTTCTTGGTTAGCTACTTCCTTGGAGTGTTGCTCGCTAACATAATTCACTACTTAGAATAATGCGCGCACTTGTTGGTGTCGATGAGGCGGGGCGAGGTCCACTAGCTGGCCCAGTGTCGGTTGGAGTTGTAAAAGTTGGAGAAGATTTCAATAAAAAATTTTTTAGAAGTATTAAGGATTCCAAAAAGCTTTCGGCCGAAGAGCGAGAGCTCTGGTACGCCCTAGCTCTGGAGGCCAAGAAACAAGGTGGTTTGGACTTCCACGTTGCGCTCGTCTCGGAGCGGGTGATTGATAGGCATGGGATCGCTTACGCTATCCGGCTGGGAGTGAAGCGATGCTTAAAAGCTTTAGGTGTGGCTCACGATGATCAAATTTTCCTTGATGGGTCGCTCAAGGCGCCAAGTAATTTCAAACATCAGCAGACAATTATAAAAGGGGATGAGAAGGTGCCCGTCATTTCACTCGCCTCAATCATGGCCAAAGTCACCAGGGATCGGAAGATGATCCGTTTGGCGCAAAAGTTTCCAGAATTTAAGTTCGATATTCATAAAGGTTACGGGACAAGGGTGCACCTCTCTGTCTTACGGAAATTGGGCCCAACGCCTATTCACCGAAGGAGCTTTTTAAAGAGCTTGACATAGGATACCTAAGGTGATATAATAGTGGTTAGAGGAGTTCCCCGTGAGTTACTACAGATACGCGGTCCTGAATAAGGACCGCACGCCCGAGGCAAGAGCCCAGAACGAGAGGTGGCTCGGTCCCCGGACGTTGGGGATCGAAGTCACTTCAAAAGATCTGGCACGAGAGTGCCAGCTCGGTAACATCGACCCCCAGCACCACTCTGATGGCCATTCATCGGCCATTGAAGAGGCGCTGATCTGCCCGCTTCCGCCCAAGGGTTCCGCGTTGGTTACCATTCGACCTGACAAGGATTCGATTGGTGCCATGGCCATTCTCACCCTGCGAGCCTTCGGTCTGTATCATAAGATCGATCAGGATTTCGTTAGGTGGATTGGTGCCCTTGATCGGCATGGTCGGCAAAACGTCCGTCAGTATGAGCCCGAGCTCTACGCTCAGTTTGTTAAAGATCGTAGGGACAAGGCTCTGAACGCCATTACCATGGCGAAGCGGAGTGGTTTGACCGTATTCGACAAGGTCAACTTGGTGATCGGAGTCTTGATCAACACTATGCCACCTAAGGACCTGCGTAGCTGGACAAACATTCGTCCAGCAGCTCCTGACGCTAACACGTATCAGGTCGAGCAGGTTGGGTCTTTGGTAGTGGTAAAGACCGCTGGTTTCTTGAAGAGGGTTCGTGATTGGGCCAACCAGCGTTATCCAGTTGCGTTGATCGTAGACTCTGGTGATGGTGACGTCGCTTGTCGATTTAGCGTCGTCAGACAGCCTGGCAACTTCGATCGGAAGGGGTTCGAGCAAAGCGTCAATTCTGCTGAGGCCCAAGCACGGAGCTTGAGCGTTAGCGATTTGAGGTCTGCGGGGCTCGATTGGGGAGGCCCAGTTAACATCGTGTCCTCTCCTTCGGGCGCTGGTCGAACGACCCAGCTCTCACTCGAGCAGGTGCTCGAGTGCGTGACCCGTCACGCTGAAAACGGGGTTGTATCTTGAGGTGCCGGCCGTCTACGACGGCCGGCCCTTTTACATTTATGAGATTTGTGCTAATATATCCCCATGGTAGTAAGAATGAGACACACGAGGAGTCATACAAGGAACAGGCGTTCACATCACGCCTTGTCTAAGCCTGCATTGTCCAAAGACGAGCAGGGCAATGCTCATCTTCGTCATCGCGTCTCTCTTAAGACCGGAGTTTATCGTGGCAGAAAGGTTCTTGATCTCACCAAGAAGCTAGATAAGAAGGCTTCAAAGGTTTCCAAGGCCTCTGCTCGTTAATTTAAATAAAATTTAGAGTTTTAACCCCTAGTTCTTTATGTCGCAAAGACATCTTTCGCGCTCGATTGTTCTCCAAACACTCTTTGAGTGGGACTTTGATTCCAAGTTAGATACCAAGACTCTTTTAGATAAAAATATTGCTGAGTTTGCCCCAGGTACCAATGACCGCAAGTTTATGGATAACTTGCTCCAAACTGTTATTGGCAAGCACTCAGAGCTTGACTCAATTATTGAGAAGGCTGCTCCAGAATGGCCTTTGAGCAAGATCAATCCAGTTGACCGCAATATCCTCCGCCTAGGTTTGGCCGAGCTCCTTTTTGCCGATAGGAAGGAGGTCCCACCCAAGGTGGCTATCAATGAAGCAATCGAGTTGGCCAAACAGTTTGGCAGTGAGTCCTCAGGGCGCTTCGTTAACGGAGTGTTGGGTGCAGTTTACAAAGAGATGGGTGAACCTGGCAAAAATGAGGTCAGTAAGCCGAAGAAGAAGCATGGCAATGTGCCGGATCATCTCTTGCCAGTAGAGCGCTTGGCTGGAGCCGTTGTCTACTCAGAGCATGATGGAGGAATGTACCTAGCTTTGGTCCATGATGTATTCGGTCATTGGACTTTATCTAAGGGGCGCTTGGCTGAGGGCGAGAGTAACGAGGATTGTTTGAAGCGTAAGGTCCCATTGGAAATTGGCGTGCCGATTACAATTAAAGAACACATTGGAAGTAACGCTTACAGCACATTTGTGCCAGAGAAGGGTAAGGTGAAGAAGGAGATTAATTATTATTTGGCCGAAGCACCGTTCCAAGACCTCACTTTGGAGCAAAAGGAGGAGAAGGGCGGTCTCGATGACGTGCGCTGGTTCAAGCTCTCAGACATCCTTGACCTAAATTTCTATGATGATATCCTGCCTATCGTTACAAAGGCTTTAACCAGGTTAGCCGAGCGGTCTAGTAGCAAATAAGGGGTAGAAAGTAGTAAGGTAGATACATGGACTTTTCAAAATTTGAGCATAAAGCGGGGATCAAGTTCCAAAACCAAGGATTGCTTAGGCAAGCCTTTACTCACCGTTCCTATATAAATGAAAATCGTGGTTTGGGCTTAGACCACAACGAGCGTCTCGAGTTCCTCGGTGATGCGGTGCTTGAGCTTGTGATCACCGACTTCCTCTTTGCCAAGATGAAGGAGTCGAGCGAGGGCGAGCTCACCTCTGTTAGATCAGCCTTGGTCAATGCCGACACTTGCGCCAAGGTGGCCGGCACTTTGGGTGTCAATGATTACCTCCTCCTCTCTAAGGGTGAGGCCAAGGACACAGCTGGCCGAGCCAGACAATTTATCCTCGCCAATACTCTTGAAGCGATTATTGGCGCTCTTTATATGGACCAAGGTTATGAGGTGGCTAAGGAATTTATTCTTAAAAATATTGCCCCGCTTATGGAGCTTATTGTTGCTTCGGGCAAACATATTGATGCTAAGTCTCTCTTCCAAGAAAAGGCGCAAGAGTATGAGGGCGTTACTCCTGTTTATAAAACAATTCGTGAGAGCGGGCCGGATCATGACAAACGCTTCACTGTAGTGGTGTATGTGGGCAACACTGTGATGGGTGAGGGCGAGGGCAAATCTAAGCAAGACGCCGAGCAGGAGGCCGCCAAAAGCGCGCTTAAGGAAAAGGGTTGGGGGTAGAGTTCTGCTATAATATTTAGCAAATGTATCCCGTACTGAAATTTTAATCTTAATTAGGAGATACATTATGTGAGAATTGATCGGGAGTGAGGGTTTCGGGTGTGGCAATATAATTTAGCAGATTAAAATTCTAGTACCGGATGTATTTGAAGAGTATTGAGATTTCGGGATTTAAATCCTTTGCGAAGAAGAATGTCTTCGCTTTCAACACGCCTATTTCGTCTATTGTGGGCCCCAATGGCTCTGGCAAGAGTAATGTGGCGGAGTCCTTCCGCTTCGTGCTTGGTGAGCAGAGTATGAAGAGTATGCGTGGTAAGCGCGGTGAGGATCTTATTTGGAATGGTTCCTCCTCAGAGCCCCGTGGCAATCGAGCCTCAGTCAAAGTCTCTTTCAATAATGAGCAAAAGGTCTTTGACCTCGGCTTCGACGAAGTGTCGGTTGAGCGTGTGGTCCACCGTGACGGCACCAACGAATATTTAATCAACGGTTCAGTGGTGAGGCTCAAAGATGTGGTAGAGCTCTTGAGCAAGGCTCATATTGGCGCTTCTGGCCACCATATCATCTCGCAAGGTGAGGCTGACAAGATTATTTCTGCAAGCCCCAAGGAGAGGAAGGCTATGATCGAGGACGCCCTTGGCCTTAAGATTTATCAATACAAGAAGCAGGAGAGTGAGAGGAAGCTCGATAAAACTTTTGAAAATATCTCTCAGGTGGAAGCTTTGAGGAAGGAGATCGCTCCTCACCTTCGCTTCCTCAAGAAGCAGGTTGAAAAGTTGGAGAAGACGGAGGGCCTTAGAGCCGAGCTTACTAAGTTGGCGCAGGAATATTTCAAGATTGAGGAGGGCTACTTGGTGGAGACGAGAGCTAATCTATCTCGTGAGCGAGCACCAATAGATGAGGCGCTTAAAAAGCTTTCCAAAGAGAGTGCGGAGGCCAAGGAGGTTATGAATTTGGAGAAGGATCTCAACAAAATTAGAGCTGAGCGCGACGAAGCCTCACGTGAGTTGGGCAGGATCGATGGCCAGATTGAATCTTGTGAGCGTCAGATCGAGGCGGAGAAGGCGCGCGCAGAGCGCGAGGAGCTCAAGACGATTCGTTTGCGAGAGGTGGAGGACTTACTTGAGGAGGTTAAGAGTTGGCTTGATGTTAAACAAATTTTGGAGCGCCTCAAGAGCTTCATTGCTGAGCGCAAGAGTAAGGAGGACACCAAGCTCATTGCTGAACTGGGGCAGAAGGTGCCTGAGTTGAAGCAGAGGAAGGTGGAGCTCGAGGCCAAGCTTAAGTTGGCCGATGAGCGTGAGCGCAAGATCATTGAGGCCGAGCGCACAGCTCTGAAGAGTGAGGCTTTGGAGCGGGAGCTTGTCTCACAACTCAATATGCTCAAGATGAGCGAGGAGCGCTTGCGCCGTGAGGACGAAGCCTTTAGAACCTTGCTTAAAGATTTGGCTCATATGGCCGGGAGTGAGATCCTCAAATACCAAGAGTCTGAGGTGGGCTCACTCGACTCCGCTCGAGATAAGCAGGATGAAAGGAGGCATCAACTTGAGCGTTTGCGAGCTAGATTCGAGGAGGCTTCAGTGGCTGGTGGCGAGGAGCTCCTCAAGGAGTATCGTGAAGCCTCAGAGCGCGATGAGTTCCTCGCTCGGGAGTTGACCGATTTGGAGCGTAGTGCCAACGCTCTTAAAGATCTTATTCGTGATTTAGAAACACGTTTGGCTAATGAATTTGAAACAGGTTTGCATAACATCAATAAAGAGTTCGCCAAGTTGTTTGCCAAAATGTTCGATGGCGGTGAGGCGGAATTGGTGCTGATTAAAGAAGGCTCGGCAGAAAATTCTCTCCCAAATTCTTCGGATGAGGCTTCGCCTGCATGGCCAGAATTTGCTCCAGAATCTTCTGCCGAGCTAGGCCTTGATATCAAAGTTTCTTTGCCGAGGAAGAAGGTGAAGAGCCTCATGATGCTCTCAGGGGGCGAGAGAGCTCTTACCTCCATTGCTCTCATCTTTGCCGTCTCAGCGGTGAATCCTCCACCATTTATTATTCTTGATGAAACTGATGCCGCTTTGGACGAAGCCAATTCTAAGAAGTATGGCGACATGATCGAGCATTTAGCCAAGTTCTCTCAGCTTATTGTGATCACTCATAATCGTGAGACTATGAGTCGAGCCGGCATGATCTATGGCGTGACCATGGGCTCCAATGGTGTGTCTAAAGTCCTTTCAATCTCCTTCGCCGAGGCCACAGAGGTGGCCAAATAAGGAATGAAATAAGATCCAAGCCTCATTAACATTTCTAGCGATCGCTGAGAATGTTAAGATTAAAAATTAATATAAACCAGTTTTATATTAATGTGAAATCAAGCACCTTCTTGTCTGGGTCGGCGCTCATCAATTTCACTCGCACCTTGTCACCGAGAGAGAACTTCTTGCCGGTAGACTTGCCCACAATGGCATAGAGCTTTTCATTGAGCTCGTAGAAGTCGTCTTTCATCTCACGGAGCTTGACCATACCCTCAGCCTTGGTGTTGGTCTCCTCTACATAAATACCCCATTCGGAAACACCAGAGATAGTGGCATCGAATTCTTGCCCCACTCGGCTCTCCATGTACTCCACTTGCTTGTATTTGATACTGGCGCGCTCGGCCTCGGCCGCTTCCATCTCACGCTCGGAAGAGTCGTCACAAAGCTTTTGATATTTGATCACCTCATCTTGCTCGATCTTGCCTTGTTTGAGGAAGCGTTGGAGCAGGCGATGAACCATGAGATCTGGGTAACGGCGGATCGGTGAGGTGAAGTGAGTGTAGTATTCAAAGGCGAGGCCGAAGTGCCCAATATTTGAGGTGGAGTAAACCGCTTTGCTCATGGCTCGGACGGCCGCTGTCTTGACTAAGGCCTCAGCCGGAGTGCCTGTCACAGACTTAAGCATTCTAGAAATATCTTGAGCGGTAGTCTCACCGTCTTGGTGTCTGAGCTCGAAGCCGAGAGCCTTTACAAAGGTGGCTAAGTTCACGATCTTCTCCCTATCTGGAGCATCGTGGATGCGGTAGACGAAGGCACCCTTACTCTTGGCGCTCTCCATGTGCATGAAGGTGGCCACCTCACGGTTGGCAAGGAGCATGAAGTCCTCCACAAGTTTGTGAGTATCCTTACGCTCCTTTTTATAAACACGGATCGGGCGACCGGCCTCGTCGAGCTCAAATTTGACCTCCTCTGTTTCGAAGTCGATGGCGCCCTTCTTCACCTTCTCCGCGCGGAGTTTGTAAGCGAGCTCATTGAGGAGGGTGAGCTCAGCAAGGAATGGGCCCTCCTTCTTGTCCAAAACTTCTTGAGCCTCTTCGTAAGTGAAGCGCTTGTCTGAGTTGATCAAAGTTTTGCCAAACCAACGCTCCTTAATCTGAGCCTCCTTATTCATTACGAAAATAGCGGAGAAGGCGTATTTGTCTTCATTTGGATTAAGTGAACAAAGGTCGTTGGAAAGGACTTCAGGTAACATGGGGATCGTGCGATCCACAAGGTAGATCGAGGTGCCACGATGGCGAGCCTCCTTGTCCAAGGCGGTGCCTGGTACGACGAAGTGGGAGACGTCGGCAATATGGACACCCACCTCAATGTCATCATTGTCTAAGTGGCGGATTGAGATCGCATCGTCGAAGTCTTTGGCATCCACTGGATCGATGGTAAAGGTGGTGATGTTGCGGATATCCTTACGACCATCAGCTAGGTGGTCGGCCTTCTCCCACTTCACCTTCCACTCATCGGCCTCAGCATCTACATCGGTGGGGAAGCCAACTTCAAATCCAGCTCCATAAACAATGGCTTCCATCTCAGTGTTGTGTTCACCAGCTCGGCCAATGATGCGGATTAATTCACCCTTCGGGCTCTTCGTGGCATCTGTCCACTCAGTGAGGCGGACATAAGCCTTGTCACCCGCTTTAGGATTCAGGTTTTTAGATTTAGGATTTACGATGAAGATGTCTCGATACATGCGCTTATCATCAGGGATAAGGAAGAAGCCTTGCGGAGTCTCATCAAGGTTACCAACGAATTCTGTCTTGTGGCGCTCAACAATTTCCACCACCTTGGCCATCTTGCGACCGTACTGGTTCTCACGCTTCAAATCTTCAACTCGCACAGTGTCGCGGTTTAAGGCCGTCGCCAAGTCGCTTGGAGCAATTTCAAAATCTTCGTCAGAGTCCGGCATAGGGAAGTAGCCCACCCCCTTACCGGTGACTCTAATGGTGTCTATAAATGGGTTTCCAGACTCTCTGAGCATCAATTTCTAAGTGCTTTTTATGAGCTATTAATATAGCACAAAATGTGGCTTATATAAAGGCTAAAATTGCGATTATAAAAAGTCCTTGACAAATAATCTATACTATGCTAGTATATAAAAAGACAGTTCAGGAGCTGGTGCTCCTGCCCCACACGCGCTGAGCGCGACTGAATACCCCTCGAGGCATTTCGCCTTGAGGGAACCTCAAAAGGTGCGCAGGGCGCGCCAGAAAGGTGGCCACATGGCCATTCTCAAGATCAAGAAGAGGCTCATCAAGGGCCTCAGCATGGAGGAGGCTCTCTGGGTCACCGGGCACGGTGATGTGGAGGGGTTCTCCCGTTACCACAGCTCGGAGCCCCTCCCTGGGGAGGATCTGTTCTTCGAGTACTTCTGCGGTGGTGGTGAGGAAATCATCACCATCGTTGGGGGTGGCAAGTCTCTCGGGTTCTTCCCCGATTACGGGGACGCGAGGGACGAGCCCAACGGGTGGCACGTCTACACGGACTTCAGCTCCGTGGAGATGCGCCACCGCGATGGCCTCTTCTCCATCAAGGCGGAGAAGGGGGAACTCCCCTGGCTCTGGGATCTTTCGTTCGAGTGGCTGGAAGGCCATCTCGATCGGAAGTCCGAGAAGTGGAACAAGTTCGCCTTCCTGATGAAGGTGGACAGCAAGTAGGACACAAGGCCTGCGACAAAACATCGTCGCAGGCCTTTCTTATTTATATATTTGTGTCGAGGAGAGGACTTGAACCTCCACGGGTTACCCCGCCACGTCCTAAGCGTGGTGCGTCTGCCAATTTCGCCACCTCGACATGGTGCGTCCAGAAGGGATCGGTCACGAGTCCTTTTTTGTCGAAAAGTCTCTCGACCCCGCCTCAGCCCGTCGGCTTCCGGCTTTCGACCCCCAATATCCGCGGTGCGTCCAGAAGGGATCGAACCTTCGACCTTATCCTTAAGAGGGATCTGCTCTACCAGCTGAGCTA
>CAYLKX010000013.1:0-1587 GCA_964384735.1 uncultured Candidatus Saccharibacteria bacterium
CCTCAGCTGGAAGCTCTAAGCTATTTTTTACAATTTGAACCCCCTTAAAATACCTTAATTTAGAGGACTTTGTCAACAATACCGTATTTCTTGGCTTCGTCAGCAGACATGAAGAAGTCGCGGTCGAGATCCTTCTCGATCTTAGCCACACTTTGCCCAGTATTCTTGGCCATCATCTCAACCAACCTCTTCTTAATCTTAATAATATGTTCAGCGGTGATAGCAATATCTGAGGCTTGACCTTGAGCACCACCAAGAGGCTGGTGGATCATCACTTCAGCATTTGGGAGGACGAAGCGCTTGCCCTTGGCCCCAGAGGAGAGGAGCCACGCACCACCCGAAGCGGCGAGCCCGACACAAACGGTTGAAACATCTGGCTTGATGTGGTTCATAGTGTCGATCATGGCTAAGGTGGCAGTGACAGAGCCCCCAGGAGAGTTGATGTAGAGAGTAATATCCTTCTTTGGATCCTCAGCTTCAAGGAAGAGCATTTGAGCAATCACAATATTGGCCGAATCGTCATCGATAGGGCCCCCAACAAAGATAATGCGCTCGCGGAGGAGGCGAGAGTAAATATCGTAAGCCCGCTCACCGAACTGGCTCTTCTCTATAACGGTTGGAATTAAGTAAGACATGCGGTTAGATTAGCTAAAAGTTTGTTTGAAATCAAGAAGCAAAAATCCGCTCAGAAGTGAGCGGATTTTTGCTTGCACCTTTGGTTTAAGGTGATTACGAAGCGTTCACTGAAGCTTCGTCGAGAGTCTTGTCGACATCGTCCACGTTGGTGGAGTTGAGGTCGGCCTCGATAGCTGAGGCGCTGTCGGCCTCTGGGGTGCCCACCACTCCTGAGGTGTCGTCACCTGGAATTTGGGAGGCGCCTCGAGAGAAGTAAACTGCTCCCACCACCAACACCGCAATAATGAGGATGATGGCGATAGTGAGACCCAAACCGCTCTTGGAACCTGATTCTGTCTGATCCATTTTATTAACTAATCTTGCTCATTCTCAGTCTCTACCTCCTTACTCCTCTCCTTATTCTGCTTTGGTAGAGCTTTGTTGGCTTCGACGAGAGCCTTGTGAGCCTCTTTTAAGTGAACCTTAGCGCTGTTTACAGCCTTGCGAAGAGTAGAGACACTCTCGCCCAAAGTCTTGCCAGTCTTAGTGGCCAAAAGAGCGGGGAAGAGGGCCTTGGCCTCAGCAATATGCTTCCTAGCCTCTGCCACAAGAGCAGTGGAGCTAGCAGTGTTGCCGAGAGCTTTCGACTTCTCAATCCTGGAATCGAGCTTTACTGCCACAGCCTCAAGCCTGTCGGCTGTCTTGGTGAGATCCTCAACGGCCTTAGCGGAGATGGACTTGAAACGATCTTCCATCTTCTCCACCTTCTTCACACTTGAGGTGGCAGTCTTTGCCTCACGAGCCTTCTCAGTGCTATTGGTAGCAGCGAAGGCAGTGGTGGCTACTAGCATAAGGGCAGTAGCTAAAGAAACTTTGGTTAAATTTTTCATCATGATGAATTAGAGCCCCCGAAGGAGCTCTAATCATTATACCCTTCGACTAACTCAGGGTAAAACCCTTGAGTGGTGAGGA
>CAYLKX010000013.1:1687-3675 GCA_964384735.1 uncultured Candidatus Saccharibacteria bacterium
ATTTCGTATTTGTTAATTGTGCCTCGGTTGATCTCAACAACAGTGTTGACGACATCATCCTTGCCCTCAACGAAAGGAGGGAGGACGTGCAACAGGTTGAGCATGTACTTCGAAGGTTTGTGTTTGATGTTTGCCATAACAAGTTAAATCCTAATTTCTAAATTCTAAATCCTAAACAAATCCAAGGCAATAAATTCCAAAATTCTAAAGTTTAGAATTTAGAGCTTAGAACTTAGGATTTTCTGCCTCAGCCACAGCTAACTCCTCGCCTGAGGCAGATTTAATGTCGATCCTCCAACCAGTAAGCTTGGCAGCGAGACGCACGTTCTGCCCACCCTTACCAATAGCGAGAGACTGCTGATCCTCAGCGACATGCACTAGAGCCGATTTCTCCTCCTCATTGATCTCAATATCAAGGACCTTAGCAGGAGAGAGAGCCTCTTCAATAAACTTCTTTGGATCGGCAGAGTACTCGATGACATCAATCTTCTCCCCGTGGAGCTCAGCCATCACGGTCGAAACGCGGACACCACGACCACCCACAAGAGCGCCGACTGGGTCAATGTGTGAGTCATTGGCAAGAGCAGCAATCTTGGAGCGATAACCAGCCTCGCGAGCAATGGCCTTGATAGCTACGCTACCAGATGCAAGCTCTGGGGACTCTGATTCGAAAAGCTTTTCTAGGAACTTAGGGTGTGAACGAGAGAGACGGAGGAAGACGCCACGTGGAGACTCCTCTACACGGTAGAGATAAGCGCGAAGACGCTCACCTTGGGAGAAGCGCTCTCCAGGAATCTGCTCCTCGTATGGGAGGAGACCTGAGGCCTTACCAAGATCAACGAAGACATTGCCACGCTCAATACGCTGGACAGTGCCGGTGACGATCTCACCCTCACGAGCACCGAACTCTTGCACGAGGTGAACTTTTTCCGCCTCACGAATCTTTTGCATGATTACTTGCTTAGCAGTTTGAGCAGCAATGCGACCATAGTCACCCTTAGACTCAATAGGGAAGACGATTTCCTCACCCAACTGGGCGTCACGCTTGATCCTCTTAGCATCTTCAAGAAGGATGTGATGCTCTGGGTTGTAGTACTCACGAGTATCCTCATCGGCTACCTCCTCGTCTAGATCCATAATGACGGTAGAAGGGTCAACGACAACCTTCACCTGCATAAATTCAGTCTGACCAGAAGCGAGGTCGAACTTGGTGCGGATAATCTGACCACGCTTGCCGTACTCCTTCTTATAGGCGGTAGCAAGAGCAGCCTCGATAGCCTCAATAAGTGAGGCGCGGGAAATGCCTCGAGTCTCCTCGAGCTCTCCAAGCACTGAATTGATGACTTTAAGATCGAACATATTTATACGAATGATTAACGAATATAATCGAATAAGGTGGAACGGGAGAAGGTCGCCCCTCGGGCGACCTTCTCTGTATCAAACTTATTACTCTATTAGTATATAGAACTCATCTGAATTTGTCAAATTAGCTATTTTGCCTTGAAATTGAGGGCTATAAAGACCCTTGCAATCTGGTTCCATACATGCTATTATTACAACGTGATTTCTAAGACCAAAAAGCAGAAGCTAATCAAGGAAGCAGGTGTTCACGAGAGTGACACTGGCTCTCCTGAGGTGCAAATTTCAATACTAACCAAGCGCATTGAGGACCTCTCAAAGCACTTGAAGAGCAATGCTAAGGACAACCACTCCCGCCGAGGCCTTCTTGGTATGGTGGCTGACCGCCAAGCTCATATTAAGTACTTGGAGAAGAAGTCTCCTCGTCGCGCTAGTGCTATTTTGAAAAAGCTCGGTCTCAAAAAGTAAATCGCACCCAGCTTCTTAGCTTCAAAGCTAATTAGCCAGCTAGCTTAAAAGCTAATTTCTATTTTTATGTCAGTTATCAAACACAAGGCTCAACGTGTAGCGATTTTTATCGACACAGCCAACATTTACCACTCAGCCAAGAACCTTTACCACGCTAAGGC
>CAYLKX010000013.1:3775-12041 GCA_964384735.1 uncultured Candidatus Saccharibacteria bacterium
CAAAACACTCACGGCACTCAGGTGGAGGTGGTCTGCTTCGGCAAATCTTCTTCGTCAAAGTTGATTGAGGCGGCTGACGACTTCTTCGACCTCGATAAAAATCCGCGAAAATATCTTATAATGGGTGGCAATGCCAGAAGGAGAGACAACACCGCAAGCAAACCAGCCGAGCCAAGCACCGGAGCTTAAGCAAATCCGCACCTTCCAAGGTGATGTAGCCGAGGCTCTCGCCAAACAAAACGAGTCTCTCGTCTCACTCTCCCGCAAGGAGCATGCTCGAGCCGAAGCCCCAACTCCAACCAAGAGTAGCTCTATAAGCTATTTGTTGATCAGCCTCTTACTCCTCGCTCTTGCGGGTGGTGGTGGTTACTATTCATACAACTTATATCAAGCCAACGTTACTCCTCCTAAAGTTGAACGCCCAGCTGGGCAATTTATCACCGCTGAGAGTGAGGCGAAGTTGAACATTAGTAATCTCACCAGAGACGAAATCTTCGCTCAATTTAATCAAGCGTTGGCTGAGATCAAACCTACTGAACTTCGCCATGTAGTGATGAGTCTTGGTGTTGGCACCACTACCAAGCAAGCCAGCATTGGCGATATCCTCAACTTCATCAGCGCCAATGTGCCTGGCTCACTCGTGCGCTCATTTGAGAGCGCACCGATGCTCGGCGCTTTGGGCCAAAGCCACTTCTTCATTATTAAACTTAACTCTTACCCCAACGCCTTCTCCGGCATGCTGGCATGGGAGGGGAGCATGGCCACCGACCTCTCTGGCTTCTTCGCCAACCGAGAGGGGCTAGAACAAACTCGCAACAATTTCAAAGATATTATTTGGCGCAACAAGGACACTCGTGCGCTCTACTCCAATGAATCCAGCACGCCAGTCCTCCTTTACTCCTTCTACAACAGCGAGTACCTTATCGTGACAGATCAATTCACCACCCTCGACACTATCATTGAGCGCTTGACCAGAGAGAAGCTCTCTCGCTAAGATGGTCCTATGAATAATTACGAACACTTGAAGCAAAAGTTGGAAGCGGAGAAGGCTTTATTGGAACGTGAAATGAATGATGTAGGGCAAAAGAATCTAGATCAAGCTGGCGATTGGGAGCCTGTCTCTAAGGACCGCGATGTCTCGCAAGCCGATGACAATACTAACGCCGATGCGATCGAAGAGTACGAAGACAACGCCTCAGTGATGAATACTCTCGAGACTCGTCACCAAGAAGTGCTTGAAGCTCTGGAGAGTTTGGAAGATGGTACTTACGGTAAGTGTGAGGTGTGTGGTGCTGAGATTGAAATGGATCGTCTCGAAGCCAACCCTTCAGCCAAGACCTGCAAGGCTCATATGTAATTGAGGTTGGTGGAAAAATTTTGAGATAAAAGTATTATCTACCTCAGACCAGTTTTGAATTGGAGGCTCCATGAGAGAAGAGAGTGGTTACGCCATCATCATGTACCGAGGCGGAGATCCCCAGAAACCAGGCAGTGCTGTGGGCCTCTTCGGACCCAAGACATCAACTGGTGGTAGCAAGACTCTCTCATCAGAGAACTTGCGCACAAACGGAGTGAAGTTGTTTAGCAACTATGACAAGCTTTGGAATTCATATCTCCAAAGAAGGAAGCACTTCGCTCATGAACGATTCGCATGTAGCAATGTGTGGCTCAACCTGAAGATTGCTGAGAGCAAGGAAGAGTTCCTCCAACTCAGAGACCAGGGCCCTTACGTTGTGGCTTTGGGCGAATGGAAAGAACTCATCCTGTATGGCAACTCCATGAAGAACGGTGAACGAGTGCCTGAGGCTCATGATTCCTGGGCGCCGTTCCCCAACAATGGTTTCGCCATGTTCGAAGACTTCGGCGAAGTCATCGGAGAGAAGGGGCTCGGCATCCTGAGTGAAATCTCTCGCCAAGCCGATGGACGAGTACGCCTTGTGAGCATCCAGATCAAGTGGAAGCTCGACGGGAGGGGCAAGAGGGCAACCAAGAGGGGAGCGTCATCATGACGCTCCCTTTTCACATAACCGAGATATAATTGTTTCATGTCATTCTCCAAGGTTTACTCTGCCCAAACTCAACTCCTTAATGTCACTCCAATCACGGTGGAGACAGATCTCTCGCGCGGGTTGCACGCGTTCAATGTTGTGGGCTTGCCAGACAAAGCGGTAGAGGAGTCACGCGATCGCGTTTCAGCCTCAATCAAGAACTCTGGCTTCGAATCTCCAAAGTCGAAGAACCACAAAATCATCGTTTCATTGGCTCCCGCCGATGTGAAGAAGGAGGGCGCCCTCTTCGACACAGCTATCGCTCTCTCATATTTGCTCGCCACTGGTGAAGTGAAGTTTGATCCTGAGGGTAAAATTTTCCTTGGCGAACTTTCGCTCGATGGCCAACTCCGCCCAGTCCGAGGAGTTTTGCCAGTAGCGCAATTTGCCAAGAAGCATGGCTACAAAGAATTATACGTACCAGAGCGCAATGCCGAGGAGGCTGGGCTTATTGCTGGGATCGATATTTATGGAGTGAAAGATTTGAAAAGTTTGGTTGAACATTTGGAAAATAAAAAGAGGTTAAGCAAAACTCCAGTCACCAAGGTTGCTGAATCAATCCTCAATATTCCAACCGACTTCAAAGATGTGCGAAGTCAGGAGAAGGCGAAGCGAGGTCTCCTCATCGCAGCGGCTGGTGGCCACAATGTGGCGATGTACGGCCCACCGGGCACTGGCAAGACGATGCTCGCTCGCGCCTTCGCCGGCATCTTGCCCAAACTCACCTTCGACGAAGCGCTTGAAGCTACTGGCATCCACTCGGTGGCTGGCACTCTCAACGAAACCATTATTTCCAACCCACCCTTCCGCGCTCCACACCACACTGCCTCCTATGTCTCACTTGTTGGTGGTGGTGTCACCCCACGCCCAGGCGAGGTCACCCTCGCTCACCACGGAGTCTTGTTTATGGACGAGTTCCCAGAATTTGAGAGGCGAGTGATCGAGAGCTTACGCCAACCACTTGAGGACAAGGTGATCGCCGTCTCTAGAGCTAAGGGCACAGCCCACTTCCCAGCCAATGTGCTCCTCGTCGCTGCAATGAATCCTTGCCCGTGTGGCAATTACGGCTTCCGCGGTAAACCTTGCATTTGCACCCCGTCAGCTCTCCAACGTTACCGACGCAAGATGAGTGGCCCGATCATGGACCGCATCGACATTTGGCTTGAGGTGGATCGTGTCGCTCCAACTGAGTTGGGGAGTGAGGCGCAAGTGGGGGAGGAGAGCAAACATTTCAAACAATTGGTTGAGAGAGCTCGCGCCGTGCAAGCTAATCGTTTCAAAACTTCTAAAATTTCTAAGAATGCTGAGATGTCGGCCAAAGAATTGGTCTTACATGTAAAGTTGGATAAAGAGGCGGAGAAGACTCTCAACCTCGCCGCTGAGCGACTCAACTTCTCCCCCCGGGTTTACCATCGCATGATCAAAGTGGCTCGCACTATTGCCGATCTCGCTGGATCCGAAATTATTCAAACTCCACACATCCTCGAAGCAATCGAATACCGCCCAAAAAAGTTTGATATTTAAAACAAGAAGCTAGAAAGGATTCCTAGCACCGCGGATTTCGAAGTGGATGTGAGGACCAGAAGTGTTGCCAGTCATACCCACGCGACCAATCAATTCACCTTGAGCCACCTTCTGCCCCACGCGCACATAGTTGTCACTCATGTGGCCGTAAACCGTTTGAGTGCCATTGGCATGGCTCACTACTACATAAGTACCATAACCACCATTCCACCCACCTGTGCGCGAGACGAGCACAATACCATCGGCAGAAGCGAGGATCGGTGTGCCAACTGGAGCGGCGAGGTCCACAGCGTTGTGGCCATGAATATTCTGGCTCTTCCTCCCCCCCACAATAGGGCGGAGGTAGTAACCAACGATCTCCTTAAGCCCGCTCACAATCTGAGTTGAGGACTTGGTGGTACCAGTCATCTCACCATCAGGAATAATAACCTCCATACCAATAGCTAACTTCTGCTCCTCAAGACCGTTGTAAGCAATGATATCTTGGGCTTCGGCCTTATATTTCTTTGCAATTGAGGCGATAGTGTCACCAGACTTCACGGTGTGGCGGACGCCAGAGACGGGGAGGATCACGAGCTCTTGGCCAACCTTAAGAGTGTTGTTTGAAAGGTTGTTGGCCCAACGAATAGTATTGGCCGAAACGCCGAACATGGTGGCAATAGAGCCAATGCTGTCACCACTCCTCACGACATAAGTGCTAATCTGGCCGTTACCGGAGGTGCCACTCTCCACGAAGGCGCTCCCGTCCTCAGTATTTGGAGCGAGGGTGGTCTGATCAATAATTGCAGAGAGGCCTGAAGCTAGGTAAACCTGGCTTGGATTATGGTAGGCCACCAAGATGGGCATAACCTGAGAGTTTGAAACGGCTTTGACCTCAGGCGTTCTGGTGAAGATGGAGGTATTCTTGGCCCAAATAACGGCTGGAGAGGCCAGCAACGAGACCACGAATAGGAGAGAGGCACCAGAGCTTAGATTGGGAGATTTGATAAAAATTTGGCTAAACTACTCAAACGTCTTGTTAGACGCCAAATGGCTCTACAGAGCCATTTGTGTGAATGTTTTGTGTTCTTACGTCTTAATTATAGCTCCTCAGGTTTGGTTGTCTAGCCATGTTATAGTGTGTAAGTGAATAGCCTAAACCAGGAACAAAGGCGCGCAGTGGAGGCCGTAAATGGCCCCGTTTTGATCTTAGCGGGTGCTGGCGCCGGCAAAACCAAGACAATTGTTGAAAGGATCTGCCAATTGGTGCGAAGTGGGGTGGCCCCAGAGAGTATTTTGGCCATCACCTTCACCAACAAGGCGGCCCGCGAGATGCGCGAGCGCGTCTCGCGGGCTTTGGGCGAGGATCCTCACCTCAATTTCCCCGTTACCCACACTGGCAAACCATTTGTAAGCACCTTCCACTCACTCGGAGTCTATATTTTGCGCGAGCAATCTGAAACAGCTGGACTTAAGAAGCAATTTGCCATCTTCGACCGCGACGACAGCAAGAAAGCGGTGAAGGAAGCTCTCCAGAGCGTGGGCCTCGACCCTAAAACCAATGATCCTGGCAAAATTTTAAGCATTATTTCAAGAGAGAAGGGGCGCGGACGCAGTGTTGAGGACTATATGAATGGTGACTGGCACGGTTACACCGCCGAGATGGTGGCTCAAGTCTGGCCAGAGTACGAGAGGATCCTCAAGCGCGACAGCGCTCTCGACTTCGACGACCTCCTCCTCAAAACGTTGAAGTTATTGAGGGGAAACATTTCAATCCGTCGCTACTATCAAGATGTTTGGCGCTACATTCACATCGATGAGTACCAAGACACCAACCGCGTGCAGTACGAAATTAGCAAACTCTTAGTTGGCCCCGAGCACAACATCTGTGCCGTGGGTGATATCGATCAAAACATTTACTCTTGGCGCGGAGCTGAGCTTAAAAATATTCTGGCCTTCGAAGAAGATTACCCAGGCACTGTAGTGATCACCTTGGAGGAGAACTACCGCTCCACTCAAACTATTCTTGAAGCAGCCAACGCCGTGATTGAAAAGAATAAAATCCGCCGTCCGAAGAAACTCTTCACCAGTAACCACAAGGGGGAGAAGATTGCTGTCCTCAGCTACTTCGACGAGGCGAGTGAAGCGGGGGAGATTGCCATCAAGGCGAAAAATTTTATAAGTAAAGGCACTTCGCCCGATGAAATTGCAGTGCTCTACCGAGCCAACTTCCAGTCACGAGTGTTGGAAGAGGCCTTCATGCACCACGGCGTGCCGTACCAGATCTTGGGGCTCCGCTTCTTCGAGCGCAAGGAGGTGAAGGATCTAATTGCCTATCTTCGTGCTTCGCAAAATCCAGAGAGTTTGGCCGATCTCAAGCGCATTATCAACGTCCCAGCTAGAGGTATTGGCAAGGCGACAGTGGCCAAAATATTTGGCGGTGATGCAGAGAGTCTCCCCAGTGCTATGAAGTTGAAGTGGGGGAGATTCCAACAATTTCTAAAAGATACAAAGAGTTTTGCCGAGCAAAATAAGCTCTCACAAACCTTAATCTACATCATTAAAAATTCTGGCTTAGAGCAAGAGTGGAAGGAGGAGGGCGAAGACGGTAATAGTCGGTTGGAAAATGCTTATGAGTTGGTAAGCTTCACCACTCGTTACGATAACTTGGAGCCCGAACAAGCGATCCTCGACTTCCTCACCGAGAGCGCACTCCAGAGCGACCAAGATGAATTACGCGAGGAGGAGCCGGCAGTGCGCCTCATGACAGTCCACTCGGCTAAAGGGCTCGAATTTAATGTTGTCTTCGTCAGCGGGTTGGAGGAGGGCCTCTTCCCTCATGAGAAGGCGGATGAAGATGCCATGACACCTGAAGAGCGCGAGGAAGAGCGGCGCCTCTTCTATGTCGCGATCACTCGCGCGAGGAAGAATCTTCTCCTCTCATACTCGCAACTCCGCACCATCTTCGGCCGGCAACAAGTCAATGTGCCATCACAATTTATCATCGACATTCCTGAAGAACTTTTGGAACAAGAGACGAATCCTTACGCCGAGAGTGGGAGGAGGCCACTCCTTGATATCGACTTCTAACTCATTTAAGCTCAATCATTATGCTAGCGAAGAAATCTCTAGGCCAACACTTCCTCCGGAGCGAGCGAGCACTAGTGGCTATTGTGGAGGCAGGGGAGCTCAGCTCCCAAGATACAGTACTTGAGATTGGCCCTGGCCAAGGCGCTCTCACTGAGAGACTTTTGGCTACTGGTTGCCATTTATTGGCGGTGGAGAAGGATGACGCTCTTTATAAATTATTGAAAGAAAAATTTGCTCAAGAAATCGCCTCTGGCCAACTTGAGTTAATTAATGGAGACATCTTAGACTTCGACCCTTCAAGCTATGGGCTAGAAGCTGGAAGCTACAAGCTCATCGCCAACATCCCTTACAACATTACTGGCGCCATTTTGGAAAAGTTCCTCTCCCACCAAGCCCAACCGAGCCTCGCAGTGCTCCTCGTCCAAGACGAGGTGGCTAAGAGAGTGGTTGCCCGTAATAATAAAGAAAGTATCCTCTCCCTTTCAGTAAAAGCTTACGGCACCCCACGCTACGTTGACAAGGTTTTGGCCGGATCATTCGCCCCCGCCCCAGAGGTGGACTCGGCTGTCTTGTCTATTTCAAACATTTCTAAACAATTCTTCACCAATTTTAGCGAAGAGTGGTTCTTCACCCTCATTAAGGCGGGCTTCAAGAGTAAGAGGAAGAAGCTCTCTTCCAACCTTAGCTCTGTGGTAAGCAAAAGTAGGGTAGAGAAGGCCTTCAACACCCTCAGCCTTGACCCCAACACCCGCGCCGAGGACCTCACTCTCACCAATTGGCAAAGGTTGGCTCAACAACTACAAAACGCCTCGTAAACCTACCTCGTTGCAGGCCTACTAGTCCCGACCCTCTCTATAGTCCCAGCGGCTGGCAAGGGCACACAACCTGTAGCTGGGGGAGGGGCCAACATCAAACAAGACTGAACCCCTGGTTTATAGGAGCCAAGGTGCCAAGTGCCAATTATTCCAATACTAAACCAGGCGTAGAGCTTACTGGTAGCTGGCACATAAACAACTGACCCAGTAGGTGAGGTGCCGGAAACTCCCGCCCCAGAGAAGAAGGGGGACATGGTGATATATAGATTCCCAGCGGACTCCGGGCAGGTGCAAATTGTAGTGGCCACGACCTTACCCCCAAATGGTAGAGACACGTATCTAGAAAGATCTAGAGCCAGCAATGGTAGGGGGATGAATAAAAATACGAGTATATACTTAAACCTTAAGAACCTTCTCATCAAGCCATTATAACCCACAATACCTATGATGTTAAAAATATTTTGTTTGGTACAATAATAAGTAATGAGAAAGCCAATAATTCTCGCTCTTTCCATATCGGTCATATTAATCTCGGGCTCTTTATACGACCGCCTCAATTCTAAAACTACTACGACCGATAATCTCAAAGCTGTCCAACAAAATCGGCCGGCTGTGGATATCTCCGTCTTTAATGGCTCGCCAAATGGGTCTGCAACTTCCAGCGGAGTGGTAACAAACCAAGACCCAATCACCATGACAGACATGGTCTCTCGTCAACTACTCTCAAACCTTATCTCTCTAAACAATTCTGGCAATGCATCTGTAGAGAACATCCACAAAGTGGCCGAGGCTTACGCCAACACCATCACC
>CAYLKX010000014.1:0-8710 GCA_964384735.1 uncultured Candidatus Saccharibacteria bacterium
TAGAGGAACAAATAGAGCAATAAGAAATGGGCGCTCCGGTGGAGCGCCCATTTTTGTCTTTGGAACTTCTCACCTTTTAGAACACGGTGAGCTTGATGGTTTGCGTCCGGCCGTGGGCGAGGACTCGGATCCGGTGGATCCGCTCCTGCACCACGGTTTCGTTCGTCGCCGAAACCTCGTAGACGCGGTACTTGCCGTCGCCTTCGAGCGTCTCGAGACGGTACGAGCCCGTCTCCGTGCCCGTCTGGACGTAGGAGGCCATCATGCCGTCCCCCGTCTTCGAGCAGTAGACCTTCGAGGTCTTGTCCTGCTCGACGGTGAAGGTGGTGTCGCCCTTGCCGACCCACTCCTCACACTGGAGCATGCGGGACATGTCGTCGTTTCGGGACGACACGGCTCCGACGCACCCCACCCCGCACACCGGTGCCAACTTCTTGGCCCAGAGGCTGACGAGCCAGAGGCTCACCAGCACCACGAGGGCCGCGAGGGCGCCTTGGAGCACGCGCCACTGGTTGGTTTCCCACCAGCTCGGTCCTCCCTGGTTGTTCGGGATGAAGGCCCGGCTGATCGCCCAGCCCGCCGCACCGAGGATGCCGGCGATCGACAGGATGCCGATCGTGTAGAACGGCCACCAGCACGCCGTACTGAGGCCGAGCCCGAGGGTGGAAAGGAGGGAGAGGAGAACGCCGAGAACCACTGCTGGGATCATTGTCTAAATCCGTTTCTGCCCTCTACGAGGGCGGTTGTGGGGGCTGTTAACCCCGTGTCTGTATATATCCTAGCACACTATGGTTTAAATGTCAAGCACTAAATTAGATCCAAAATTGAGCCCTTTGTAGAGCCATTTAACTAGGGTCGAAGGGGACGTCGATATTCATCTTGGCTTTTTTGGCAATTTCTACAATTTCGTCGAGGTTGTCGGTGATCTTTATTAGCTTCAAATCATCTTCACTGATCATATGGCTTGCGAGTGGGCCATCTTTCATCAAATCGCGGAGCTTGTTCCAATATTCGCTACCATAACAGACGATCGGTGTGCCACTAATCTTCCTGGTTTGGATGAGAGTAATAATTTCAAAGAATTCGTCCAAGGTGCCGTATCCACCGGGGAAGAAGATGAACACCTCTGCGCCGAAGGCAAGGCAAACCTTCCTAACGAAGAAGTAGTAAAAGCCAATACTCTCCTTAATATACTTATTGGTTGGTTGGCCGTCGGGGAGCTTGATCGTGAGCCCGACAGAATTGCCTCCCACTTCATAAGCGCCACGATCGGCGGCCTCCATGATCCCTGGTCCACCACCTGAGACGATGGTGTAGCCAGCTTCTTTGGCCAAGCGTCCGGCAAGCTCGCGCGCCTTCTCATAATATGGGTCGCCCTCAACGCTCTTACTCGAGCCGAAGAAGGTTGCTGACTTAGGATATTTTGCAATGAAGCGGAAGCCTTCGGTAAACTCGCGGTCGATCTCGGCGATTCGCTCACGAGCAGTTCTCTCACTGGTTTGTTGGTCTAAGTACTTGGTAATTGTCTGGAGGACGTAAGGTTTGTTCGTCATGACTTTATGTTATCATGAAAGAATAATCATTATTTATTAACATGAAGCAATTGAACAAAGGACAGTGGATAGCAATTAGTTTGGCCATTGCGTTTGTGGGTTATATCTTTCTTTCTGATTCATTAATTAACATCTTCAACATGGGACAAGAGCAAGCTGGGGGCGCATCGGTGCAGACTGGTTTTAGATCAGCTGACATTACTACTGGTTCTGGCCTCTCCGCCCAAGCTGGTGACACAGTGGTGACTCATTACACTGGCCGTTTGACCAATGGTGAAGTGTTCGACAGCTCTGTTACTCGTGGTACGCCAATCACCTTCACTCTTGGTGTGGGCCAGGTGATCCGCGGATGGGACGAGGGTTTGATCGGGATGAAGGAGGGTGGTAAGCGCATGCTTACTATTTCACCAGAGTATGGTTATGGCGACAGACAGGTTGGCCCTATTCCTGCTAACTCCACTCTCGAGTTCGAAGTTGAGTTGATCAAGGTTGTTAAACCACAATAGTTCAACATTGCTCACAACAAGTAGCTTACATCACGCATATCTCTTGGTGGGCGGAGCCAAAGAGGCCGAGGACCTTGTCTTCGGCCTCTTTGGCCAATTGGGGATTGAATTGAGAGGTTCACCAGACTTCCTCTCACTTAAAACAGATAGCTTCGGCATTGACGATGCTCGCAAGTTAAATGACTGGGCCTTGCGCAAAGCCTTCGGGGCCAAAAAGGTGGCCCTCGTCTCTCCTGAGCGCCTCACCCCAGAGGCTCAAAACGCTTTGCTTAAGACGCTCGAGGAGCCAGGAGAGGGGATGCACTTTTTCATCAATGTGAGAGAGGCTTCAACTATTTTGCCCACCTTGCGCTCGCGTCTTATGGTGGAGAATTTGGAACAAGATGAAATGGGCGAGGAGGCCAAGAAGTTCCTCAAAATGAGTTTGAAGGAGCGTCTCAATTATGCCAAGAAGTTTGCGGAGAAGGAGCTCAACCTCTCGCACTTCCTCGACGAGTTACTCTTAGCGATGCGGGAGCTTAACCATACCAAGTTGCCTGAGGTTTATAAGATGCGAGAGGTGAGTGACCAGCGAGGCTCGGCCTCTAGACTGGTGCTTGAGCACCTAGCTCTGTTAATATAGTGGCATGTTAGACACAAGCAAAATTTTAGAATGGCTTAAGGGCGAGTACGCTGGCCTCCGTGGCGGGCAAGCTCACCCAAGCATCCTCGACTCAGTGCGAGTGGAGATGTACGGCTCACAAATGCCAATTAACCAAGTAGCTTCCGTCCTTGGTGAGGGGCCAAAGAGTTTGCGGATTAATCCATGGGACAAGGGTGCTATTAAACCTCTCGACACCGCTATTAGGAATGCGAACTTGGGCGTTTCGGTGGCTGTGGATGAAAATGGTTTGCGAGTCTCCTTCCCCGAACTAACTAGCGATAGGCGCCAAGCCCTTTTGAAAGTGGCTAAGCAGAAGTTGGAGGAGGCGAGGATCCGTGTCCGCAATGAGAGGCAGAATGCTCTGCAAGGCTTCAAGGATCTTGATGAAGATACCAAGAAGCGCAATGAGCAGAAGTTGCAAAAGGAGGTAGATGAAGTTAACGCCAAGCTCGAGGAGTTGTATGAGAAGAAGGAGTTAGAAATTGACGGGTAATTAGTTCCAATGTTCATTATCGTCTTCCTGATTATTTTAAGTGTTTTGGTTATCGTCCATGAGCTTGGGCACTACTTGGTGGCGCGCTACTTTGGCGTGAGGGTTGATGAATTTGGTCTCGGATACCCGCCAAGGTTGAAGAGTCTTTTTAAATATAAGGGCACGCTCTTTACCTTGAATGCTTTGCCGATTGGTGGGTTTGTGAAGATCGCTGGGGAGAATCCAAATGCGGAAGAAGCTCTCACCCCAGACTCATTTGCCAGCAAGAATCATGCTCAGCAGATCGCTATTCTGGCTGGAGGAGTAATCTTCAACTTAATTTTTGCTCTAGTCCTCTTGCTAATCTCTTATGGGTTAAGTGCTGGGGCACAAAATATGTTGGTGTGGACCAGGGAGACATTTCTAGGCTTGGGCCAGTTCTTTATTCAACTAGTTGCTGGTGAGGCTAGTTTGGAGAGTGTTTCTGGACCGGTGGGGATGGTTGCCCTCACCAGGGAGGTGGTGAATTATGGTTGGAGAGGAGTCTTCGACTTCACTGCACTTATTTCTATCAACTTGGCGATTATAAACTTACTCCCGATCCCAGCTCTGGACGGCGGGCGGATCCTTTTTGCCTTGATCGAGTCTGCCACGAGGCGGAAGGTGCCCCCAACTGTTTTCAATATCATCAACAACCTTAGCTTCTTAGCCCTTATTATCCTTATGGTGGTGGTGACGATTCATGACGTTAGTGGTTTGTAAGTTCCTCACCCGGTCCGACTAGAACCATTGTAAGGATTGAGTGGGTCGTGGATTTCGAGTAGAATATCTCCCATGAGACAAACACAACTCTTTACCAAGACCCGTCGTGAGGCACCAGCTGATGAGGTTTCAAAGAATGCCATTTTGCTTACTAGAGCTGGTTTCGTAAATAAGGAAATGGCCGGGGTTTATGACTGGTTGCCTTTGGGGTGGCGAGTGATCGGCAAGATCAAAAAGATTGTAGCCGAGGAGATGGAGAAGATTGGTTCAGCTGAGTTCCTCATGTCCTCACTCCAATCTAAGGAGTTATGGCAGAAGACTGATCGCTGGAGCGATGAGGCGGTAGATGTTTGGTTTAAATCTGTTTTAAAGAATGGAGCTGAGGTCGGTTTCGGCTGGTCGCACGAGGAGCCAATTACTCAACTTATGACACAGCATGTGGGGAGTTTCCGCGATTTGCCAATCTTTGTGCACCAATTCCAAACAAAGATGAGGAATGAGGCTCGAGCCAAGTCTGGAGTAATGCGCGGGCGCGAATTTATTATGAAAGATATGTACTCTTTCTGCCGAAGTGAGGAGGAGCACATGGATTTTTACAATAAAACCACCACCGCCTACCTCAACGTCTTTAAGCGAGTTGGCTTGGGTGATATCACTTTTGTCACCTCGGCTGCTGGAGGAGTTTTCACCGATAAGTTTAGTCACGAATTCCAAACTATTTGTGAGGCTGGCGAGGACAATATCTATGTCCACAAAGATGGCCAGGTAGCTTTGAATGAGGAGATCTTCAACGAGGAGACCTTAAGCAAAATGGGTTACAAGATGAGTGACTTTGAGATGAAGAAGGCTGCTGAGGTTGGCAATATCTTCACTTTCGGCACCAAGAAGTGCGAACAACTCGATCTCTATTATAAGGATGAGAAGGGGGAGAAGCAGCCAGTCTATCTTGGCTCTTATGGCATTGGCGTGACGAGACTTCTTGGTGTTTTGGCTGAGATTTTTAGCGATGACAAGGGCTTAGTCTGGCCTAAGGAGGTGGCGCCATTTAGGGTTCACCTTATTTCTATCGGAGAGAAGTCGCGTGAATGGGCCGAGGAGATTTATACCAAACTCCAAGCAGATGGCGTAGAGGTTTTGTTTGATGATCGTGACGCACGAGCGGGAGAGAAGTTTGCTGACGCGGATCTCATCGGCATCCCAACTCAAGTGATTGTGGGTGACAAGGCTCTCGAGTCTAAGTTATTGGAGGTCAAAGACAGAGCGACGGGCGAGGTCTCCAACCTTTTGTTTGAGCAGTTAATCGGGTCTATCAAGTAATGGCCTTACTCGATTTCAAAAAGTGGCGAGACCTCTTCTCTCACGATGTGGGGATTGATCTTGGCACAGCCAACACGTTGGTTTACATGCGTGGTCGTGGTGTGGTGGTTAACGAGCCTTCGGTGGTGGCGGTGAACCAGAAGACGGGCCAAGTAGTGGCCATTGGCACCGAGGCTAAGGCCATGTTCGGGCGCACTCCAACCCACATCTCAGCCATTAAACCTTTGGTTGATGGAGTGATTTCTGATTTCGAAACAACGGAGGAGATGATCGCTCACTTACTTAACAAGGCCACTCACGGTGGGGGCAAGAAGTTGCTCTCACCTCGTGTGGTGGTGGGCGTGCCCTCCAACATTACCAACGTTGAGATCCGCGCGGTGCGTGACGCTACCAAGAATGCTGGCGCTGGGGAGGTCCATATTGTTGAGGAGCCCATGGCCGCCGCTATCGGTATGCGTTTACCAGTGCACGAACCGGTCGGTAATATGATCATTGATATTGGTGGAGGAACAACCGACATCGCTGTCATTTCGCTTGGAGGAGTAGTGAGGAGCAAGAATTTGCGCATTGCTGGTGACAAGTTTAACTCTGACATTATTTCTTATATTCGTAATCAATTTAAAATTTTGATCGGTGATCGCACTGCTGAGGAGGCCAAGATTACGATTGGCTCGGTGTTGCCAACCCATGCGCCACTTGAGATGCCAGTGAAGGGGCGCGACTTGGTGACCGGCTTGCCCAAGGAGGTGGTGATTACTGACACCGATATTCGGGAGGCTCTCTCTGCCTCGATTGAAATTTTGATCGAATCGACCCGCGAGGTTTTGGAATCGACTCCTCCAGAGGTGGTGTCCGATATTATGCAAAGAGGGCTTTATTTGGCTGGCGGAGGGGCCTTGCTCAAGGGGTTGCCAGAGTTGTTTGAAAACGAGTTGCACCTCCCAGTTTATGTGGCCGTTGATCCACTCAGTACAGTGGCACGAGGCACTGGCATTATTTTAGAAAACTTGGAGCAATTTAAGGATATACTGGTAGAGAACGAAGATGAACTACCTCCCAAGAAATAAGCTCAAAGTCCTCCAACGCCAAAAAGTTTTTGCGGTTATTGCTCTGTTCGTTCTTTTAAGCTTCCTCCTCCCATTTACTCGAGGCTTAATGATTACTCTCGTCTCACCAATTTGGTATTCGCAAAATGTGGTCTCAAACTTCCTCCGCTCTCAGACTGAGCATTGGCAGAGAGAATCTAGTTTGATCGAAGAGAATGAGCTCTTAAGGAGTAAGGTGGCTTCACTTGAGCGTCAGATTGTCTCACTTGAGCTTACTAACTCACGTGAGCAAGCCTTCAGCGAGATGCTTGGCCGTTCTAAGAAGAGTCATGAATTGGTGGCTACTGTCCTCACCCATCCACCTCAGAGCCCTTACGACTTAGTAATTATTGACGCCGGTTTAGATGATGGAGTGGTTTTGGGCGCTAAGGTCTTCTTGCCTGAAGGGGCTTACATGGGCAAGGTGGTTGACGCTTTCAATAGTTCTGCCAAGGTCAAGCTTCTTAGTAGTCCTGGTGAGGAGACACCTGCTATTTTGGAGCGTGGCAATGTGGCTGTAACTCTTGAGGGCCGTGGGGGAGGCAACTTCCGCATCAAATTACCGAGAGAGGTTGAGTCCTTGGTGGGAGACAGGGTAGTTTCGGCTGATATCGGCTATTCTTTGGTGGGAGTGGTAGAGTCGGTCGAATCTCAGCCAACCGATGCGTTTAAAGAGGTCTTGGTCAGCTCTCCTACCAACATTTTTGATATTAGATTTGTTAAAGTTTTGCCATGAGAAGGAAGACGCGAATAATTATTGATCTGGTCATCATTCTTTTAGTTGCCTTGGCTCCTTGGTGGTTTTATGTTCCAGCTATTTTGGCCATGGCTCTCCTCACACCGTTTTATTGGGAGGGTTTAATTTTGATCACAGTGGCCCAAGGGATCTATGGTCAGTCTGGTGAAGGTCTTTTGGCTTGGTGGCCACTACTTGTATTTGTAATTACTTTAGGCTCCGTGCTCTTAAGGGATGAATTAAGAGTCTAGATATGATTGTCGCTAACTTAAAACGTCGTTTGAGAGGAAATAGTTTGAAGCGTAAGTACGCGGATATTAATCCGGAAGATATTTTCCTCGATTCAGCCAATCTTCCAGGCTTTGAGGAGCACTCACTTGAGGGGAGGATTGAGCGCCCTATGACTCACCAAAGTTTCTTCTTCTTCAAAACAACTTTAGTTCTAGTCCTGGTCTTATTTGTAGTCCGCCTCGGATTCTTGGCTATTTGGGAGGGAGACAAGTATGTGCAAGCTTCGGAGAATAATCGTTTGGAGCATGGCATTATCTTTGCCAATCGTGGAGCAATTTTGGATCGCAATGGTTTTGAGCTAGCTGGCAATGCTTTGCGCGAGGATGAGAAGCAATTTGCTTTGAGGCAGTACACCTCCTTGTCTGGCTTGGCTCATGTGGTGGGCTATATCAAGTATCCTAAGGCTGATAAGAATGGTTATTACTACGACCTTTCTTACCAAGCCAAGGATGGCGTAGAGCGTCAGTATGACTCCTTACTTCGCGGGCAGAATGGTTTGAAGTTGGTTGAGCGTGATGTGACAGGCGAGGTGACATCGGAGAGTGTGGTCGATAAGCCCAAAGAGGGCGAGACCCTCCGCCTTTCAATCGATGCCAAACTTACTTCAGAATTATTTGAAGCGATTAAATCCTTAGCCCAGTCGAGCCGATTCGTCGGCGGAGCGGGAGCAATTATGGATGTAAACACTGGCGAACTCTTGGCCATCACGAGTTATCCTGAGTATAACCAGAAGGCTCTCACGGCTGGAGTGAGCCAAGACACCTTTACTAAATTATTGAAAGATAAATCCAATCCGTTCCTTAATAGGGTGGTGGGTGGTCTTTACACCCCTGGTTCAGTGGTGAAGCCACTGGTGGCCGTGGGGGCCTTGGCTGAGAACATTATTAGCCCCAATAAGGCGATCTTGAGTACGGGTCAGATCACTATCCCTAACCCTTATGATCCGAAGAAGCCTTCAATCTTTAGAGACTGGAAGGCGCATGGTTGGACCGATATGAAGCAAGCTCTGGCAGTGTCCTCCGACGTTTACTTCTACACGATTGGTGGAGGTTATGGTGGGCAGAAGGGTTTGGGGATTGGTTTGATTGATAAATATTTCACCATGTTTGGTTTGGAGGAGGAGACCAACGTTGATCTACCAGGTGAGGTCTCGGGAGTAATTGCCACCCCAGAGTGGAAGCAAGAGACCTTCGGCGATGATTGGCGTCTCGGTGATACTTACATCACCGCTATTGGGCAGTATGGGACTCAGGTGACGCAGATCAACGTTTTGCGCTTTATCACCGCCGTAGCCAATAAGGGCAAGTTGCTTAAGCCATCAGTCTTACTAGGTGGTGACCCTAAT
>CAYLKX010000015.1:0-5605 GCA_964384735.1 uncultured Candidatus Saccharibacteria bacterium
AAAAGTCAAGTTAGGTAAATATGCTACAATTTAAGCATGAAAAAGGTCTCCATTTTCACCGAGGAGTACAAGAAGTTGAATCAGGCCCAAAAGTCAGCGGTAGACGCCATTGACGGCCCAATCATGGTCATTGCCGGGCCGGGCACTGGCAAGACTCAAGTCCTCTCACTTAGGATCGCCAACATTTTGGAGAAGACAGACACTCCCGCTGACGGCATCTTGTGTCTTACATTTACTAACTCTGGTGTGCGCGCTATGCGCGAGCGTTTGCAGAGATTGCTTGGCCCACGCTCCACGCAAGTGGCCGTTTCCACCTTCCACTCCTTCTCCGCTAGTTTGATCGATGAGTTCTACGAACACTTAGGTCTCACCTCTGCTCCGCAACTTCTAGATGAGCGGGACTCAATCCTTTTGGCCGATCAACTTTTGGAGGAGGGGGAGTGGCAATATCTCCGGCCACGCTCTGGTGGGGCGCACAACTTCCGTGATTTGAAGTCTCTTATCTCATTTTTGAAACGTGAAGGCATTGCTCCAAGCGATTTTAAAGAGATGGTGGAGGCAGAGATTCGCCAGGTTGAGGAGGATCCGGAGAATATTTCTTCGAGAGGCAAGAGTAAGGGCGCTCTTAAGGCTGAGGCTTTGGGCAAGATCGAGCGTTTGAAGCGAACTTGGGAGTCAGCTGAGTTCTATGCTCAGTACGAAGCCCTCAAGCGTGAGCGCAATAAGTTAGATTACGACGATATTTTGGAATTGGCTTGCCAGTTAGTGTCTAATTCAGAGGACGCCCGAGCTAGTGTGTTGGAGCGTTACCTCTATGTGTTGGTTGACGAGCACCAAGACTCTAGTGGGGTGCAGAATCGCTTCCTCGAAGCGGTGTGGGGTAAGGTTGAGGAGCCGAACTTGTTTGTGGTGGGTGATGATCGCCAGCTTATTTATGGCTTCGGAGGAGCCTCTTTGGCGCATTTTGAGAGTTTTCGCGAAACATTCGGTGGCAAGCTCATTACCTTGACTGATAATTATCGTTCCACCCAAGAAATTTTGGATCTAGCTGACCAAATCTTCGAGAGTGCTCTGGCGACTGCCAAGTTGAAGAGTCAGAGCCAGGCTCATCATCCAATCCGCTTGGTCGAGGCTGAGTACCAACGTGACGAAATCTTGCGGGCCGGCTTAGAGATCAAGGCCTTGGTGGCCAAAGGTGTCTCTCCTGAATCTTGTGCGATCTTGGTGCCGAAGAATTACCAGGTGAAGAGTGCTGTAGCTGTCCTCTCTGATCTTGGTTTACCAGTAGCCAAGAGTGGCAAAACATCCTTCTTCAACTCACCAGAGACTCTCTCGCTCATTCGGGCTTTGCGAGTGGTGAGCGAGCCGTTTAACCAAGTATATTTGGCCGATTTCCTACTCGACAAAGCTTCAGGCATTGAGGGCCTTGAGGCCCAAAGGTTGCTCCACAGTGCGCGGGGCAAGTTGGTGGTGGAGGAGTTTCCTAAATTGAAGAAGTTGGTTGGCTCACAAAGTGATGTTTATGAATTGGTGCAAAGAGTGGCTCAAGCAATCTTTTTTGAAACCAATGAACAAGAGACATTGCTGAACTCAATTGAGTCAGTGCGCACCATGCTCCACCTCGCTCTTTCTAGGATAGAGCGTAATCCAAAGTTGAGTTTGCTAGAATTTTTGCGATTCGTTGATCGATTGGAGGAATATGGTGAGGACCCAAGCCTGGCCGTCTTTGGCGGTGGGGCGGGGGTGAAGGTGATGACGCTCCACGCCTCTAAAGGTCTTGAGTTTGAATATGTTTGGCTTGCTCACTTAGATGAAAAGAGTTTGATGAGAGGCAAGAGCGCGGGCTTCACTCTCCCCACCAAGGTGGCAAGCTTCGCCAACAAGAAAAGTGAGGAGGAGGTGAGGCGTGAGCTTTATGTGGGAGTTACTCGAGCCAAGAAGCAGGTTACTCTCTCGTATGCTACCCACGGCTACACTGGCGGTGAGCTTGAGTTATCTAAAGTTATTGCCCAATTGCCTGAAGAGATGTTGGAGAAGCATAGTGCCGAAGAGACGGAGCAGTTTGTCCTCAAGGCTGACCCGCTCGCTTATGTAAATGCGGTAGAGACGGTGAAGGGGAGTGATCTGGAGTTCGCTCAAACTTTGGTGAAAGAGAATTTTGAAAATACTCCTGTCTCGGTGACGCATCTCAACAACTTCCTCACTTGTCCTTGGCGATGGTATTTTAGAAACTTCTTGCGTTTGCCTGAGCCGGAGTCTGAGACCCTTCTTTTCGGAAGCTTCGTCCACGCTTTGGTCGAGGAGAGTGTGAAGCAGAGGAGGGTGATTGATGAGTTTGAGCCAATTCTAGATAAAATGCGGATCTTTAACCCAATCTTAAGAGCCCGCTTCACTCGGGAGGCTGATAAGGCTCTCAAGACATTTGGGCAAGAGATTTTGCCTCACATTGCCGACAAGGCTAGGACAGAGTTTAGTCTCAAGGCTCACGACGAGGCTACCGGCTTGGCCCTTACTGGTAAGATTGACCTTTTGGAGGATGACGAGGGTGTAGTGCGGGTGACAGACTTTAAAACTGGCCAGCCTAAGGCCTCTGAAGATTATTTGCGCCAGCTCGCTATGTATGAGCTCTTGCTCCAGAGCTCTAAGCTTAAGTACGGGAGTTTAAACAATCGCCTCGTCTTCTTAGAAGCTAAGAAGCATGACGATATTGTCTTCGAGCCAGAGGTTGGCTTGGAGGAAGTAACTCAACTCAAGGGTGAGATTGCCGAATATTATAAGAGCCTCAAGAGTGGTGAGTGGGTTGGGAGAGAGTGCCAGTTTAAAACCAATCAGTTTGAGCGAGAGTGCCAGTACTGCGCTTTAAAGAAGAGGCTATTTAAGTAGAGAGTCGATTCGCTCCTTCAAGAGGTTGAAGGGCTCGGCTCCACCCACAGCCATCTTCTGCCCATCTTTGGTTATGAGGATGGAGTATGGAGTGCCACGAGCACCAGCCTTAACTGCTTCGGCAATACTATCTTCAATCTTTTTCGTGTATTTGCCACTAGCTAAGCAAGAGTTGAAGGAGGCTGTGTCGATGCCTACAGCGAGAGCGATCTTTGGTAACTCAGCTGGGTCGAGAGTGTTGTTGGAGTTGGTGCGAGTGAAGATCTCGTCAAGATATTTCCAGAAAGCTGTCTCACCACCAAGCTCGGAGGCGCACTCGAGAGCCTCAGCCTCCTTAAGAGCGCGAGGGTGGAGGTTGGCAATAGGGAAGTGACGGAAGATGAGAGCCACATCGTTGGGGTAAGTGGCGAGAACTTGCTTTAAGGTGTTGTGGAAAGTTTTACAGAATGGGCACTCAGTGTCTGAGTATTGAACAAGTTTGATCTTGGCTTCAGGATTGCCCAAGATGTGGTCATTATTATTTACCGCTGGGACCTCAATATTGGCATCTTGAGTGTCGGTGAGTGAGCGACTAGGGTTAGAGCCTCCGCCGAAGAAGATAGCTAAAGCGATTAATCCTCCCGCCAACACAATAGCTAGCGGAATAGTGTATCGATGTGATTCGTGTGTTTGTTCCATAATTTAGAGATTATAACATGAGCCAAGTAACCACTCACTAGAGCTAGAACTATACTACCTAAAATATCTATGCTGTGGTGGACGCCAACATAAACTCTGGATGCACCGACAGCCACCGCCATGATCCAGAGCCAAAAAGAGCTCTTTTTGTGGAAGAAGTAGGTGATCATGGCCAAGCTACTGGTGAGGAGGGTGTGGTCGGAGGGGAAGCCGTTGTCGGGCAAATGGTCGATGAGAGGATTGAAGCCTCCAAGGACAAATGGTCTTGGATCGTAGTAAAGCTCGCGAGCCAAGAGCCCAAGGAGGTAGGTGAGAGGGAGGATAATGGCTCCGTATTTAAGCATTTGCCAGCGCTCCTCTGGCTTCGCTTGGTAGAATATGACCGCAATCACAATTAGTGAGATGAGGAAGAGATATTTGGCTCCAAAGATGAATAAGGTATTCATAATTTTAAAATGGCATGGAGAAGGTCATGGCGCTTGAGGAGCCACTCTCCCAGTCGGATGTATCTATTTTAACCTCTTTTACCTCACGACCCTCTTTGAAGAAGACCTTCTGGTTATTAACGGCAAAGTCATAAATATCTTTGGTGATCCGGACATCATCGAGGCAGTATTGGCGAATTTTCTCCACCTCACCTTGTCTCCACCACTTAATCGCGTCTAGGCCGTGGCCAGATTTGGTCGTTTTTAAAGTGCCTTCAGCTAGTTGTTGGAGCTTCATCCCTCGACCATATTGCTTGCGAATTTCTTTCAAAATATCTAAGTGTTTGATCTTAGAAAGATCGCCTGGGTAGTATTTATTAAGGAGAGGGAGGTCGAAGTGCTCTGAGTAAAAGCCGATGAGCATGTCGGCCCGCTCCAAAATGGGCCAGAGTTGAGAGAGCTCCTCTTGTAAGTATGAGGAGTATGAATCAGTTTCCGAATCGTAGATGCCCACTAGCGCAATATCAAGTTTGGCTGGGTCAGAACTACCCACCTCGCTGAAGATGTTGCGAGTTTCGATATCGAAAACAATTTTACGCATGATCGTGACCGTAGTGTTCGCTTGCCCCGAGCGGAGTCGAGGGGTGGTCGTGATTGTGATCGTGGGCGTGCTTGTGCTCCCCAGGTTTTTCATTGAAGTCGATCTCCTTTTCCTCCCCGGTGCGGAGATTCTTCAACTTAAACTTCTTACTCTTGATTTCATCTGGACCTACTACCACAACAAAAGGAATCTTGAGTTTGTCTGCATTGTGGATCATGTCGCCAATCTTCTTGCCTGACCAATCGACTGAGACATTGAGCCCGTTCATGCGGAAGGTCATGGCAGTGAGGAGCACCTCCTTGGCCAAATTGATGTCGGTTGGAAGGACGGCAATCTGAGTAGCTGGGTGGTACTCAGGCAAGAGGCCGTGCGTCTCGAGGAAGTCGCGGATCGTGACATCACCAGCGCCGAAGCCAACAGCAGGGAGTTCGTTGTCGCCAAAGAGAGCTGTAAGGTTGTCGTAGCGGCCACCACCAAGGATTGAGCGAGGGTTGGCTTTGTTGGTGTCAAAGAATTCGAAGACCACACCAGTATAGTAAGCTTGGCCACGAGCGAGAGTCTTGTCGACGACCGTGTTGGTAATGCCGATCTCTGCGAGACGCTCCATGACACTCTTGAGCTCCTCATCGCTACCAGTAGGGTAGTTCATGCGGATTTCGAAGTCGTTGGTCTTGGCACCGAAGTTCATCATGATCTGGAAGGCCACTTGGATCACTTCTAAATCAGCTTCAACACTAGAGAGGCCGAAGAGGTCGACATTGAGTTGCCAGTGTTCACGCAAGCGTCCACGCTGAGTAGCCTCGTAGCGGAAGAGGTTTGGGATGGAGAACCAGCGTAGAGGGAAGCCAAGCTCACGGCGTTGCTGAGCCACCATGCGAGCGACAGTGGGGGTCATTTCTGGGCGGAGAGTGACCTCACGGCCACCACGGTCGGTGAAGGTGTATGTTTGCTCATTGACTAACTCCTCACCACTCTTCTCCTTATAAATTTCGGAAGCTTCTAGGACGGAGGCGTCGTA
>CAYLKX010000015.1:5705-7616 GCA_964384735.1 uncultured Candidatus Saccharibacteria bacterium
TACAAAAAACAACCCCGGCTTCGCCGGGGTTGTTGTGTTTAATCCTTCAAACCTTTGTTTGCTCTAGCTCGGTCTTGCTGAGTGAGGTAGACCTTGCGCAAACGGACAGACTTAGGAGTGATTTCAATATATTCGTCGGCGTTCATCACTTCCATCGCACGTTCAATAGTGAGCTTCCATGGAGGAGTGAGGAAGATGCCTTCATCAGAGCCAGAGGCACGCATGTTGGTGAGTTGCTTACCCTTAGTTGGGTTTACATACAAATCTTCGCCCTTCACTGCATTGCCGATCACTTGGCCAGCATAAACCTCATCACCCGGTTCAACATAAAGGGTGCCACGTTGTTGGAGGTTATCGAGAGCAAAGGCCAAACACTTGCCACTCTCCATAGAGATCATGGCGCCAACATCATGATGATCAATCTCACCAGCATAAGGCTTGAAGCCAGTGAAGCGTGAGGAGAAGATGCCCAACCCCTTGGTTGAGACGACGAATTCACCTCGGTAGCCCAAGAGACCACGAGTTGGTGCGGTGAAGATGAGGCGAGTGGAGCCATTTTCATTCTTCATATCCATGAGCTGAGCCTTGCGCACAGAGAGAGAGGAAATAATGCTTCCTGCATATTCATCTGGCACATCAATAACCACCTCCTCAAATGGTTCCGTCTTCTCACCATTTTCCTCCTTGATGATAGCTTTCGGCTGAGAGACTTGGAGCTCGAAACCTTCACGGCGCATGTTCTCACACAAGATCGAGATGTGGAGTTCGCCACGACCATAGACTCGGTAGAATTCGCCTGAATCGAAGTCGACCTTAAGGCCCACGTTGATCTCAAGCTCGCGCTCCAAGCGCTCGCGGATCTGACGACCAGTGACGAACTTACCCTCACGGCCGGCGAATGGAGAGTTGTTTACAAGGAAGTCGAGCGAGATTGTTGGCTCATCAACCTTGATGCTTGGGAGGCTCTTAGCATTGGCCACATCGGCGACAGTGTCACCAATGTAAACATCTGGGATACCAGCAATCATACAAATGTCGCCAGCACTCACTTGCTCAGCCTCCTTGCGGTTCAAGCCCTCGAAGGTGAAGAGTTTGGTGATCTTATACTTCCTATCCTTGATGAAAACTTCTTGGTTGGCCTTGATCTTGCCCTCATAAACACGAGCAATAGCAAGACGTCCGAGGAAGTTGTCGTAAGCCAAGTTAAATGGTTGAGCGCGGAGAGGCTTCTCCTCCATCTCGGGGGTGTTGGCTGGTTTAACATGTTCTAAAACGACGTCGAGGAGTGGGGTGAGATCCTTCCTTTCATCACCAAGATTCTTCATCGCCACACCAGTGAGACCAATGGCGAAGACGGTGGGGAAGTCGATCTGCTCGTTGTTGGCGCCAAGCTCGAGGAAGAGTTCTAGCACTGCTTCATGCACCCAGTCTGGGCGGGAGGCTGGCTTGTCGATCTTGTTGACGACTACAATTGGGCGGAGGCCGAGCTCAAGACTCTTCTTAAGTACGAAGCGAGTCTGAGGCATTGGGCCCTCTTGAGCATCGACCACTAAGAGCACGGTATCAATGGAGCGGAGTACACGCTCCACTTCAGAGCCGAAGTCGGAGTGGCCTGGAGTGTCCACAATGTTGATCTTGGTACCTTTGTAGAAAACGGAGGTGTTCTTGGAATAAATGGTGATCCCACGCTCGCGCTCGAGAGCATTGGAGTCCATGGAGACACCCTCCTCAGCGGCCCCCATTTGGCGCATCAAAGAGTCGGTCAAGGTAGTCTTGCCGTGGTCCACGTGGGCGATGATAGCAATATTGCGTATTTCCATCCTGTAGTAGAAATTGGCCTTATTTACAATACACCTCCGGTGTGAGGCCAATTTTCACTACCGGATCCATAAAAAATCCGCCTATGCGGAA
>CAYLKX010000016.1:0-7404 GCA_964384735.1 uncultured Candidatus Saccharibacteria bacterium
GTGAAGACTTCTTGGACTTCGTCATTTTCTTCTAAGGCATCAATTAGGGCACCAAGCTTCTGCTCATCTTCAGGAGAGAGGGTCACGCTCATGGTTGGTTTCCAGTTTACCCCGAGCCCAGTCGAGGGGTCCTTTTCTTGAGCAAAGGCCCAACTAGCTGAGCCTTGAGAGGCAAGTTGGGTGCCGTGTTCGGAGAGAATAAATTTTATTTCTTGAGCGGCCTTGTTCCTATTGGCGGTAAGAGCCTCAATAATGAGGGCGCAACCCCCTGGCCCATAAGCTTCGTAAGTTATGGATTCTAGCTGAGAGCTTCCAGCCTCGGTCGCTTTTTTGACAGCGCGATCAATATTGTCATTGGGCATATTAAACTCACGAGCTTTAGCGATAGCTTGGTCTAAGCCACTGCCAAGTTTCGCCGCGATGGTGATAGCTCGGCTCAGTTTGCCGAAAATTTTAGCCTTAGCGGCGTCGGTGCCTGCCTTCTGCCTCTTAATCTTTGACCATTTATTATGTCCTGCCATGGGTTTATAACAATTTCTTTTGAATATTGGCTGGCACTTTCATCCCAAGGTGCTCATAAGCTCTAGGGGTGAGGACGCGGCCACGAGTGGTGCGCTCAATGAGGCCAAGCTGGAGGAGGTAAGGCTCGTTGAACTCTTCAATCGTAGCCTCCTCTTCAGAAAGAGCGGCTGCCAGGGTGCCAAGACCCACTGGTCCGCCTTGGAATTTGTCGGCAATAACTTCCAGAAGCTTTCGGTCAGATGGGTTGAGGCCTAAATTGTCGACACCTAAGAGTTCGAGGGCCGAGACAACCACTTTATGGTCGAGAGGCTTGCCTTCAACTTGAGAGAAGTCGCGCGCTCGCTTGAGGAAGTAGTTGGCCGTGCGTGGGGTGAAGCGACTCCTCTTCGCAATCTCGGCTCCAGCCTTACCCTCCAAATTTACCCCGAGCACCTTGGCCGAACGATTTAATATTTCCTCGATCTCTTCATTTGTATAAAACTCTAAGCGGAAGACTCCTCCAGAGAATCGTGAGCGGAGAGGGGAGGAGATCATGGCGACGCGTGTAGTAGCGGCAATCAAGGTGAAGGGTGGCAATTCAAGTTGGATCGTGCGAGCGGAAGGGCCCTTGCCAATAATAATATCAAGCACACCAGACTCCATGGCAGGGTAGAGGACCTCCTCAATCGACTTGTTGAGCCTATGGATCTCGTCGATGAAGAGGATATCGTGCGAGGCGAGGTTGGTGAGGATGGAGGCAAGGTCTCCCACTCGCTCGATAGCTGGGCCAGAGGTGACCTTGAGGTTCCTACCCGTCTCTTTGGCAATCAGGTGGGCTAGAGTGGTCTTGCCGAGCCCTGGCGGCCCGTAGAAGAGGATGTGTTCGGCCGGGGCACCACGCTCCTTAGCTGCTTTAAGGAGGATTTTGAGGTTATTTTTGATCGACTTTTGGCCAATGTAACCCTCCCAACTGGTCGGTCGGAGCTCTTGGTCGAGGTATTTTGAGCTACTGGGGTTACTTGACATATAAATGTTTCTGTGCTAAGCTTGAACTAGTCCTGCAATCTAGCAGTTCCGGTTCATAAATCTCTAAGCAACGGGCCCTTACGGGCTTTTGGACTTTTCACTAAGGATGTTCTTGGTAGCGCCTAGCGTTTGCTGGGTCACTCCTCAAGAGAATCGTTTAGCTTTGGTTATACTCTAAAGTGTTGCTTAGAGATTTACGCACCGGATATCTAGCTTTCATTATCCACGAAACAAACAGGGGAGCAATATCTAGACAGATAGGCCTACCACTCGGTCTAATTCTTCAAGCGAAGTTTTGCCATTTAAGGCTTTGATCACACCATCCTGGACCAGGTTTAAGAGATTTTGCGACTTTGAAGCTTCGACGATATCTCTTTCCGATGGATTGTTAAGGACCGCCTTTTCAATTGAGGCATCAACCATGATCACTTCGTGAACGCCAATCCGTCCTCGGTAGCCCAAACCATTACACTCTGGGCAACCACCCTCCTTCGCCTTCCAAATCTTTTCGTGTTGGACGCCCTCTAAATACCTCTTGTCACTAATTTGGCTCAAAATCTTTTCAATCATTTCTTTGGTGCTACCAGCTAGAGCCACTTCTTGTTTGCAGGAGTCACACAAAGTTCTAACCAAACGTTGGGCCATGGCCACAGTGAGAGCCGAACTAATAACTTTAGGATTAACTCCCAAGTCTAGGAGGCGAGGGAAGGTGCCTGCAGCATTGTTGGTGTGCAGAGTGGAGAAGACGAGGTGCCCAGTAAGGGCGGCATTGATTGCGGTGGTGGCTGTCTCAGCGTCGCGGATCTCACCCACCATGATTACATCTGGGTCTTGGCGGAGAGCACTTCGTAAACCTTCGGCGAAGGTGTAATTCTTTTCCGGGTCAGTCTGTGTTTGGACAATACCCTCAATGTGATACTCAATCGGATTTTCAATCGTGATGACTTTGATCTCGGGGGTGTAAACCTTTTTAAGGAAGGCGTAGAGGGTGGTGGATTTACCAGAGCCAGTTGGGCCAGTGTTGAGGATAAGGCCGTTGGGGCGGGAAATTTCTTTAAGCAACTTCTCCAGTAAGAGGGGGTGGATGTTGAGGTTGGCGATATCAATGCCAATTGTATTGGGATTCAAGACGCGGAGCACCACCGCTTCGCCATTTGGCCCTGGGATGAGTGAGGTGCGGATCTCGATCTCACTCTTACCAAGCTTTACGGTGAAGCGACCATCTTGAGCCACTGTGTTTACATTGAGTTTGAGCTCACTCACCAACTTAATGCGAGAGAGGAGGAGGTTGAAGGTCTCATGGTCGAAGAAGAGGATGTCGGTGAGCACTCCGTCGAGGCGGTAACGGAGGCGGACCTTGTCAGTCTCTGGTTCCAAGTGGATGTCGGAAGCCTTGAGAGAGATCGAGCCAGCCAAAACAATTTCCAAAATTCGTGAAATGCGATAAGCCTTCTTAAGAGAGAGGACTTCCTCAATCTGCTTTTTAATATCTGGGAGAGTTTTAACCGCTTCCACCATGCTTAGGATGTCGTCGTTACTAATATCGAGAGCACCACTCTTCGTTTCAAATGAATAGGAGAGGTCTTTGTAGCGGTCCCAAACCTTTTTCAAACTGGCGTGGGAGACCATAAAGATTTCTGGCTTGTAGCCTTGTTCCTCAAAGCGCTTCACCACTTGCATGGCCTTGTCGTTCTTCGGTGAGAGGACGCCGACTTGGATCTTTTTGTCCACAATGTTGAAGACAGCTAGCTCAGCTTCGCGAGCCTCTGCCTCACGGATGACTCGGAGAGAGTCAATATTGATTGAATGGGTGGAGAGGTCGATGTAAGGCACGCCGTAATGAGCGGCAAGAGTGCTGGCGAGCTCCTCCTCCTCACGACCAAGGAGCGCGCGGAGCTTGTCTTGTTGTTTGCCTTCGTCAAAGACGACCATAGATACTAAGAATTATACTACAACAAAGAGCATTTCTTTCTGCTATACTGGCGCCATGAAGATGGTCTCCAAAAATATGGGCGAAACGCGTCAAATAGCCGAACAATTCCTGGTGAATCTTGGCCCTGGGCCAATGGTGGTGGCCTTGGAGGGCGACTTAGGCTCTGGCAAAACCACCTTCACCCAAGAAGTGGGCAAAATTTTGGGTGTGGGGGAGAACATGCATAGCCCCACCTTCGTCATTATGAAGATTTATGAAATTGATTGGCGAGGTTACAAAAATTTTATTCACATTGATGCTTACCGCTTAGAGGAAGAGAGAGAGCTTTTGAAATTGGGTTGGGCTGAGATTGTTAAGGCGCCAGAAAACTTAGTCTTCATCGAGTGGCCAGAGCGGGTCCCGGGCCTTATCCCAGCTTCCGCCAAGAGGATCAAGTTCCAATTTATTGATGAGGAAACTCGCGAGATCGAATATGAAAACTTCTAAGCCAAAAGCCAAAAGCTACAAGTTGGTGTTGCTTGATTCACATGCAATTATTCATCGGGCTTACCACGCCTTACCAGACTTCACTGCCTCCTCAACAGGTGAACCAACAGGGGCGCTCTATGGTTTGGTCGCGATGCTTCTAAAGATGATTGAGGATTTGAAGCCAGATTATATTGTGGCTGGTTTCGACTTGGAGGGCCCAACTCACCGCCATCAAGCCTATGATGCGTACAAAGCTGGTCGGAGGGAGAATGATCAGAATCTTGAGCTCCAACTTAAACGAGCCTTAGATATTTTTGCTGTCTTTAATATCCCAGTTTACTCGGCTGAAGGATTTGAGGCCGACGATATCATCGGCACAATTGTTCATAAAGCCAAAAAGTTAAAAGTTGGAGGCTCAAAGCTTGATATTGTCATTGCCTCAGGCGACATGGACACCATGCAACTAGTTGATGGGAGGCAAGTGCAGGTCTACACCCTTAAGAAGGGGATTAACGACACGATCCTTTATGACGAGGAGGCGGTGAAGGAGCGCTTCGGCTTCCCCCCAGAGCGGCTGATTGATTACAAGGGCCTACGTGGCGATCCTTCAGACAACATCATTGGAGTGAAGGGCATTGGGGAGAAGGGGGCCACCAATTTGATCCAAGAATTCGGCTCGATTGAAAATATTTATAAGAATATTAATAAGGTCGAGCCAGAAAGGTTGAGGAATTTGTTGAAGGAAAATGAGGAGGAAGCGCTCTTCTCTAAAACTCTTGCCACCATTCGGCTTGATGCACCGATTCACTTCGAGTTGCCACCAGAATTTAGAGAGAATATTGATTTGAATAAAATTTTGGAACTATTTAAGACTCTTGGCTTCCGCACTTTGAGTGAGAGGGTGAAGAGGGTGCTAGGGCCAGAAGATTCTATTGGGAAAAACGCGCTATCATCGCCTGCTGGCGATGCACGCTCCACTCCTGCCGTCGCAGTCCGTGACGTTTCTTCCCAACAGAATCTTCTGGCCACAAGTGATGATGGGCAATTGGCCAAAGAGCTCTGCTTGGCTTTGTGGTGTATTGATTCAAACATTACTAACCCAAAGGTTGAAGATGTTTTGAACTTTACTCGAGCCAACTCACTTGAGGAGGCCAAGCCTTTGATTGAAGCTGAGCTTGATAAGCGCGGGGTGCGCAAAGTCTTTGAGGAGATTGAGAGACCTCTCATTCCAATTGTGGAGGCAATGAACGAGCGTGGGGTCAAGGTAGATGCCGGTGTTTTGAATAAACTTTCCATTACTTACCACAAGGAGTTGAAGAAGTTGGAGGGGGAGATCTGGCAACATGCAGGGGGGGAGTTTAACGTTAATTCGCCAAAAGTTTTGGGCGAGATCCTCTTCACCAAGATGGGGTTAGCCGGCAAGAGGCAGAAGAAGACTGCTGGAGGCCAGTACTCTACTCGTGAGGAAGAACTTTTGAAGCTAGATGGCACG
Source organism: uncultured Candidatus Saccharibacteria bacterium (assembly GCA_964384735.1). Lineage (GTDB taxonomy): Bacteria > Patescibacteriota > Minisyncoccia > Phycocordibacterales > Zambryskibacteraceae > UBA5004. The sequence continues at coordinate 5,421 of CAYLKX010000016.1, forward strand.
CATCCGATTATTGGTTGCATCCTTAAGTATCGTGAGCTCTCTAAGCTCCTCTCCACTTATATTGACGCCATCCCTCCTCTCTTAGACAAGAAGAGTCGTTTGCACTCCACCTTCATCTCCGCTGGGGCTGCTACTGGACGCATGGCCTCGCAATCGCCCAATTTGCAAAACATTCCAAACAAGACCGAGCTTGGTCGAGCCATTCGCCAAGCCTTCGTCCCAGAACGTGGTTACAAATTACTCGCTCTAGACTATTCGCAAATCGAACTTCGTTTGGCCGCTATCCTCTCTGACGACAAAAAGCTTATTGAAATATTTAAAAATGGCGAAGACATTCACAAAGGTGTGGCGGAGCAGATCGGTGTCTCGCGCTCACAAGCCAAGGTGATCAACTTCGGCATCCTATACGGCATGGGCGTGACCGCTTTGCAAAAGAATCTCGGTACCGATAGGAAGGAGGCGCAGGAATTTTATAACCACTACTTCGCTACCTTCGCCGATTTGGCCAAATATCTCGAGTCGGCTAAGAGGGAGGCTTCACTTAAGGGTTATACCGAAACTCTCTTTGGCCGAAGGCGTTACTTTACCGGCTTCCGTTCACCCCTTCCTTACGTCAGAGCTCAGGCCGAGCGCATGGCGATCAATGCCCCGATCCAAGGCACTCAAGCCGATATGACCAAGCTTGCTATGAAGCAAATTATGCAGAAGTATCCTGAGACAAGGTTAATCCTCCAAGTGCACGATGAACTGGTCTTCGAGGTGAGGGAGGATGAGGTGGAGAGGGTGGCCAAGCAATTTAAAGAGATTATGGAAAGGGTGCTCCCCCCAAGCCTTGGTCATGGGGTACCAATAATTGTGGAGGCTAATGTGGGAGATAATTGGGGTGAAATGGTGAGGTTGGGAAGCAGTAAGTAGTAAGCAGTATGGACGAAGAGAAAATTCAAGAAGAAATAGAATTACAACCAGTCGAGATCCACCCGGAGATGTATTCGACAAACCTTTTTGGCGAAGAGCAAATAAAGGCACCAGAAAGTTTTTCCAAAAATTCTTCGTATGACGCTTCGCGTGCATGGCCAGAATTTTCTCCAAAACTTTCTGGCGCCCCCTTCAACATTTTTGCTCTCACCGATGCTATCGGGGCGAGGAGCAAGCGTGATGCCTGGGTGCTTTACCAGAAGGCTTTGGCGAGTGGTATGGTGCCTGAAGAAGTCTTCTACAAACTTATGTGGCAATTGAAGACGATGCTTACGGTGAAGAAGACCAAGAGTGTGACTGAAACAGATATGAAGCCCTTTCCATACAATAAGGCTAAGGGCTTTTTGAAAAATTTTAAAGAAGGTGAGTTGGAAAAGATTTCTGAATCCTTGGTCTTGGGTTACCACTCTGCTCGCCGTGGGGAGGGGGAGATCGAAACTTTGGTGGAGAAGACTTTATTAAGGCTTTAAGGAGTGTTTACAAGTTACTAAATAAGATGGTACTCTGTTTTTGGAAAAGGAGGCCTCAATGGCCATTTTGAAGGATTTGAAGTTGGGCGAGATGGTGACGTGGGATCATGAGTTCGTTACTCGTGATCTTCCGGATCTGTTCGAATCCGGGCGTGAGAATGGGCCGTTTAAGGTGGTGGGGTTGACGCTTTTGCCCATCTCATGGGGAGGTCTGGTTTCCGGCACCAAGCCAGTTGAAGAGGACTACACCGTCACAATTCATGTCCTCAATATGGGCCGAATGGAATTCCCCGGCACCTTCTTCAAGCGAGCCGAGTTGGGTCTGCAGGGTGGCGTCAAGAAAGACAGCGATTGCCCAGTTTGCCATGGCCGATGCGTCGGCGCCGACGCGTAGATCAACTCCAGTAGTTCTGAGGAAAAACGGGGGCCCACGTGGCCCCTGTTTTTATACAGAGACTTTATTGAGACTTCCCACCTCTCGCCGTCGCGCCTCCGCGTCGCACAAAATTTTCCACATTTTGTGCGCCCAGCAGGAATCG
>CAYLKX010000017.1:0-5172 GCA_964384735.1 uncultured Candidatus Saccharibacteria bacterium
CGACGCTGTGCAAGCCACTTGCCCAGTAGTGAGCACGTTTATCAACTTCGATCCCAATTTTGAAGAATTGTAACACCACCTAGTATGGATCTCATTCACAACAAACATCTCGCTCTCACCAAATCTCTCATTACGGTGGCAGTGATTGTATTGATCGGGATGCTCATGTGGTGGTACTTCAGCGATACGAGCTACTTGCGCAAGTATCGTAGCCCTAAGGCGCCCGTTCCGGCCGAAGTTTCCTACACCCCGCACCAAGCAGGAGTCTTGGTACCACCAGCTGGCTTTCCAGTAGATGTGCCGTATGTTAAGGGTGCTCTTACGGCAAGCTCTCAAACGGTGATCGGTGGAGGCGAGGCCACTCAGCGTTACATTGCCTTCGTAAGTTCGAAGAAGGTTGATGAAGAATTTAAGATCTACAAAGATTATTTGAATAAGACGAATTACACGGTAACTGAGGGTGACTCCGGTTTGGCCAAAGCTTTGCACGGGAGGAAGAGTAACTCCACTCTTGATGTGGTTTTGAGTGTGGTAGAGGAGGGGACACTCGTCCAGATCACACATCTTACTTTCGACAAGTAGAGGGCTTTGGTATCATTAAGTCTATATGCACATTGACGAAAGCCAATTAAGCGAATTTCTAGTTGACTCAGGCGTCCTCTCGGCCGAAAGTTTGAACGAAGTGAGGAAGGTGGCAGGGGAGAGGAAGATTGGTTTGGGCGAAGTGGCGGTGATGAAGGGCTTCCTCACCAACGAGGATTTGCGCCGGATCCAATCTTACTTACTTGGTTTGCCCTTTGTCGATTTGAAGAGTCGCCCGCTCGACTTCGCTGTCCTCTCACTCATTCCTGAGCCAATCTCTCGTCACCACAATGTCGTGGCCTTTGGCCGAGGTGAGGGTGGGGTGGAGGTGGCAGTGCTCAATATTAATGATTTGTCTCACATCGAGTTCTTGAAACGACAGACTTTGAGCAAGGTTTTGCCACGCCTTACCGACGAAGAGAGTATGAAGTGGGCTCTCCTCTCATACCAAAAGAGTTTGCACACTGAGTTTGGCGAATCGATCCACAAGGCTACTCGTGATGCCAATTACCAAAGGATCGTCGACTCGCTCCTTAAGCACGCTATTGTCCAGCACGCTTCCGACATTCATATTGAGCCAGGCGAGGAGAGCTTAATGGTGCGCTACCGTATTGGAGGCATTTTGCGTGAGGCACTTATCTTGCCTAAGAGTGTGGCTACAGGGGTGGTGAAGCAAGTTAAGGCTATCGCCAATATGAAGATTGAGGTTACCACCTTGCCTCAAGATGGGCGCTTCAAGATTACTTTGGCCCATGAGCGTATCGGCTTTAAGGTGGCCACCTTGCCAACTAGAACGGGGGAGAAGGTGGCCATGAGAGTTTTGCGCGAGGGGGCCTCAGGCTTTGCCTTGGAGTCTCTCGGCTTCCACGGGACTCAGCTTGAAACCTTGCACAAAACTTTGCACCACTCAGGTTTGGTAGTGGTTTCGGGTGAGGCGAAGTCGGGTCGCACCACTACGCTCTACACGATGCTTGATATCCTCAACACTCCACACCTCAACATTGCTACAGTAGAGGAGCCGGTGGAGTATCACATGCCTCGCCTCAACCAAACGGAGGTCAATGCCAAGGCGGGCCTCACTTACGAGAGCGCTCTCAGGGCTGTGGCTCGCCAAGATGCCGATGTGATTATGGTGGGAGAGGTGAAGGGGGCTGAAGTGGCGACTCTTTGCATGAGTAATGCTCTCTCGCACCGCTTGGTCCTCGCCTCTACCACAGCAAGCTCGGCTTTGGGTACTCTTGAACAACTTTTAAATATGAAGAAGGTTGAACCCACTCTTCTCGCCAACTCTCTTAAGGCCATTGTGAATCAGAAGTTGCTCAAGCGCTTGCCAGAAGTGAAGCAGAAGTATCATTTGTCTAAAACGGAGCTCAAGTCTCTGGGTAATTTGGTTGACTTGGATCGAATGTTGGAACTTTTGAAGCGAGAGAACATTGTGAGCGTAAGAGAGACTTGGGAGACAGTGCCATTTTATAAACCAGGTAAGGGTGCTCCTAAGAATGAGGGTGAGATAGTTGTGTCTGAGGTCTTGGCTATGACACCAACTGTTAAAGATTTGATCGCCAATGGAGCCACTGCTAAGCAAGTGGTAGAGCAAGCCAAGAGGGAGAGCTTCACTACCTTACTTGAAGATGCTGTACTCAAGGCTGTCCAAGGCCTCATTTCACTCGAAGAAGTTTTAAATCTCAGGAAATAGTCCCGCATATGTCAAAGGTGCCCTTTGCCATATGTGAAGCTGGAAGCTAAGAGCTAAAAGCTGTAAGCTATTGGTATGGCAAAATCGATTTTGATTGCAAATTGGAAGAATTATCCCGCCTCATTGCCCGAGGTTCGCACGATCCTCAACGGATTGGTGAGGAGTAAGGCTATTTATAAAAAGGTTTCCCTCTTTATTGCCCCACCAGCTCCCTACCTCTCACTGGTGGGGGAGAGAGTGCGTGGTTGGGGCGAGCTTGGGGTGCAAAATATTTCGAGTGAGGAGCGGGGCACTCACTCAGGTGAGGTTACTCCAGAAATTTTGAAGAGCTTGGGTGTGCGCCTAGCCATTTTGGGCCACAGCGAGCAGAGAGCCTTGGGCGAGAGTGCGGAGAGCGTGGCTAAGAAGGTGCGCCTCGCTTTGAAGTCGGGCTTTACCCCTGTCATTTGCTTCGGCGAGAAGGAGCGCGACAAGGATGGTGAGCACTTCGAGGTGATGCGCCATGAACTCAAGACTCTCCTCAGTGAGGTGAAGAAAGCTGAAGCCAGCAAAATTGTTTTGGCCTACGAGCCAATCTGGGCCATTGGCAATAAAGCGAGTGGGCCTATCGAGCCAACTGAGCTCTCGCAGACAGTGATTTATATTAAGAAGATTCTTTCAGACCTCTTCGGGCGCAAAATTGCCGATCAGATCCCTGTGATTTATGGGGGCTCTGTTGATGACACCAACGCTGGCCTCTTGGTGAGGAACTCTGGTATCCGCGGGTTCCTCGTTGGGCGCGCCTCACTTGATTACAAGAAGTTTGAGGGCATTGCTAACTCCGTTTTGGGCAAATAGTCGAAAGCGTTTACAATAAACCAAATGAAAATTATTACTGAAGCTCGCGACTTGAGAGGGAAGCGTGTCCTCGTCCGTGTTGATTGGAATATTGCTGATGGCGATACCTACCGCATTGAGGCTTCAATGCCTACGATCAAGTTCCTAAAAGATTCTGGAGCGATTGTGACCTTGGCTACACATGGTGATGTGGAGGCGGTGCGCCAGTTTGTACCAGAGGGTTGCACACTCTTGCCAAACTTGAGGGAGAACCCAGGCGAGGAGAGTAACAGTGAGGAGTTCGCCAAGTCTCTAGCCGAGCAAGCTGATATTTATGTGAATGAAGCCTTCTCCGTCTCACACCGAGAGCACGCCTCGATTGTGGGAGTGCCGAAACTTTTGCCAAGCTTTGCAGGGATCCGCTTTGGCGAAGAGGTGAGTGAGCTCTCAAAGGCCTTTAACCCACCACACCCCTTCCTCCTCATTTTGGGTGGAGCCAAGATCGAGACGAAGCTCCCTTTGGTAGAAAAGTTTTCTAAAATTGCTGATAATATTTTTATTGGAGGAGCCATGGCTCTCAAAGCCAACGAGCTTGGTTTGGCGGAGAATTATGGAGTCATGTTCCCAACTGGTGACCTTGGCGCTCTTGATGCCAATGACGAGACGTTGAGGAATTTGCGAGCCAAAATTTATGAAGCTAGATTTATTGTTTGGAATGGTCCTCTTGGTAAATATGAATCTGGTTACACCAAGTACACGGTGGAATTGGCTCAAGCTCTCGCTTTAGCTGAGGCCAAGGTGGTGATTGGTGGGGGAGACACTCTAGCGGTGACCAAAGATTTGAATATTTATGACAAATTCGCCTTCGTCTCTACGGCTGGTGGTGCGATGCTCGACTTCCTCGCCAATGGCACCTTACCCGGCATTCTCGCTTTAGGAAAATAGCCTGAGAAAACGCGCTATATTTTCTTGCTAGAAAATTACGCTCCACGCGCGCCGTCGCGCTTGCGTGACGTTTCCCCAGACTACTTTCCTAGCGCCGCCATTATCTTCTCTGTATTCCCGTTGAAATCTTCACTCTCTCCAACTGATTCGTCATTTGGCCAGATCCAAATATGGGCATGATTTATTTCTTCACCAAAGATTTGTGAGCGGATGAGCTCGGTGTTGAAAGCTTTTTGTTGAGCTTTAGCAATCTTCCTTACCACTTCAAAATACTCGCCAACATTCGGCACATCCCAGACCCAGCGGTAATGATCTTTAGGAATTACTTGAGTGTGGCCTGGTGCTCGAGGGTGAATATCGAGGAAAGCAAGGAATTTATCGTCCTCATAAACTTTATAAGAGGGGATAGTGCCTGAAATAATTTTACAAAAGATGCAATTTTCGTCGTGAGGCATTTTGTTTTTATTTATAGTGAGTTTATCGAACTAGTATTCGCGACCAGTGACTAAGTTGCCAGCTCGGTCGAAGATGTTAATGGTCTCATATTTGTCACTCCACATCTGCCAAGCTCGTCCGAGGAAGATGCGCCAAGTCTTCTTGCTAAAATCTTTGTCGCTAGCATGGTAAGCCACACAGCCTTGGTAGCTGAAGTGCTCTTTGATAAAGGCGGCACATTGATTGGAGAGGCGACGCCCTCTAATACAAGTAGTGCACGTCTCACCATTACTATCCTTGGCGCTCCACTCTGGAGTATTGCAGGAGGAGAGGCCAGAGATGTAGTCCTGGCAGTCACGATCAAGATTGGCTAGGCCCGGCTCACGGCTTGGGCTAGGGCAAGAGGTGCTAAGAGTTGGGGTGAAGGCGTACTCTGGCAAGCCCTCAATGTAGCCGGTGCAAGACGTTTCTTTGAAACTAGTGATTTGGATTGGGCTACTAACGCCAATATACCCAGTGGTGATGATAGCTCTCTCGCCAGGCTCGAGGATGATGTCGCCCATAACACTCCCACCCTGAGCCCGGAGGAGCTTGGTACCCTGGGGGATCGTGGCTACATCGGCTGAGAATTGTTGCAAAGAGTCGCCACTTGCATAGGTGCGCTTGTCCTTACCATTCTTCAACGTCCAACCGGTGAT
>CAYLKX010000017.1:5272-6890 GCA_964384735.1 uncultured Candidatus Saccharibacteria bacterium
GAAATCGATGGCTTAATAGGTGTGGGGGAATACCCCTGAGACTTTTGCGCCATGTTAAGATATTGCCCATGACGGCCTTTCCGGAACTCTTTGATACTCTCCTTAAGTCTAGAAGTTTTGCTCCAGAGGAGCTTAAGCCAGACTACAACTTGCTCCATGATCCACTCCTCTTGCCCGACATGGAGCGGGCTCGTGATAGGGTGCTCAAGGCGATAGAGGGTGGGGAGCATATTACCATCTTTTCCGATTATGATGCTGATGGGATCCCTGGAGCAGTGGTGCTCTCAGACTTTTTCAATCGGATTGGGTATAAAAATGTTTCGTTTTACATTCCGCATCGTCATGATGAGGGCTTTGGGCTCAACTCAGACTTTGTTGAGAGTTGTGACTTAGGACTCCTTATCACCGTGGACTGTGGCACAGCCGACTATGCTGAGGTGGAGCACGCCAATGCGCGGGGGATCGACGTCATTATTACCGACCACCACTTAGCTGAGCGCTTGCCGAAGGCTTACGCTATTGTGAATCCGAAGAGAGAGGATTCTAAGTATCCATTCAAAGAGCTTTGTGGAGCCTCGCTAGCTTATAAATTGGTGCAAGCTATTTTGGCCAAGGAGCGCTTCGGCCTGAAGGAGGGGGTGGAGAAGTGGTCTCTCGACATGGTGGGCATCGCCACTCTCTCAGACATGGTGCCTCTTGTGGGTGAAAATAGGATTTTGGCCAAATTTGGCCTAGATGTTTTGCGCAAGTCACCTCGCCCTGGTCTCCAAGCCTTGTTTAGGAAGTTACGCATGGATCAGCACTACATTACTGAAGATGATGTGACATTTATGATCACTCCTAGGATCAATGTGGCCTCTAGGATGGGGGAGCCTGAGGACGCCTTCAACCTCCTCTCCACTACTAGTGAGGTGGAGGCCGAGCGTTACGCCGAACATTTGGAGAAGATAAACAAAGAGCGCAAGGGTTTGGTGGGTAGTATGGTTAAGAGCGCCAAGCACGAGTTGGAGAATCGTGAGTTGATGCGTGAGGTGATTGTAATTGGCAATCCGGATTGGAAGCCTTCACTCATGGGTTTGGTAGCTAGCGCTTTGGTGGATGAATATGAGAGGCCAGCCTTCGTCTTCGGCCGAGATGGGGATGGAGTGCTGAAAGGCTCTTGCCGAAGTTATAACGGTTACAATCTTTTTGAACTCATGAGTGCTTGTAAGGAATCTTTTATTGAGTTTGGTGGGCACAAGGGGGCAGGAGGATTCTCCATCACTCTTGAGCAGGTGGGGGAGTTGGAGGAGAGGCTCTCAGAGGTTGTTAAGTCCTCACCCCCAGCCCCTCTCCTAGATTTAGGAGAGGGGGGTGTTATTTCAATTTCAATTTCTGATATCGGGGAGGATCTTTGGAAAACTGTGGCCCAATTTGCTCCCTTTGGCATGAGTAATGAAAAGCCCGTTTTCAAAATTAAAGATGCACCTATTAAGAGTGTGCGCCAGTTTGGCAAGACGGCTGAACATTTGGAAATTGTTTTGGGCAATGGGGTTAAGGCTATCGCCTTCTTCTCCACCCCTACTACCTACTGCTTACTGCCTACTACCACAACGTGCCACTTGTGTGGCACGTTGGA
>CAYLKX010000018.1:0-5111 GCA_964384735.1 uncultured Candidatus Saccharibacteria bacterium
GAGTTACTCGGCCTCTCTGGTGATACGGGTTATGTTTTGGGCCCACATCTCCACCTCACCGTGAGATTGAACGGGGTCTCGATTGATCCAATGAAGTTTATTAAACTATTCTAACCTCTAGCGGTTGAGGAAGTACTCGATATCGTCCCACCAACCATTGCCGTTGCTGTCACGAGTCTCTTTGGACGTATTTACACACTGGCCCTGACTTGATTCATTGCCGAAGCAGAAGCGGAGCCCAGCTACCTGAGGCTTGGAGCCAGTCCAGACAAAATAAATTACAACCTTAATAGGATCAGCGCCCTCTACAGCTTGGATGTAGTTGGTAGAAATAATAGCTTGCTTGTTGTCGTAGGCTACATTGACGAAATCCTCTTGTTTGAAGTCTTGGGTGAAGAAAGCTACGCTATCCATGAGTGTATTACACTCAGCCACCTTAGCTTGGTCACCCTTTAGAGCCTCAGCACAAGTGGGCGAGAGTTTGTAGGAGAGAGCGTTGAGCTTGGCCAGATTGTGCTCCTTGGCTGAGTCGCGGTAGTCACTAAAGGTTTGCCAAATGATTTGGCCCAAAGCTTGGTTGCCGTCGAAGGTGAAGTGGGTGAGATCAAATTGCTCTAAGTGGAGAGTGGCTAGATCCTCACTCCTTACCCCCATTTTGTTAAATAAATCTTGCCCAAAGAAGCCAAGCACAACCAAGATCGAAGCCGTGACCGCTAGCCCGGTGGAAATTGTCTTTTTCATAATAATTAATGGTATAGCTATTGTTCGAGGTGGGCAAGGGTGTTAAAATTTAAAGGCTTATGATCCTTTTTGACGAAGTTAGCAAACGCTTTCCAGACAGTTCTGTCGCCTTAGATAAAATCACGCTCAAAATTGAGCAAGGCGAGTTCGTCTCTATCGTCGGCCCCTCTGGTGCCGGCAAAACCACTCTCCTCAAGCTCCTTCTTGCTGAGGAGAGACCAACTTCGGGCAAGGTCTCCTTCGACGGTACAGACGTCCACACGCTTAAGAAGCGCGATATAGACAACTTCCGCCGGAGGATTGGGATGGTCTTCCAAGACTTCCGCCTCTTACCAAACAAGACGGTGTATGAGAACATTGCCTTCACCATGGAGGTGTGTGGCAAGAGTGACGAGGAGATCGAACAAGATGTGCCTCACGTGCTTGAGTTGGTTGATTTGTTGCCGAAGATTTGGAACTTCCCCAGCGAGCTCTCGGGTGGTGAGCAACAACGTGTGGCCATTGCCCGCGCTTTGGTCAATGAGCCAGAGATCATTATTGCCGATGAGCCTACAGGTAATCTCGACCCCGGCAACACTTACGACGTGGTCCAAATTTTGAAGAAGATCAATGACCTTGGCACCACGGTGATCCTCACTACTCACAACAAGGGCATTATTGACTCACTCGGGAGGCGAGTGGTGGCTCTGGATAAGGGTCGAGTGGTGCGAGATGACAAGAGTGGGCGATATATTATTTAGCCATGAGTAATCGCGAAATTTTTTATACCAAGGTGCGTCGAGTGCTGAGGAGTGGCTTCTTCAACTTTTGGCGCAATAGCACTGTCTCGCTGGCCTCGGTCTTGGTGATGTTTATTGCTCTGGCGGTGATCGCTTCACTCATCTTCGGCAATGCTGTCCTCACCACCACTCTCGATAAGCTCCGCGACAAAGTGGATGTAAACGTGACCTTCGTCACCACGGCTAAAGAGAGTGACATCTTGAGTATTAAGCACTCGCTTGAATCTTTGCCAGAAGTTTTGCTGGTAACTTACATCTCTCGTGAGGACGTCCTCACCGCCTTCAAAGAGCGTCATCAAAATGACCAAACTATTCTCTCCTCACTTGAGGAGGTGGGGGATAATCCTTTCGGCGCCACTCTCAATGTGAAGGCCAAAGATCCTTCGCAATACGCCTCGGTGGCCAAGTTTCTCCAGAGTGACAACGCTCTCTCAAGTAGTGGCCTCACGATTATTGATAAGATTAACTACTTCCAAAACAAGGAGGCCATTACTAAGCTCTCCTCACTTATAAACTCTTCCAAACGCCTCGGCTTTGGCGCCATGATCGCTTTGGCCCTAATTTCGATCCTAATCTCGTTTAATACCATCCGCCTCACCATTTATATTGCGAGAGACGAAGTGGCGGTGATGCGCCTTGTAGGCGCTTCTAAGGCCTATATCCAGGGGCCATTCGTGGTGGTGGGAGTGATTTATGGTTTGGTAGCTAGTTTGCTCACCCTTATCATTCTTTTGCCTGCAACTTACTACGGGAGCTCCTCTGGGGTAGCCAATGCCTTAGATTTCAACCTCTTCTCCTACTACTTGAGACACTTCTTCAGCATCGCTTTCCTTATCATCTTGGCTGGGGGAGTGATTGGCTCAGCTTCAAGCCTCCTCGCCATCCGCAAATATTTGAAGGTGTAGAAAACCTCGAGGCCGGATGGCCTCGAGGTGTATGTGTTGTCTTGCCTCCAGGTACACTAGGCGTACCCGTTGATGATCTGCCGGCAAATCTGGGAGGCTTTTCGCCGCCCTGCCATGACGTCGTAGATCGGATATCCGAACGTCATGATCCCCGCAGCCACGCCGCCACAGCCCAGGACGAAGAACCCAGTGGCGAATGACGAGAACCCACTCGGCCCATAGATGTGCAGCATGGAGATTGCTGACAGCTTGGCCCCGAGGTAGACGAGCATGGTCACAGAGATTGCCCCAATTGCAACGGCAATGATTCGGGCGAGCTTGATCAGAGTCTGCATTCCTTATCACCTCCTTCCATATTTGACTTTAATACATTATTTTTATTTTGTCAATTTTAAAATCCATGCTCAATTTGAAAAAAGCCCCATTTTCTTGTATCTTTACTAAGTATTTGCCCGATCGTCTAATGGTAGGACAACCGACTCTGGATCGGTTAATTGGGGTTCGAGTCCCTGTCGGGCAGCAAAAAGTGCTAAGCAGTTTTTGCTGCACACGGCAGGGACTCGAAAGCCGGACTGAGCGAAGGCGAAGGAGGCAGGGTCGTGCGCGACTTCAGCAGAAGTCGACGCCTGACCAAGTCCCTGCTTGCTCGATTTACGGGTATATAGGCAGTATCTGACGGGTTCTGGGGCTGTTGCTTCCATATCAACAACAAAGCTCTAAGTGGGTATGGGAGTCTGGCAGTAAGAGGATAACTTCGGACCACACATTTCCCTAGCTCTAAGCTAAGGTACAGCCAGCACCTCTTTTGGTTGCAACTAGTAACTCAGGTATACTTACAAGTATGAAAAATTACATTTTAATGGCTTTTACCACAGTTTTGGTTTTAGGAAGTTTGGGGCTAGCTAATTTAGCGGAAGCAAGAACGACTAGTTACTACAAAAGTGCCAAAACAGGGAGGTTTACAACCCCTTCTTATTCCAGGAGTCATCCAAGCACTACCTATAAATCTTCATTCAGACGTTAAATACTTAACGTCTACAGATATATGAAAACCGCCATTATCATCCATGGCATGCCATCTAAAGAGGAGTTTTATGATCCAAAGACCCCTCCTCCTTCCAGTTTCCAATTTTTACCATGGTTGCAGAAGCAGTTATACATGAAGGATATCTACGCTCAACTTCCTCTCATGCCCGTGCCCTATAATCCTGTTTATGAAGATTGGAAAAGAGTGTTCGAAAACTTTGAGCTTAATGATGACACGATACTAGTTGGCCACAGTTGTGGAGGAGGATTCTTGGTGCGGTGGTTGAGCGAGAATAAAAGAAGGGTTGGTAAGGTTATTCTAGTTGAACCTTGGATAGATGAAGAGAAAGAGCTAAAGACAGGAATGTTCGATTTTAAGATTGATAAGGACTTCCCAAGCAGAACCGAGAAGACGGTCGTTCTTGTGGGTGAGGATATAGATTCAGACTTAAAGTTAAGCACCGACAAGCTTAGAGAGGTTCTAGTTGGTGCCAAGTTTGTAGAGGTTCCAGGTAAACAAAACCATTTCTGTAATCCAACTTTACCAGAGATTCTTCCTGAATTAATAAATGTCTAGGAGTATTAAAAATGAAGCGGGTGAAGGTCTGACGCTCTATCGTTGGTTGGAGAAGGGGTGGCCTAGGCCACCCCTTTTGTTTTAACTCTTTCTTGCATTTCTATATCAATAAGGTAGCTTTATCCCCGGAGGGTTCAGGCTATGTCGTCTGCAGACAAGAATTGCGAGACTGAAGTGAAAGTGGAGATCAGCGAGTGGAGAAGAAACCGCCTCATCAACAGATTGTTGGCGTTGGGGTTCACTGACGAGGGGATCTTCTACCTCTCCGATTACTACGTGGAAGCCAAGGAATCGGCCCACGGAGGGCCTGGAACATTCGACATCGAGCGGTATCGTTCGGATGGGCGGGGGAAATTCGACTTCACCAAGAAGTTCTGGCAAGAGGTGGAGGGCGGGGAGCCTGTACGAGTGGAGGAGGAACATCCAATCAACAAGGAGCTCTTCGACGCTGTCGTGGCCACTCACCCCAAGGCTCTCTTGATCCAGAAGACTCGGCACCTCTTTACCCAGACTTCCGCTGGTGGGCTTAAGGTGAGTGTGTCGATTGATGCCGTCAAGTTCGCCCATCCACCAAACGTCTTGAGGCACTTTGTCGAAGTGGAGGTCTTGGAGGAGGACCCGACGAAGGTCAAGGAGACAATGGTGTTTCTGCGGAGTCTTCTGGCCGATTTGCTTGGGCTTGAAGCGCTGGAGTCTTACGATGCCCCGAGCATGTTCGCCATCGCCTTCAAGAAGCTCTAGGCCAAGTTCTGTCAGCTCGTTCACACAAGACCGCGTGGCTCACCCCATGCGGTCTAAAATTTTATAAGCTATAATTTATTCATGCAACTCAATAAGAATCCATATTTAAGTGCAGTGTTGGCTGGAGTTTATATTATCCTCATTGCTCTTGGGCTCAATTGGACAGCAGGGTTTAAGGAGATTCAAGGCACCTTCTTCGTGCCGATGTTTATGCTCTCCCTATTCGTCTTCTCAACCTCGGTGATGGGTTACTTCTTCGTCCTCACCCCACTTACTCTCTATATTGATGGCAAGAAGGGGGAGTCGGTGAACCACTTCCTCAAAACGGTGGCCACCTTCGCC
>CAYLKX010000018.1:5211-6792 GCA_964384735.1 uncultured Candidatus Saccharibacteria bacterium
GCAATCAAAATATTATGAATATGAAAAAGATCATTATTGCAGTTGTGGTATTGGTAGTAGCAGTGGGGGCTTGGATGTTTATCAAGAATGGTTCCATGGGCCAGCAGGTTTCTAAGGGTGATACTATCGACACTGTTAACGAGTTCTATGCCTCATGGCTTAAGGCTGTTAGCCCAGCTGACAAGGCTACTTTAGCCGGGACTCCATACCTCAGCTCTTCACTACAAAGTAAGCTCACCTCAGCTCTAGCTGACACCGCCTCCACTCTTGACCCAGTTTTGTGTCAGGCCAAGGCTCCAAGCGCTATTTCTGTCAAAACTCTTTCGGAGAAGGATGGCAAGGCCGAGATCATCGTCTCACCACGTGGAGGCTCTTCATCGGAGGTGGCTATTGTCTCTCTCAATCAAATCAAGACTGGTTGGTATATTAATGACATCAACTGCTCAGGTGGTGACGTCGCTCCAGCTCAAGGTGAGTTCACCTTCGACACCGAGGGCTTCCTCCTTAAGAAGTCTGTGCCTAAGCCATTCAACAACAAGAACTGGCACCTCGTCTTCGAGCAGAATGGGGAGAAGGGTCACATCGTCCCTCTCATCTTCAGCAAAGACAGCCAGTGCACCTCTCTAAGCGGAACTACAGCTACTTGTAAGCCAGAGCAGTTTACTGAGGCTACCAAGGCTCTTGTCCAAGGTGATCTTACTGAGCTTGGCGTGGCAGTGAAAAAGCTCACCCTCAAGAAGTAGCCATGATGTACTACAACTACCATATGTTTACGCCATTTATGTTCCTTGGGCCACTCTTCTCCATCATCTTTTGGGTGGTGGTGGCTGTTGTGATTATGAAGGTTATTAAGCATAAGAATGGGTGGAAGGCTCACTGGGGTAACGAGGCAGTGAATATTTTGCGAGAGCGCTTTGCCAAGGGTGAGATCAGCAAGGAGGAGTACGAGGAGCGCCTCAAAGTGCTTGAAAAGTAGGGGAGATTTATAGAGTGCAACAAATTCAAACCGCCCGGGAAGTACCGGGCGGTTGTGTGTAAGGTGCTGAGCTCATTACTCGAGTTTGGGAGCCGGTGGGAGAGTCATGTCGAGGTGTGAGGCGACAGCTCCAAGGGCTTCACGGAACTCCTTTGCGAACTTCTCATAGTCGTCAGCGATACCTCGGCTAAACCGAGTGAGGATCTCGCTAAAGATGAGACAAGCGCTCGTCTTGCCACCTAAGATCTCAATCACCACATGGAGCTTGTAGATCTTCCGGCGGTACACGTAGTTGTTGAAGATGGTCCGAGATGGATTCTGGCTTTGCTCAGCGAATTCCATCAAGTCATCTTCAATCTCCTCACTCAATCTCTCCATCAGTTCATTGAGCTTGGGGCGAGTGTTCACTCCGTCAGGACTTTGCATGGGTGGGTACCCAGCGAGCTCGCGGAGCATGATTGCTTTGAATTCCGCTTCGGTCATGCGCCTCCTTAAGGCGAAAAGTCTTTCGATACAGTACCTCTTTTTGTAGTTATCGTCAATACTAGCGAGTATCAACTAAACTTAAACTTTCCTTCAAACCCATAAAGATTATTACGGCCAAG
>CAYLKX010000019.1:0-2851 GCA_964384735.1 uncultured Candidatus Saccharibacteria bacterium
AACTTGGCTCGCAAAGAGTCCCACACGCTCGCCAACTCCTCACTCTTTAAAAGAATTAGGAGTAAGACTCCAGCTAAGATGGCCAAGAGGCCAGCCAAGAAACCTTGCAAAAATACCCCCATTAAAGTATCAAGGTCCAAGATGCCATCAAATAGCTCTAGCCCCCAGTGAGCCACAAACCCCATAATCACAGCAGAGGCAAAGCCGGCAAACAAGGTGCGGAGGATCCCTCTAGTGTAACCCTTAAACTCAAGTTCAAAGGCCAACCATAAAAGAAGGCCGTTTAAAATCGTACCGAGAGAGAAGCCAAGTGGGATCATCAACATCTCTCCACCAGCCAAGTCGCCCACCTTAAGGATAGCGAGGATAAAATAAGCAAAGATCGGATAATTATTGAAACAGGCAATGAGCCAATAAGTAATGGCGATCAAAATAGCTGAAGAAAAGAGATTGATATAAAACGGCTTCTTAGTGTGCCCCGCTGAGTAAAATCCTCTCATCCAGAGTAAGAGCATCGATTGGAAGAGAGCGGAGATAGAAAAGAGGGCTAAAGCCGCTGCAGTGAGTCTAGTCGCTTGCCAGTCGAACATACCACTCCCAAGGAGCGTCCTCACAATCTGCGCTCGCAATACAATGAGCAAGGCAGTGAGGGGTAAAGACCAGAAGATAATGAAACGAGAGGAAATCTGCATTTGTTCAATGAAAGCCTTGATATTGTTCTCCTGGAATTTACGCGTCAGGGTTGGGAAGGCGGCCAGTGAGTAAGAAACACCGATCAACGAAAGTGAGATTGTCTGTAGATTGTTAGAAAAGTTCAAAATCGAGACAGAACCACTAGTTAAGCGCGTGGCCATGGCTGTGAGGAAGATGAAGACGATAGCCGACATGGCTAAAGTGAGCGTTCTTGGCAAAGATATTTGCATCACTCTTACAAACTCTCGCCAATTAGGTCTAAAGGTCAGCTTAGGGACCACTCCCAAATGAGCAACTGATGGCAGTTGGATCAAAATATGAAGCACTGCGCCAATAATCACACCAAAAACAGCTCCCAAAATCCCCCACTCTTTGTGGAACAAGATGATCCCCACAATAATCCCAGCGTTGTACAAAACTGGAGCAAAAGCATAAACAATAAACCGATTGTAAGCCTGAGTCAGTGAGCCCAGTAAGTTGGAGAAGCCAAGCAAAATTGGCGAGAGGAGCAAAATCCGTGAGATGAAGATGACTTGCCCCAAAAAACTCTCACTAGCTCCAGTAAACAACCACTTCGACAGCTGAGGCATGAAGTAGAAGGCGACTCCAGCCACGGCCAAAATCATCACGCTAAAGTAGGTGAAGATACTATTGATAAACCGCTTCAGCTCCCCTAACCCTTGCTTGTCACGTTCAAGAATAAACGGTACCAAAACCGAGAGCGAAACTACTGAGGCCACCGAGACAAAGATAAAGTCCGGAATCCTAAAGGCTGAGTAATAGACATCGAGCTCAGCCCCCGCGCCGAAAATGTGGGCCAAAAGCCTATCACGCAAGAAACCCACAAACTGCGAGAGTAAGGAGAAGAGCCCTAGGAACAAAGCCGCCTGATTTAAGGAGTTAATCTCCTTGTGGACGAGATTCCGATAGAGTGAGAATAACTTCTTAACCATTGGAGCTACTTCTTGGTGGCAGGAGTGGTAGTAGCTGGAGGAGTGGCGATCTTCACATTCATGTCCTCAATAGCCTGCTTAATGGACTGATTTTGCGGATCGAACTGAAGTGCGCGAGTGAGCACTGTCTTCACCCCTTGGAAATCATTGAGTGAGTACTGAATCCTGGCAAGGAGGATATAAGCGTCGATGAAGTCACTCTTAAGATTGAGAGCCGACTGGATGTAAGCTTTGGCATTGTCATTATTGCCCTTATTAACCTCAAGTTGAGCGAGGTTGAGAGGAATAGTTGGGTCAGTTGGGTTCCTCTTAGCAGACTCTAGGTAAGCTGACTGAGCTGACTCATAAGCCCCCTCCACCTTAAGTGGCTCGGCTACAAGTGCGGTGTAGATGGCTCCCAAGCCAGACCAGTTAACATCGCTAGCTGGATTAACCAAGATTGCCTGTCGAGAGGCGTCCAAACTCTTGGCCACCGCTTGATCGAAGTTGGCTCGGTTGGTCTCAGGAGTGCCGGTAGCAGAAGTAGCATAAGCCTGAGCCTTGGAGAAATTGATTTGGGAAATAGCACGGTAGTAAGTGTCGATTGGTTGGAACTTAACGGCCTTGTCCAACTCCTCACCAATCGTATCAATGGAAGCTCCCTCAGTATTAAGGAGGACAGCGGCTCGGCCAAAGTGGTAAGAACCCAAAGCATTGTTAAGACCTGTCCAAGCAAAGAAGATGACAACCAATGAGCCCAAAACTAGAGCCGATTTGCCAACTAACTTGGTTGGAGCTCTAGATAAATCGTGGTCAATAGTACTCAACACTCCTGCCGAGACACAGGCGGACAAGAAGATGCCGGTAAAGATGAAGGCGAGGATAAACAAGGTGATCGATGGTGTGTAGAAGAACATCGATACCCACATGAAGAGAGTAATCGCCAAAGATGCTACCAAAGTGAAGCGAGTGCTCCTCGACTCAGGCACATTGGAGAGAGCCTTAAGCATGAGAGTAACGAGGAGCCAGAAGAAGACTATCCAAGCGGCTGCCCCAACGATACCAGTGGTAGAGAGCTGAGTTGGCAAGAAACCAAACCCAGAGGAGAAGATAATCGACCAAAATGGCGTGGCGTTGATCTGCACCGGCTTAAAGAGGAGCCAGTCTCGAGTAAAGGTGTTTGGCCCAGAACCAAAGAGGACTTGCCCACTCAAAACGGATTTAGC
>CAYLKX010000019.1:2951-6274 GCA_964384735.1 uncultured Candidatus Saccharibacteria bacterium
AAATAGAAGAAGGTTAGAACCGAGGCTACCAAAGCGAGTAAGAAGGCTTGAGAAAAGCCAATAACAACTAGCAACAAAGTTGAAACCACAAACAAGGCGTAGAGACCCATTTTCAACCTCTTTTGTACTGGCATCATGCCAATAACCAAAATACAAATAATAGAGAGGAGAGCGAAGACCATACCAAGATCAGCAAAGCTCCCAAGAGGATTGCCCATATTGCCGGAGAATGATCCGAAGCTAAGCCAAGCTCCATTGCTAATCAATCGAACAATCATAAAGAGAGCCAAAACAGACAATGAACCAATGAGAGTGAAGATAACCTTAACTACTTTAGTGTTGTCTCTGACCGCCATGGAAGAAACGAGGAGGGCGACAAAGCCAAGAGCTAAGGAGGCAAACGTTCCAACCTCCAAGTTGTAGCCAAGGAGTGAGAGGTTTGATGGGGTGGCCAAAAGCGCTGACACAAAGTACACCGCCACCAGAGCACAAAGAGCAAGAAGGATCTTGGTGTTTGGCAATGAAGCATGCTGGCTCTTCCAAATTGCAAAGATAGACAAACCACCAGCAATCAGTAAAACAAGGGTGAGGAAAATAGCCTTAGTGTTGGCCAAATCCAAGACTCCAGCCGGCACGAAGATGAGTGGCAAAAGGAAAACGGTGACCAGTAATGCTAGGAAACTTTTGCGGTAATTATCAGCAATCATAATAAAGCGCTTTTAGCTCGTAATGAGGCTAATTTTAACACAAAAGCGCACCAATTTCTGGCGCGCTTTTGGGGATACCGATAAGCCGAATTCTGTGCCGATTTTGCCCACCGAAGGTGTTGCAAAATCGAGCACCCTTCCGTAGCTTTAGCGAAGGAGGGTTTGTCCCCCTACGCCAAGGCTTCGGCGGGACGCTCAATTTTGTAGTCACCTACGGTGAACAAAATTGGCGATAGTTATTTATCTGGGATTAGTGTCGCCACTAACCTCAAGCGGCACTTCCCCACACCAATTCTGACATCGTCTGAGACATGTGCTACGCACAATGTCAGAATTGGTGTGGGGACACGGCCTTGCACTCGGATAAGTATTTGGCTGTTTCAGCCGGACTAAACCGGGTCATTTCTGTTCGCAACTCTAGGGTTACCCCCGGCAGGCGTTACCTGCTACCTGTGTCCTCTATATGCATATGCGGTATAGATGACTGAGTGTTCGGACTTTCCTCCCCCACACCTATTGAGCCATCGATTTCATCATGCGCTTTGCGCAATGGCTTAATAGGTGTAGGGGCAACTATCTAATATCCTAGTATATTATACCCATATATTATGGATTTGTCGAAGTGGCTTGTCCTGAGCTTGTCGAAGTGGCACTCCCCTCCCCGCCTACACCTGGAGTGGTCGTCCCAGTGTCGCCTGCTCCGTCCTGAGTGGTAGTGGCTTGTCCTGAGCCTGTCGAAGGAGAGCCACCATTCCAGTTGCCATTGGCCACAGAGTAACTGATGTTGGCATTGCTCAAGAGTTGCTCGAGCTCAACACGGCTGATACAGAGCTCACCAGAGTCGTCACGCAAACAGAGCTCCCTAGTGTGGATCTTGCTGGCGAAGAAGTCATTGATCCCGTTTGAAACCATGGCAAGCTTGTTCACAATATTGGTCCACAATTCGTCAAATATGCTGGCCACGCTAATTGTGCTTGTTGCATTTGTCGATGTGGCCTCAGTGCTAGTAGCAATAGAAGTGGCTTGCCCTGAGCTTGTCGAAGTGGCGATAAGAGCAAGTTGTGACTCAAGATCGGCCACCTTCGTCTCAAGCACACCAATACGCTCGTCGTGAGACTCGATAGTCATTTGAACATTCGAGAGCTCAGAGTAAACTGCGCCAACTCTATCACCTATCTCAGCGATAGTTGAAGATGCGACAACAAGCTTACCGTTAACCTCCTTAATAGCGCTAATCGCAAGCATGTTAAGAGCCACGCCATAATCAAGAGTTTTGTAACCATCCTTGTCAGTGGCCACCAATTCTGGGAAAAGAGTCTGAACCTCATCGGCGATCAAACCATAAACACGATTGGTGCCAAAATGCTTCTGAGGGAATTCATCTGCGCGCCACTCATAAGTGACTGGATTAAGTTGAGTAAACTTACCCAAAATATTGCTGATTGATTCGACATTCTTCTTCAACCTAATGTCTGATGAACAGCTACCAACAAGAACAGTGCCATCATAACGTGATAGACAACCATTCGAACCACTAGTACCGACACGGATATCGCCGTAAACATCAAGCTTGCTAGTATGAGTCGCTGTGCCGATACCCATATTACCGGAAGAATCAAGCTCCATTGCTACTGAAAGAGTGGTGCCATCATACTGCACAAACTGGATGTACCCGTTGGTTGAGGCCCCGCCACGAGATCCCATTCGAAGTGAGCCTCCCTGCATATTCACCCAACCATATTCATTTGAAACATTACGGTTAAAGTAGATACCGTCACTTTGAGCGTTAGTGCCATTAATTACCAAGTGTCCCTTACCAGTAACACCTGCCGTACTATTATTGCCAATTTCAAGTAAGGTGGCAGGTGTAGTTTTCCCAATACCGACATTACCACTATTAAGAATCGAGAGGCTCTCTCCACCAGTGGTATTTATAAAACCGAAACGAGCATCCGCCACAAAACTAGTGATAGCTGTGGTATTAGAAGAAGCATCCGTTTTAAATATCAAACTTGCATTACTTGCCCCACCAGTTGCACGAATATTGCCAAGAACTTCAAGTTTTTGAGCTGGGCTTGCAGTCCCAATCCCCACATAACCTTGGTTGAAGGTGACATTTCCAGAATTACCGTTGATGGCGATGATGTTGTTAGTTGAAGTAGCAAATGAAGTTTGTGATGAGGTGGCAATGTAGAGAGCTGAGCCTACTTGGCGGAAGGCAAATGGGAGTGAGCCAGCAACGCCATCGGTGAGTGAGAGTTGCGGACCAGTGGAAGAAGCAATGGTAAGTTGGTGAGCTGGAGTGGTGGTGCCGACACCGATTAGGCCACCAGAATTAATGAACAAATCCTTGCCACTATCTGAGGCATTTCTTGTAATAAGAATACCTGTGCTTGCTGCATTGGAGCCAAATATAGCTTTGCTAGTCCCCGCCTGCATCAAAGCTGAGCCCGCTTGGGCGTAACCATTTGATACATAAAGATTCCCACCAGCAACTTGAAGATTTTGACCTGGATTAGTGGTCCCGATACCAACATTACCGTTCTTCACCACCATCCCAACCCCTGTCCCAGCCGTTCGGTTGTAAAGATATATGGCACTATTAGCATTGTCCCA
>CAYLKX010000020.1:0-6127 GCA_964384735.1 uncultured Candidatus Saccharibacteria bacterium
AGATTCCACTTCCCCATCGCTTTATCAATATAATAACGAAGCATGGCCTCGGTCACTCGATAGTCGGCGATCACTCCGTCCTTCATTGGGCGGTAGGCCACAATATCTTCGGGTGTGCGCCCGATCATCACCTTAGCCTCAGCTCCAATGGCCAAAATTTTGTTGTCTGAGGACACAGCCACCACTGAAGGCTCGTTTAAAACGATACCCTTGCCAGGGACAAAGACAAGGATATTGGTTGTGCCTAAGTCGATACCGAGTTTTCTAGCCATTGGCACAATGATACTATACGGCTATGTCTGTGCCAAAGACTTACCTAGTAGAGGTGGCTCCAATTACCAAATCACCCTTGGTGAAGAACTTATACTACTTCGCCACTAGCAAAATTCCTCCTGGCACTCTAGTGAAGATCCAACTAAGGAAGAGTAGCGGTCTAGGCCTTGTCCTCTCGGCTAAAGATGTTCAAAGTGCCAAGACCGAGATCCGCAAAGCCGGCTTCACTTTGAAAAAGATTAAGAAGAGTGACATCCTCGAAGCTAAGCTCTCTCCAGCCCTCGTTCAAGCCTTGGAGGAGGTGAGTAACTACTACGCCTTGAGCCAAAACCATCTCCTCGCCACATTGTTGCCTAAAATTGTAAGCGACAAGATCGAGCAATTTATCATTAGTAACCCTCGCTCAACTGAACGCCGAAGTGAAATCTCTCTATACCAAATGGAGGCGAGTGAACGCTTCTCCCAATATCGAATGGTTGTGCGCCAAAACTTCGCCAGGAAGAAGTCTGTCATGCTCGTCGTGCCAAACCATCTTGAGGCCACCGAGATCAAGGAGGAACTCTCCAAGGGGATCAGTGAATTTGTCTTCACCTTCTCCCTCTCTGACAAACCAAGCGTAGCGAGAGAGAACTGGCTCAAAGCCTTGGGGGAGAAGCACCCAGTCCTCTTCATCACCACACCAGCTGGGCTCCTCTTCCACCGTGATGATTTAGAAACAGTGATTCTAGAACGTGAAAACTCTCGCGCTTACAAAACTATTGTCCGCCCTTTTATAGACTACCGTTTCTTGGTAGAGCGCATGGCCAAGCATTTGGGCCGAGACTTGATCATGGGCGACTCAGTTCTCTCTCTTCAATCACTTTGGCGGGAGAAGAGTGGCCAATGTGGCGAATCTTCGCTGGTGCGCTGGCGACTACCAGCCTCTCAAACCAAATTTGTCGATATTAATACTAAGCAAAATGATGGAGGAACATTTGAAATTATTTCGCCCGAGCTCAAGGAGTTGATCAGCAACGCTTTAAATGAGAAAGAGCCCAGCATGAGGAAAGTTTTCCTCTTCGGCGCACGCAAAGGCCTCGCGCCTACCACTGTCTGTGGTGATTGTGGCGCTCTCCTCGCTTGCAAGAACTGTGGCGCCCCTATGGTCCTCCACAAACGTGGCGAAACGAGCTTCTACCTCTGCCACTCCTGCACCGAGGAGAGGCCAAGTGCCACTCTCTGTGACCAATGCCAAAGTTGGAAGTTGGTGCCACTTGGTATTGGCACAGAGGAGATCGCACGCCAAGTGCAGAATCTCTTCCCCCAAGTGGAGGTGGCTGTCTTAGACAAAGAGCACGCCGTGACCGATGCTAAGGCCAAGGCTATTGCTCATAAATTTGAAACCGATGGTGGGATCCTAGTTGGCACTGAGCTCGCCTTCTTCCATGTGAAGCAGGTGCCTTACTCTGGCTTAGTGTCGGTGGACTCACTCTTCTCGATCCCTGACTTTTATATCAATGAACGAGTCTTCTACCTAGTGAGTCGCTTAAGAGAGCTCACAACCAAAGAGTCTCTGATCCAAACTAGACGTGGAATCGCTGGGGCCCAAACCCTCTTCCTCGCCTCTCAAGGCAATATCCTCGACTTCTACCAAAGTGAAATAGCCGAGCGTGAGGCCTTACTCTACCCACCCTTCTCCATCTTTATAAAAATTGAATCTACCACCAAGGATCCTCTCCGCCTCATGAACTTGCGCGAACGCTTGAACCACTGGCAACCAGACATTATTAAGCACTCACTGGTGATCCGCTTGGAGCGTGCGCGCTGGCCAGACCCACTCCTCCTCGCCGAACTCTCTTTGCTAGAGCGCGACTTTAGTATTAAAGTGGAACCTGAGTCCATCTTATAACCATGAAGTCAACCATCTTAGATAAGCACGAGCCCGTCCTCAGAGCCCAAGCTTTGGCCGTGCCGGTGGAAGAAATTGCTTCCCCCAAGATTCAAAAAGTTATTGCCAAAATGAAGAAGGCTCTCCACACTCAAGATGATGGGGTGGCTATTGCCGCACCTCAGATTGGTGAGAGTCTTCGCATCTTCGTGGTGAAGAGTAAGTTGGTTGACCCAGAATCCAATTTAGACGATCTCATCTTCATCAACCCAGAAATTATTAAAAAGTCGCAGAAGAAAGTGGCAATGGAGGAGGGTTGTCTCTCCTGCCGTTGGCTCTATGGCGAGGTGATGAGACACGAGAAGGTCTCGGTCAAAGCTTACAACGAGCAAGGTGAGTCAATCCGCATTGATACAAGTGGCCTCATGTCACAGATCATGCAACACGAGATCGACCACTTAAACGGCATCCTCTTTATAGACAAAGCCAAGAACCTCCGCGACCTCCCACCCGAAGAGTTGGCAGTAGGTAGTAAGAAGTAAGCAGTATGGAAAGCACTCGACCAATCAAATTCGCCTTCATGGGCTCATCCCGCTTCTCCGAATATGTTTTGGAAGAGCTTAAGAAGGCAGACTACTTCCCCACTATCGACATCCAATCAGCCAAAGAGGACTTGCCTCTCGCTGAGCTAAAAGCTAAAGACCTAGACCTCATAATTGTCGCCTCATTTGGCAAAATTATCCCAAAAGAAGTTTTGGATTTACCTAAATTTGGCTGTTTGAATGTCCACCCATCACTCCTCCCCAAGTACCGTGGGCCCTCTCCGATCCAGAGCCAACTCCTCGACATGGCATGTCGAGGAGTTGGGGTAAGTATTATTAAGATGGATGAAAAGATGGACCACGGCCCGATCATTGCTCAAGAAGTGGTGGAGGTGTCACCTTGGCCAGATCATTACGATGTGGTGGAGGAGAAGTTGGGCCAAGCTGGTGGTGCTCTCTTAGCAAATATTATGCAATCTTGGATTGAAGGGGATTTGGAAGCCAAGTCTCAAGAAGATTCTGAAGCGACTTTCGTCAAAATGATTAAAAAGGAAGATGGCTTACTCAATTTAAATGACGATGCAGAAAAAAATTGGCGGAAGGTCCTAGCCTACAGCACTTGGCCTCAAGCTCACTTCATCCACAAGAGGAAGGATGGTAAGGAAATTCGAGTAGTAGTGAAAGATGCGGAAATTAAGGACGGAATTTTCACACCACTCCGCGTCGTGCCCGCTGGCAAAAAAGAAATGGATTGGGAAAGCTTCTTGAAAGGCAACGCTTAAGGCCTATCTACGACGGCGGAAGTTGAACGGGTTCAAACCCTTAACCATATCTTTAATCCGACGAGCGCCCCGACGATAGAGAGCCTCCTTCCTCCCCTTCTCCCTCACAAGACCGGTGGCTACTTCATCCTTCACATTATCAATAGCAGCATAAAGATCGGCCTCCTCAGAAGCAGCGTAGGTGTCTACTCCTGCCCCAGAAAGGTGGACCTCCGCGCGGAAGACCTCACCAGACTTGTGGTGCTTAGTGCTCTTGCCCACCTCCACGTGAGCGGTGGCATCACCACGAATAAACTTAGACAAAGCTGAGACTCTCTTGCTTACATAATCTCTAATGGCTCCCGTTAACTCGATGCCTGTGGCTTTGATATTGATTTTCATCCCGTAGTGAAATTTTAATCTGCTAAATTCTTCTGGTAAAAGTAATCTTTTAATCTTCGCTTAAGCAACCTCCCTCCTTGCGTCGTCTTTAAGTAGCTCTCTCTGCGCACGGCATCTGGCTTACTCAACGCGGCTTCGTAATATATTAACCTCCACTTCCCGTAGCGCCTCGTTGAAGAATTTAGCCCCTGATTATGTTCCTGAAGCCTCTTCTTGAGGTCAGAGGTGAAGCCTATATATAGGTTACCACCTCTTAAACTCTCTAGAACATACACGTAGAACATAATCTGATTAAAATTCTACTACAGGATTCATACCCCCATTATCTTCCAAGGTGTGAATGTGGGCAACTATTCAAAAAACTTCACAAGATAGTTGTCAATTTCGCGCTGATCGAGATCGTAAAAGTTCTTGCCCTCGTTGTGAAGATAAGTGGCCAAAGCAATGCCCACAAAGCGCCAGTGCCATGGCTCGAAGATGTAATAAGCGTTCCCCTTCGGATACGAGAGCACGAAGCCATACTTGTAAGCGTTAGCCAAAAGCCATTGGTAAGAGGTGGTGTCAGCAAAGGTGTTGAAGTTGGCCCCAAGCTTGCCCGTGGTGAGATCCACGGCTGTGCCAAGTTGGTGCTCAGAGTAACCTTGATCAGCGCTAAACTTGTTGGCTCCGCTACCATAACTCACGGTGTATTGAGATTTGAGTGAAGACTGGGCGCTGTAAGAGCGGTAAGCCGACACAACCAAGATGTTGTAACCCTCTCCCCTCGCATCACGCAAAAGTCTCTCAAGATAAGGACCAACTGGTGAGAGGATCTGGTAATTGGTAGCAGTGGCGAGTCGATAAATAGGAGGCACCTCAGACAAACTCTTAGGAGTATAGTTTTCATTCAAAAAGTAAACCTTGGAATACTTCTTCAGGAGCTCCTTGTCGACGCTGGTCAACTTCTCCAACGTGCCAAGAGTGCTGGTGATATCACCAATCTGAGCTTGGAACTCGGCAATGGTGCCACTCTTCTCCTTCACACTCCTTAGGAGCGAGTAATTAGCCTCACTCAAGGCCTCAATTCGAGCAAAGTTGCGCTCACGCTCGAACTCGACAGCGATCAAATGTTGGTAAGCCAAGAGCGCGGTGGAGAGAGCCACCAAAACCCCTGCCACCACCACCCACACCCCCTCAGCTTTACGAATCAGATGCATAAAATGACTAATTTTTCTTCAAAGCGTTCATTGGCTTCACTACAAAGAAGAAGACGGCTATAGCGGTGAGGAGGAAGGAGATCGCCACATTGGCAAAGTGCCCTATCAAGAACTCACTCCCATTAATTGTGAAGGTGAAGCTCGAGAAGTCGGGCACCTTGGAAATAGCGGAAATAAGTGGGGTTAAAATGTCGGTCACAATAGCGCCTACCACACCATTGAAGGCAGCGCCGATCACCACGCCCACCGCCAAGTCGATCACATTGCCTCGTAGGAGGAAAGTTTTAAACTCACTCAACATCGCGTCTAAATTAAACTGATATAAATCTATTATAAACCAATTACCCCAACTTCGTCGCCTCGATCATCATGAAAAGAGGGATCTCCACCCTAGAGCGATCCTCAGCTACTCGACGAGGACCATTTTGGCTCTTCTTGTGCGAGACCCATTCGTCTAAGCCAGTGATAACGAAGTGGTTCGCAAACAAAGCTTGAGCAAAATCCCTCACTGGTCGGTGGAAGGAGACGGTAACCGGGCTCTCCTTCTGCCCTGGATGCACTAGTAACTCCGAGCGATCCTCGGAGAGATAGCGGTCGACTCGGCGGTACTGCACTCTAGCCACCTCGTCCCATCCCCAACTAGCAAACTTCGGGATCCTGAAAGCTGGATGCATTAAAACCAAGATCAAGCGCCCACCAACTCTAAGCACTCGACTCACCTCGGCAAAAGTGGCCTTCATATCCTCAATATTTTGGGTGGCCAAAATAATGGTGGCCACGTCATATGCGCCACTCTCAGCAAATTTGAGCTCATGAGCTGGAGCCACATGGTAAGCAATATCATTGCCAAATGACTTAGCCTCAGCAATAAGCTCTGGTGAGATGTCAGCGCCCTCCACCTTGGCCCCAACCTTGGCCAACTCACGGGCGAAGAAGCCTTGCCCACAAGCAATATCAAGCACTCGCTCACCACCCTTGAGAGCAAGTTGTTTCAAAAGGCCAGGGAGGATCACCTGCTTCTGGTATGAATTCTCTGTCTCCTCCATGTAGTTGCTATACCACTTGGCCGACTCACCCCAAGATGTG
>CAYLKX010000021.1:0-3721 GCA_964384735.1 uncultured Candidatus Saccharibacteria bacterium
ATGGCAACTTCCACATCATCCCGCTCATGGATCTCACCAATGAAGAGGAGCGAGGTAAACTCATCCCACTTGCTGAAAAGTTTTACAATCTCGTCGCCGAGTATGGTGGCACCTTGAGTGGGGAACACAATGACGGTTTGGTGAGGACACCCTTCTTGAACAAAATTTTCAAACCTGAAGTCTTAAACCTATTCAAGGAGGTGAAAAATACTTTCGACCCTCAAAATATCTTTAATCCGAAGAAGAAGGTGGGTGCTACTCTCGAAGATTTCGAAAAGGCCTTAGATTAAGCCATTGTTTAGCACATTAATTTACTGCTTGACATTTAAACTGGAGTGTGATAAGGTATATATAGACAGGGTTGAAGTAGGCGCCCTCTCTTCCAAGGAGACCCCCGTGATCAGCAAGAGCGCGCATCGTCGCAACACCCAGCGCCGGATCGGCGCCCGTGGCATGGCCCGCCTGCGCAAGCAGGCCAAGGCCCGGCACATCCGCCATCTGCTCAACCAGGCCGAGGAGACCCGTCGCAAGACCGGCCTCCTCCCGCGCCAGGCGAACGGCAAGTTCGTCCCGACGCGCTCCTGGAGGGCCTTCCTCCTCGAGATCTTCGGCGGCCGCAAGGCCGAGGCGGTGGCGTAACATGGCCACCATCATCGTCTGGTCCTAGCGGGCCAGGCACAGGCACAAGGGGCTGGGAGTTACAAGACTCTCCAGCCCCTTTTCAATTTATCTAAATTTAAGTATTGTGGCCTTAGTCCAGTTCCGACTTCAGAGGAGGCCCCCGTGGTATACGTTCTGATCGTATTCTACATCATGCTTTGGTTGAAGGTGCTGATCCAGCTCTTCTACCCAGGGCAGAGTTGGTCTGAGAGGTACCCCAAGTTCTGGGGGAGGACCGTATTCCAAGAAGCAGGGATCTCAGACCCAGTAGTGGTCTTCGCCAAGCTGATCTGGGCCGTGATTCAGATTATGGTCCTTACCCCCCTCACCCCCATCTACGAGTTTTTTGTCGTAGGGGAAGAGGCGAGGGAGTGGTATGGTGACGCAAGTTGAATGGCCCTAAGGGCTGGCGGGAACGAACCAAAGTTCCCGCCAGCCCTTTTCAATTACTTAAAATCTGTTAGAATAGCGTTCATGCTTACCTTAAAGACCGAAATTCGTAATACCAAAACCAAGCCAGAGGCTCTTCGAGCTGAGGGCTTGGTTCCTGCTGTCTTCTATGGAAAGAAGGAAGCATCTACCCCTATCACCCTCAAAAAAGCTGAGTTCAGCAAGGTTTGGGCCGAGGCAGGGGAGTCCACTATTGTAACTTTGGAGACCCCAGACGGTGCCAAGGAGTCTCTTATCCAAGATGTTGATCTAGACCCAGTCACTGGCGCCCCAAGACACGTAGACTTCTACGTGTTCGAAAAGGGTCACAAGTTGGAAGTGGCTCTCCCACTTGAGTTCGTCGGCAACGCCCCAGCAGTTAAGGATCTTGGCGGTACTCTCGTGAAGGTTCTTCACGACCTCAAGATCTCTGCCAAGGCCCAAGATCTTCCTCACAAGATTGAGGTTGATATTTCTGCTCTTGCCAACTTCGGCGACCAAGTCCTCGCCAAAGATATTGCTCTCCCTAAGGGTGTTGAGCTTAATGTAAATCCTGAAGAGGTGATCGCTACCGTTTCCGCTCCTCGTGAGGAGAAGGAGGAAGAGTCTGCACTAATGGATCTTTCAAAGATCGAGGTGGAGAAGAAGGGTAAGGAGGAAGAGGCTCCAGCTGAAGGCGCTCCTGCAGCTTAAACTACCGTTCCCAAGTTTATATTCCTATGCGCAAGTTCTTAACACTTTTTTCTATATCATTAGTTTCCTTTACTGCCTACTTCCTACTACCCACAACTATTTCCGCTCAATCTTCTTGTACCGACGTGGTAGCTGGCAAGAGCCGTGAGCAACTGCAGGCCGATCTAGAGGCTTGTAACCGTGAGATCGCCGACTGGCAAAACACTTTAAACCAAACCAAGGAGCAAAGCGCCTCTTATCAGCGCGACGTTAGCGCCCTTACGGCCAAGATCAATGCAGCCCAGGCTAATATTAAGGCCAAGAACAACGCCATCGCCGGCTTGAGCAAAGACATTGCTGAGAAGCAAGGCAAAATCAACGTCTTGAGTAATAAAATCGATCAGGGGCGCGCTGGTGTAGCCGAGATCTTGAGGAAGACCAATGAGCTCAACTCCTACTCCTTGGTAGAGGCTATGCTAAGCGACAAGGACTTCTCTGAATTTTTTGTTGATATTGATACTTATGCCTCAGCCGAGACAGCTCTTGAGGCCCTCTTCGACAATCTCCGCTCAGCCAAAAATCAAACCGAGTCTGAAAAGGCTGAATTGAATAAAAAGAAAGATCAAGAAGCTGCTGCCAAAGCCGCCATTGAAGCTGCCAAAAAAGAGGTGGAAGTGACTCAGAAGGAAAAGAAGACCCTTCTTGCTCAAAGCCAAAACAACGAAAAAGCTTATGAAAAGGTGCTGGCCGACAGGCAAGCCAAGGCAGCTCAAATTAAAGCAGTACTATTCCCTCTAGTGGATGCCGGGGCGATCCCATTCGGCACCGCTCTTCAATATGCCCAATTGGCAAGTGCCAAGACAGGTGTGAGAGCCGCTTTGATCCTTGGCGTCCTCCAGCAGGAATCCAACTTGGGTTCCAATGTTGGCCGATGCCTTATCACCAATATCAATACTGGCCAAACTAGGAGTGTGACTACGGGCAAATTCTATTCCAATGGTATCCACCCAACTCGCGACCTCCCAATCCTCAAAGATCTTTTGAGCGCACTTGGCCGAGACCCCCAACAAACCAAAATTTCTTGCCCAGTTGATGGCATCGCTGGTTATGGTGGAGCCATGGGGCCAACTCAATTTATCCCATCCACCTGGCGCTCTCTTAGCTCACTCACAGCTCAATATACTGGCAACTCTACCCCTGATCCATGGAATCCGGCTGACGCAATCATGGCCGCTGGCATCCTCTTGGCCAAGAACGGGGCCACCTCTCATGACTACGCCTCCGAGCGCACCGCTGCTTGTCGTTACTACTCTGGCCGAGTTTGCTCCACTTCCACCGCTATTGCTCGCTATGGCAACCAAGTTATGTCCAGAGCCTCCAACATCCAGCTCACTATGATCGACCCGTTGCAGAATTTATAAACACGAATATTATCGAATAAAATCGAATGACACGAATGATATAATTGGTATAAATGCCAGTATCAGAAAAAGTCTTATATCCAGAGCTCTCTTATAAGATTACAGGTTTACTCTTTGAGACCCATAACTCTCTAGGTCGTTACTGCCGAGAAAAACAATATGGAGATGCCTTCGAGCAGTTATTAGTAGGGGCCAAGATACCCTACAAAAGAGAGAATCCTCTCCCATTAGCCAACATTAAAAGTGACTTTACAAACAAAGCTGATTTTGTTATAAATGACCTGATTCTGATTGAATTAAAGGCTAAACCTTTGGTGAGCAAGCTGGACTATATCCAGACGCAAAGGTACTTGTTAGCTGGTAACTTAAAACTCGGAATTCTAGTAAATTTCAGAAATAAGTACCTAAAACCAATTCGCATCATTCGATCAAATTCGTAACAATTCGTATCATGAAAAAGGATATCCACCCAGCAAATTATAGAGCCGTCCTCTTCCTCGACAACGCCGATGGGAGCGAATTTATCATCCCTTCAACTG
>CAYLKX010000021.1:3821-5859 GCA_964384735.1 uncultured Candidatus Saccharibacteria bacterium
GCCGTCCTCTTCCTCGACAACGCCGATGGGAGCGAATTTATCATCCCTTCAACTGTTAAGACGACCGAGACAGCTAAGGCTAAGACCGATGGCAAGGAGTACCCACTCTTCCGCGTGGAAATTTCTTCCGCTACCCACCCATTCTATACTGGGCAGGAAAAGACTCTCGACTCTGCTGGTCGCGTAGAGCGCTTCAAGGCCAAGCAAGCCAAGGCAAAAAAGTCTAAATAACTTTTTTGCAATTTCTAAACCATAAACCCTAAATCCTAAGGAGTTTTTAAAATTATAGTTTTGAAATTATAATTTATTTAGGATTTAGAGTTTAATAATTAGAGTTTATATGTTGGAACTAGACAAGTATAAAAATAACCCCCGCACTGCTTACCTAGCAGAGTCTTATTTGCGCTTGCTTAAGGAGGAGTCTGAGCTCCAGGAATTACTCCAAGATCCTGCCATGCAAGCCCTCTCTCAAGACGAACTCAAAAATATTGAGTTGCAGAAAGAAGCTTTGGAAAAGGAGATGGAAGAGATTGTGAAGGAGGAGGAGAAGGAGGATGAATTCCCCAACGAGATCATTCTTGAGATCCGCGCTGGGGCGGGTGGCGACGAAGCGGCTCTCTTTGCCCATGAGCTAGCCGATGCTTACAAAGCCTTCGCTGGTAAAAAGGGTTGGTCCTTCACCCCCCTTGCTACTTCAGAAAACTCGATTGGCGGGTACAAAGACGCCTCTTTTGAAATCAGAGGTCTAAATTGTTACAAAACAATGCGCTACGAGACAGGTGTCCACCGTGTCCAAAGAGTTCCTGAAACAGAGAAAGCAGGCCGTGTCCACACCTCCACCATCACCGTTGCTATTTTGCCAGTGAGGAAGAAGGTGACAGTGGAGATAAAGCCAGCCGATTTGGAAATAGACACCTTCCGCTCTGGTGGAGCTGGTGGGCAAAATGTGAACAAGGTGGAAACGGCAGTGCGTATCGTCCACAAACCAACCGGCATTGAGGTGAAGTGCACTTCAGAGCGTAGCCAGTTGAAGAATAAGGAAAAGGCGATGAGTATCCTCTCGGCCAAACTTGAGCAACTCAAGGAAGAGGAGGAGGCCAAGAAGCTTGGGGCCGAGCGCAAGGCGCAGATTGGCACAGGTGACAGGTCAGAGAAGATTCGCACATACAACTTCCCTCAAAACCGCGTGACCGACCACCGGATCAAGTTCTCCGTCCACGACATTGAGGGCTTCATGGCTGGCAATATCGACAAGATGCTTGAGGCACTTGAGAACCCAAGCGAGCATGAGGGTGGCGAAGACGAAGATGAGTAAAACCTCTCTCCCCGAAGCTTACCAACACAGCTGGGTGCCGTTTATTCATACCAAGATTTGGCTTGATTCTAAGCCTCTTATACCGCGCCCAGAGACTGAATACTGGGTGAATGAGGTAATACAAAAATTGAAGCAGGCAGTAGGCAGTAGGCAGTACGGAATTAAAATTTTAGACTTATGCGCTGGCTCTGGAGCCATAGGCGTAGCGATGGCCAAAGAGATCTCGAGTGTTCAAGTAGACTTCGTTGAGCTAGACCCCAAGCATCATAAGACTATTTTGAAGAATGTGAGGGAGAATGGGGTTGATGAGAATCGAGTGAGGATATTTGGTGGAGATTTGTTTGAAAATATTCATGACAAATATGATTTGATCCTCACCAATCCACCATACATCGACATGAGTTTGGGTAGGGTAGAGGAGTCAGTGTTGGAACATGAGCCAAAGCTCGCTCTCGATGGTGGAGAGGCTGGTCTGACAATAATTACCCGCATCTTGACCGAAGCGCCAAAATATTTGAAGGATGGTGGCGAGCTTTGGCTCGAACACGAACCCGAGCAAGTAACCAAAATAAAGCACTTAGCCTCTGTTCAACACTCGGTGTTGAACACTTTTAAGGACCAATATGGGGTAGAGAGGTATTCTGAGTTCCATCTTGCCTAAAGGGGGGATTTCTGCTATATTACTCGGGCTTTTAGGGCCATTGGTCGGCCTATTACAAATAA
>CAYLKX010000022.1:0-1192 GCA_964384735.1 uncultured Candidatus Saccharibacteria bacterium
ATGGATAGAATGCAAGTTTGCGGTACTTGCGATCCAGGTTCGATTCCTGGCGAGAGCACAGGATTAGGTGTGGCCATGGGTGGGGTGTGTTAATATTCATATTGGGCATGTAATTTCGCCCGATTCACTCCCTTAAACCACCCTCTCAAGAGGTGCTATGTCAAAGCGGAATGAAAAAAAGCCAGGGGTGTTGGCGATTTTCGCCAGCAAGTTGGTCATCAAGCACTCCAAGCGGGATCGGAGGAAGCAGCGCAACCGCGACCATCGCACGCGTGTGCTCTCCGCTCAAGTCGCGAGCTCCCCCGGCTAGCGGGCCAGGTTTGAAGAAAAAGCGGGGCGCCTCACGGCGCCCCGCTTCCACTATTTATAAATTCTTTAAAACCCTAAGAATTCCAAAATATTTTCAACAATTGGGAGAGAGTGCGTTTCTTCTTTCAAAAATTGGCTCAAAGCTTCATAAACTTCTTCAGGATCAGCATCACCAAGAGGCACCACAATAAGAGGGAGGAGAGCCTTTTGTGAGCGGATCAAAACTTTCGGATGAGAGTGTTCAATGTCGATGTGAAATGAGTGGAGAGTCTCGTATGGATAGTGGAGGTGGTCCTTGGTAACCCCGCGCTCATCGATGATGATCTCTGCCTCTTCAGGCTCTCGGTTGATAAAGAGCATGAGGGTAAAGGTGGCCACCACAATGAGGAGGCCCAAGATCATGTTGCCGAAGATGGCTGAGACAACCGCAAGAGCGATAGCCACAATAGAGACAGCCCAGATCCAGTCTTGGCTTCGCTCCTTGTGCTCATAAGAGTGGGCGACCCACTCGATTCTAAATTGAGTGCGCTTATTCTTCATTAAGAATATTGTAACACCAAATCTACTTTACCAAGCTCCCTGGAGTGACATCCTTGGCTGGATGGAGGAAGACAGGGGAGGAGTCATCGGCACAAAGCATCATGCCGTTACTCTCGAGGCCCATCATCATGCGTGGAGCGAGGTTTGCCACAATTGGTACGAATTTGCCCACGAGTTCTGCCGGTTCTGTCACCGCTTTGGCTACGCCGGAGAGGATTTGGCGAGGAGTCGGCTCACTCAAGTCGATAGAGAGTTTGAGCAACTTCTCCGAGCCCTCAACACGCTCAGCCGAAAGGATCTTGCCGATCCTTATTTCAATCTTTTGTAAATCGTCGATGGTGAT
>CAYLKX010000022.1:1292-5417 GCA_964384735.1 uncultured Candidatus Saccharibacteria bacterium
CCGAAAGGATCTTGCCGATCCTTATTTCAATCTTTTGTAAATCGTCGATGGTGATCATAAATTATTGGCGGAGGAGGTGAGATTCGAACTCACGGGACCCTTACGAGCCCTCCTGTTTTCAAGACAGGTGCGATAGACCACTCCGCCACTCCTCCTATTTAATTTTGTATTTTTCAACTAACGATACAGATCTTCGCCCAGCTAAGCATTCTTTTATTAAATATTCCCCATTATTCGGAGAAAGAATGTAAAGCCAGTCATAGGCACCATTCTTAGTTTTCTTAACGACGTATCCCTTGGAATTTGAATGGATCCTTCGGAGATCTACTTCATTGGAACTACAATACCTTACCTGAACTTTCTTTAACTTGCCACTTACCTCAACGACTAGATCGTAGGGGGCCGATTCGGTTAGAGGCACTGAAATATCGTAGCCCATGTTTGCAAAAGTTGCTATTGCTTGAGCAACCGCTGTGTCCCCCTTCTTTTGGGTGAGGCGCATGCTTCCAGTATATCGCGGTATGGGCAACCGATCTGTGTTATTTGTGGATAATATTTACTTAACTCATATTTAGTTATAATAAGCAGATGAAAATTATGGCGATTGATATGGGGGAGAGGCGAGTGGGTATGGCCTCAACCGATGACTCAGGAAACTTTGCCTTGCCAAGAGAGGTTTACCCCAATGATGGCGAATTGGTGGCGAAGATTCTTGAATTCAAACTTAAAAACGCTATTGATCGTGTAGTGATCGGTGAGTCGCGTAATTTAGACGGGCGGGAGAACGAGATTATGAAAGAGGTTTATAAACTTCGAGATGCTTTGGTGGCTCAGGGGGTTGAAGTGGTTTTGCACCCAGAAATTTTCACCACCCAAGAGGCGATCCGCTTGCAGGGAGAGAATAGGATGGTCGACGCCTCCGCTGCCGCTCTAATTTTGAAAAGCTATCTGGAAACTATTGGCCACGCATAAATTTTGTGCCCTCGGCAGGAATCGAACCTGCATCAACGCCTTAGAAGAGCGCTGCTCTATCCATTGAGCTACAAGGGCTGGTGCGGGATACAGGACTCGAACCTGTGACCTTCATGGTGTAAACATGTTGCTCTACCAACTGAGCTAATCCCGCTTAACTCACCCAGTATAGATATAAAATTTAGTTTTTTCAATTATAAGCACGATCTTTAGACTTGAGGATATCTCTAACATATATGACATACTTAACATATGAAGTTAGAGCAGAAAGTGGTGGCTAGGAGGCTCAGATCTATGGGTAAATCAATTAACCAGATTGTTGAAGAGACTGGCTTTTCTAAAGCTAGTGTAAGTTTATGGGTTCGAGATATTACACTTTCTGATCAGCAGAAAAGACAGATTTTAAAAAATGGAAGGAGCGTTGGGTCTATAGAAAAACGTCGAGTGAGTCGATTGGTAAATGAAAATAAGAAAAGGCAACGAATCATTGATGAGGCTAAGCGGGATTTCCACACAATATCTATTGATCAATTGAAGTTGATTGGTGCAATTTTATATCTAGGCGAAGGAGGTAAGACACGCCAGGGGATTGTTAGAATTGCAAATAGTGACCCTTTTGTTATTAAAATTATGATGAATTTTTTTAGAAATGTTTGCAATGTTCCTGAGGGTAAGTTCCGTCTTGCGGTCCATACCTTTGCGCATGCAGATGTAAACAAAACTGAAGAATACTGGTCTAATATTACAAAAGTGCCACGAAGCCAGTTCCATAAAACGTATATAAAACCAAGTTCAGCCAGCCTACACAAAAGGGATACTCTGCCATTTGGCACGGTTGATATTTATGTTTGCGATACAAAACTGTTCCTAACTATCATGGGTTGGATAGATAAGATAAAATTACTAGCAAGTTAATATGAAAATTTATATAACCGGTGTTTCTGGTGCTGGTAAGACAAGTTTAGCTAGAGCTCTCACGACTCGTGGTGTTAATGCTATTGATCTAGACGAGATTAGTCATTGGGAGAATAAGGAGACGAAGGAGGTCGTGGGTTGGGAGGCTGGGGCGAACGAAGAGTGGATGAGTAATCACGCTTGGGTTTGTGATATGAGTAAGCTTAAAGAGGGGCTAGCCTTAGCCGAGCACTCTGTTTTGTGTGGGCACGCCTCTAACCAGGATGAGTATATGGCATTGTTTGATAAAACTTTTGTATTAAATTGTTTAGCCGAAACTATCATGCACAGATTGGCTACTAGGACTGATAATGATTTCGGCAAGCATCCAGACGATTTGGCCAGAATTTTAAACTGGAACAAGGGGTTTACTGATTGGATGGTGGGTAAGGGGGCTGTGATTTTGGATGGAGAGAAGCCTCTTAATGATTTGGTTGATGAAATAATTGCTGAATTAAAGTAATGAAAAACATTTCACCAGAAATCTTATACGAAGATGCGGACATTGTGGTCATCAATAAGCCGGCGGGGCTTGTGGTGCACGCTGATGGTCGGACCGAGGAGCCCACTTTGGCCGGATGGTTTGCTAAGAAGTATCCCAACTCCAAGCATGTGGGTGAG
Organism: uncultured Candidatus Saccharibacteria bacterium; assembly: GCA_964384735.1. Lineage (GTDB taxonomy): Bacteria > Patescibacteriota > Minisyncoccia > Phycocordibacterales > Zambryskibacteraceae > UBA5004. The sequence goes on from CAYLKX010000022.1 coordinate 3,840, forward strand.
CCTATTAAGCTAAAAGCTCCAAGCTCTAAGCTAGAAGCTGTTATCGAGCGTCCTGGTATTGTGCATCGCATCGACCGGGAGACATCTGGGGCTCTAATCTTGGCCAAGACAGCAGAGGCGCACGAAGCACTCAAGCAACAATTTAAGAATCGCGAAGTTTCTAAGGCTTACCACGCTTTCGTCCATGGCAATGTCAAAGATGATATGGGAGTGATCGACTTGCCGATTGGCCGGAGTGTGGGCGACTTCCGCAAATGGTCGGCTCAACGTGGTGCAAGGGGGGAGAAGCGTGATGCTGTTACGTTTTACAAAGTCCTCAGTCGTAGTAGTGACAAATCCTGGACTCTAGTGGAGGCGAAGCCCAAGACGGGGCGCACTCACCAGATTAGAGTCCACTTCCAAGCCTTGCACCACCCAGTGGTGGGGGACTCACTCTACGCTCCAAGTAAGCCCAAGCTCCTCGGCTTCGAGCGCTTGGCCCTCCATGCTCGTTCATTAACCTTTAATAAGCTTGATGGCGAGCAGATCACGGTGGAGGCCCCTTACCCAGATGACTTTATTTCGGCTATTGCCAGCATGGGTTAAGTTGTGTTAGATTAGTTGCCACTGAAACAAATATGGAAAAGATTATCTCACCAGTAAACGTTGAGGAGCGTAAGTCCCTCGATCTCCGCGCCGGGGACTCTGTTCGCGTATGGCAAAAGATTCTTGAAAAGGGTAAGACCCGTCTCCAAGCTTTCGAAGGTCTCGTGCTTGCTCGTAAGCACGGCACCGAGGCTGGCGCCACCTTCACCGTTCGTCGTGTGGCCTCTGGTGTGGGTGTTGAGAAGATCTTCCCCCTCTATTCTCCAAACATCGTCAAGATTGAGATCTTGAAGCGCACCAAGGTTCGTCGTGCCAAGCTTTACCACATCCGTGACAAGGCTGCTAAGGAGATCTCTCGTCAGATGAGGAACCTCCGTTTGGAAAAGGAGACTGTTGAAGAAACTTCAGAAGCCAAGTAATATTGGCTAAGTCCATTCTTGGACAAATAAGCGCAGGTGGCGAAATTGGTAGACGCACTACCTTGAGGTGGTAGCGCCCTTCGGGTGTGGGAGTTCAAATCTCCCCCTGCGCACACTTCGACAAGCTCAGTGTAAGCTGGGAGATTTGAATGGCGGACTGAGCGAAGGCGAGGGAGCCGGGGTCGCGAGATTCCGTAGTAACGGAATACTTGTGACCAAATCTCCCCCTCCCGCGCACGTTGGGTTTCCGGTTTCTGAAATATCCACAATTCATTGAGCTACCGGAGTGGTATTATGGGCATATGCCACTTATTGCAAAATGTAAGGTTTGTAAAAAGTCTTTTGCCACCAAACTCTCTTGGGTGAAAAATGGATGGGGCAAATATTGTTCTGTCGCCTGTCATCACAAGGGGTTAAAAACTGGAAGAGTCGTTAAGTGTGATACTTGTGGAGGAGAAACATACAAGACCCTTAAATCAATCCGTGTTTCAAAGAGCCAAAAGTGGTTTTGCTCCAAGAGTTGTCAGACAAAATGGAGAAATACTGAATTTGTCGGGGAGAGGCATGGGAACTA
>CAYLKX010000023.1:0-4732 GCA_964384735.1 uncultured Candidatus Saccharibacteria bacterium
GTCACGGCAATGAGGCGGTGGAGTGGGATATCAACATTCAAATGCTTGATGTTGAAGACTTTGCCAGCCCGGATCTTGATCACCCCACGCTCGGACTCGCGACGCCTCTCCGGCAGTTCAATCTTCTTCTCCCCCCTCAAATACGAAAGAGTGAGTGAGCCAGATTTATTAGTCTTGGCAGTGAGCAAATCCTCCAAGTCACCAGAGACAACCACCTCACCACCATGGACGCCAGCGCCCGGACCAATATCCACCAAGTAGTCTGAGGCGAAGATGGTGTCTTCGTCGTGCTCAACCACAATAATCGTGTTGCCTAAGTTCTTAAGATTGAGGAGAGTTTGAATCAAGCGATCATTATCGCGCGAGTGGAGGCCAATGGTTGGCTCATCGAGCACATAGAGTGCGCCCACCAACCCTGAACCGAGCTGTGAAGCCAAGCGAATACGCTGAGCCTCACCACCAGATAGAGTGTGAGCCTTACGATCAAGTGAAAGATACTCAATACCCACGCTCAGCATGAAGCTGAGTCGAGCTCCGATCTCCTTGGTAACAACATTAGCGATCCCCTTCTCCCTCTGAGTGAGTTTGAGCTTCTTGAAGAATTCGTCACACTCTTGGATCGAGAGGGCGGTAAGTTCCACAATATTTTTACCCCCGATCAACACATTCAAGGCCTCTGGGCGCAAACGCTTGCCCCCACAAGCCTCGCAAGGCTCAGTGCCGAAGAGATACTTGGTACCCAGACCATTACAAGTAGGGCAAGCGCCGTATGGAGAGTTGAAGGAGAAGAGTCTTGGCTCAATCTCTGGGAAGGCGAAGCCATCCTTAGGACAACTCCACTTAGCCGAGAGGAGGTGCTCATCGTCCCCCAATCTCAAGACGAGTAAACCATCAGACTCGTGGATCGCCTTCTCTATCGCTTCGCGGAGACGCTCATTGGCATTCTTCTCATCGAATTTGAATTCTTTAGGATTGATGAAGTCAACCAGTACAGAGATGTCATGTTTCTTGGTCTTGGTAAGTTCAATGCGCTCACGGAGAGAGTGCTTCTTGCCATCAACCATCACCGTGCTGTAACCCTTGCCCAAAAGATCGTAAAGAAGTTGGTAATACTCCCCCTTCCTGCCACGCACGATTGGCGACCAAATCTCAATGTCAAAGGTGCCCTTTGACATCTTCTCAAGGATGAAAGTTTTGATCTCTTCGTTAGAAAGCTTCTGAATCTCAGTACCACAGATTGGACAATGTGGGCGACCGACACGAGCATAAAAGATGCGGAGGTAGTCATAAATCTCGGTGATAGTGGCCACAGTGGAGCGGGGGTTATTGGAGCGAGACTTTTGGTCAATGGAAATAGCTGGAGAGAGGCCGATAATCTCATCGACATCGGGCTTCTGCATTTGGCGGAGGAACTGACGTGCGTAAGAAGAGAGTGACTCTACATAACGCCTTTGCCCCTCGGCGAAGATGGTGTCGAAGGCGAGTGAGGATTTACCCGAGCCGGAAAGGCCGGTGAAAACCACCATTTTATTGCGTGGCATCTTAACGGTGATATTTTTCAAATTATGAGTACGTGCTCCACGCACTTCAATAACCTCACCTTCCTTAAGGTTGCTTTGCCCCGTACCAAGCTCTGCTTTGGTACTGGGGTGAGTGCGGGCCCCTTTGACGATGATTTTATTTTCCTGGTTAGAATCCTTTTCCATAGTTCAATTAATTCACCATAAACAAAGAAATTCGCCCGTGGGCTGGCCCATGGGGTTGTATGCGAACCTGACCATACTAGCATAAAAAGTTGAGGCGGTCGCGACATTGTCGCAACCGCCTTTTGGTCTCACCACTGGCCCCAAGAAGAGACTCTCTTCCTCTTGGACCGATTCTGCCAGTCGTACTGCTTGGTGAACAGATTCGTGACGATGCTGGACAGAAACATCGCCACGATAACGCCCCCAATCACCCGAATCACCGGATCAGCGAAGAACTCCATCACCCCTCCAACGTTGAACAAACAAAAAACATCGTCCTCAGCCACAATACCATTTAAACGCACTCAGTCAAATTATTCTTTGGCCTGCTTCTTAATACTCAACTTACTTTCGAGCACCTTAATTTCATCACGGAGGATGGCAGCTGTTTCGAAATCGAGATTCTTCACCGCTTCTTCCATCTCCTTCTTCTTCATACCAATCAACTTCTTCGGAGACTTTTTAAACATCTTTTCATCTGTCTCAAGGAGAGCGCCCACCGCCTTGTGATGCCCGCGCTCAAGAGTGTCGGTAATATCTTTAATCGCTTTAATAATTGTCTTGGGAGTAATGCCGTGCTCCTTGTTGTAAGCCATTTGGAGTTCACGCCGACGCTCTGTCTCGTCTATCGCCCGCTTCATCGAGCCAGTGACCGTGTCGGCATAAAGGATCACCCGGCCATCAGCATTACGTGCTGCACGACCAATAATCTGGATCAAAGCTGTTTCACTCCTCAAGAAGCCCTCTTTGTCTGAGTCCAAAATCCCGATCAAGGTCACTTCCGGCAAATCGATCCCCTCACGAAGCAAATTAACTCCCACGATACAATCAAACCCGCCCTTACGAAGCTTGGTAAGTATTTCAATTCGCTCAATCGTCTTGATATCACTATGCAAATATTCGGCCTTAAGACCGCGCTCACGCAAATACTCGCTCAAGTCCTCAGCCATGCGCTTGGTGAGAGTGGTGGCAATGACTCGGCCTCCCTTCTTGATCGCTTGCTCAGCCTCGTTTATGAAATCTTGGACTTGGCCCTTGTAACCAGCTTTAGATTGAATGGGACGAACCTCCACCTTAGGATCAACCAATCCTGTCGGACGAATAATTTGCTCCACCACTTGGCCGGCCCCGCCTAGACGCGGGTCACTCTGTTCCAACTCATACTCAGCCGGCGTAGCCGAAGTGTAGATCACTTGCCCCACTCGCTCACTAAACTCCTCAAATTTAAGAGGCCTGTTATCCTTAGCACTTGGGAGGCGGAAGCCGTGCTCCACCAAAGTACTTTTGCGTGACTGGTCACCAGCATACATACCGCCAATCTGAGGCACAGTAACGTGAGACTCGTCGATTATAGTGAGGAAGTCGGCTGTGCCATCAGCCTTGCGGGGGAAGTAATCAAGGAGAGTAAATGGGGCCTCACCCGGCTTCTTGTTGGTGAAGTGTCTTGAATAATTTTCGATCCCATTGGTGTAGCCAACCTCGCGAATCATGGCGAGGTCGTAAGTGGTGCGACGCTTCAAGCGCTCAGCCTCCAAGATCTTGCCCTCAGCGTTGAGCTCCTGCAAGCGCTCATCGAGCTCATGTTTGATACTCTCCAAGGCTCGCTTGTTGGCCTCATCGTTAGAAATAAAGTGCTTGGCTGGAAAGAGGAAGAAGACTGGGACCTCATTCACCACCACTTGCGAGACAGCGTCGATACGCTTAATCTTGACCACTTTATCACCCTCAAACTCAATTCGGTAAAGCATCCTCTCAGAGATTGGCATGATCTCCACGGCGTTGCCCAAAGCGCGGAAGAGACCCGGCTTCAAGTCAGTGCTAGTGCGTGAGTAATGAACATCAATAAGGTCACGGATCAACTCCGCGCGAGTCTTGGCTCCGCCTACCTCCACTTTCAAATTAACCTTTTCGTACTCTTCTGGATCGCCCAAACCATAAATACAGGAGACGGAAGCTACGATGATCACATCTTGGCGAGTGAGGAGAGCTTGAGTCGAAGCGTGTCGCAGACGCTCGATCTCCTCGTTGATCATGGCCTCCTTTTCAATATAAGTGTCGGTGGTGGGGATGTAGGCCTCTGGTTGGTAGAAGTCGTAATAAGAGACGAAGTAGTGCACCGCATTGTTGGGGAAGAATTCGCGATACTCCTGAGCCAACTGAGCTGCAAGAGTCTTGTTGTGAGCAATAACGAGCGTAGGCTTGCCCACTTGGGCAATAACATTGGCCACGGTGAAAGTTTTGCCCGAACCAGTAACACCAAGCAGGGTTTGGTGCTCCAAACCCTGCTTCACCCCCTTCACCAGCGCCTCGATCGCCTTAGGCTGGTCCCCCGCCGGCTTGAACTCGTTGTTGATTTTGAAAGTATTCATTGCTTGCGCTATCACTATATACTAAGATGAGAGTTGGGTCAGGTCAGAATGAGTCTGGTTGGCGTCGGTGACGCATCGCAGACAAAACTGCAGTCTGCCCCACATCCCAATCCGAGAGGAGGGATCCTACCGCCGGCGCCTTCATGGGCCGGCTTTTTATATTAAAACGGACGCCCCAAGGGGCGTCCGTCGTGTCTTTAGAACTCCTCTAAGCCACCGCTTCGCGCTGAACAAGTGTGAGACGCGTGTGCCGAGGATCGGAATCCTCAGCATGAATCTCAAACTCTTTCGGTGGCAAGAACATTAGAAGCTTAGAGTGGAACATCATCGGCACTGGCCTCTCGTACACGCTATAGCGGACGAAAAACAACTGCCCGTGATGCGCCTGCGGATCACCGAAGATCTCGCCCCGGTGAGCCAAAACCTTACATTCCTCGTCTTCGTAAAACTTTAACTTCAATTAGCCCTCCACTCACTATAATAACACAAAGTTGTGGAAAATCAACTAAGAGTACTTGGCCAAAAATTCTTGCTTAAACTCTTTAAACGTCCCAGCCAAAATATGTTCACGCATCTTCTTAACCAAATTGATGATGAAGTAGAGATTATGAATCGAGC
>CAYLKX010000024.1:0-4634 GCA_964384735.1 uncultured Candidatus Saccharibacteria bacterium
TCTTCGGCAAAAGGCTTCTTCCTCGCATGGATCTTGAGGATCTCCTCACGGTCCTTCCTATCTGGGAGATCGAGAGTGACACGTCTATCAAAGCGCCCTGGTCTAAGGAGGGCTGGATCGAGGACATCAGGACGGTTGGTAGCCGCCATGACGATCACCTTCTCATTCGGCTCAAAGCCGTCCATCTCCACCAAGATCTGGTTAAGAGTTTGCTCACGCTCGTCGTTGCCACCGCCCACCCCAGCGCCACGCACTCGCCCCACCGCATCGATCTCATCAACGAAGATGATTGCTGGAGCCGACTTCTTGGCCATGTTGAATAAATCTCGCACACGTGAAGCGCCCACTCCCACAAACATCTCCACAAATTCAGATCCCGAGATGGAGAAGAAAGCTACTCCTGCCTCCCCTGCCACTGCTCGAGCCAAGAGTGTCTTGCCTGTACCAGGTGCGCCCATGAGCAAAATGCCTTTAGGAATACGAGCACCAATGTCTAGAAACTTTTTAGGATTCTTTAAGAAGTCGACCACCTCGCGGAGCTCCTCCTTGGCCTCACGAGCTCCAGCCACATCTTTGAAAGTCATGCGCTGATTCTTGTCATGAGGGTTGATGAAGCGAGCCTTCGATTGGCCGAAGGAGAGAGCCTGCATGCCAGCCCCCTTCACCTGTCTTGATAAGTACCAAAGGAAGAAGAGGATAAAAATAATTGGAAAGATGATTGGGGCCAAAGCGGAGAACCAGTAAAGTGTGCCTTGATTATCAACGACAGTCACCTTAACCTTGGCCAAGGCGCTTGAGTTCACATCATAATTCTTCAACGTGGTGGTGAGAGCGGTGTTGAACTCCTTTTGCGAACTCTTCTCCACCCCATCGACGTAATTAATATTGAGAGTGTCACCCTTCACAACAATCTCACTCACCTTGCCAGCTGTAATGTCGCGACTCAAATCTGAGAGTGAGACGACCTCAGGCTTAACAGAGGCAGTGTGGAGAGCCGAGTAAGCCAAAGCCAAAATAAGGAGGGTTAAAATCGTGCTCAAAACTTGCCCAGCAGGGCCCCGAGGCGCTTTGACCGGTGCTTTGAAATTAGGCTTCTTAGGTAAAGTGATTTTCTTTTTGTTGTTGAGTTCGTTAGTCATCTGTCGCATTATAATAAGTTATGAACGAATTGGCGAGCAACCGGAAGGCCTTACACGACTTCGAAATCCTCAACCGCTTTGAGGCTGGTTTGGAATTGACCGGTCATGAGGCTAAGGCGATCCGCATCGGCAAGCTCAACTTGCGAGGTGCCTTCATCGATCTCCGAGGGGGCGAGGCTTACCTCTTGAATGCGGAGCTCCCTCCCTACCAGGAGAAGAATGCTCCCCAAGACTACGAACCCAAGCGAGCTAGAAGGCTTTTGCTCTCGAAGAGTGAGCTTGAGGAACTCGCCCAAGTGACCGAGACCAAAGGCTTGACAATAGTGCCACTTGCGGTGTATAATAAGGGAAGGTTCTTGAAGGTGGATGTGGCTGTCGCTCGTGGTAAAAGGCAGTTTGACAAACGCGAGTCGATCAAGAAGCGCGACACCGAGAAAGAACTTCGCCGTTCATTGTAAAATTTACATACGGGGATGACAGGCTTCGACAATAAGCTTAGTTGCCCTGATGCATGAGAGAGCCGGGAGGACTCTATAATCCCTTTCAAAATCTAAATGCAAAAAATACTTTTGCAAAGATCGTCAGCCCATACTTTGGTGTTAACGATTTCCAGTTTGCCTACGCTCGAGCTTAAGCTCGCCTAGCCTACTGGCGTAGCCCTCCTAGATTGTCTGATGTAAGAGGCGCTGTGTAATCACTTGAGACTCTGCCCCACCCTCCTCGTGTGTGGCGAAACAAAGAGGATAGAGCTTAGAGAGCTTTCGACCGTTTTGTATCTCTAAGCTTGAAACAATGAAGCGGTCTAACTCATGTAGACTTCAGTGCGACAACCTATTGGACGGCGGTTCAACTCCGCCCATCTCCACCACTTCGCTTTCGTCGCAAGCTCCTCAAGCTTCGCGGTGCAAGCACCACAAATTCGCCAGCCACATTGGTTGGTGTTTTTGTTTAAGCGAAGTGTCCCGCGGAACGTAGTGAAGTGGGATTATAATTATTGTATGTATTACACGTACATTTTGCAGAGTAAGAAGGATGGTAGTTTCTATATTGGTTCTACAGAAAACCTAAAGAAAAGACTCGAGAAACATAATCGCAAAGAAGTAACCTACTCATCAACCAAAGCGCCCTTCGATCTAGCATGGTACGCAGCCTTTAAAAATAAGGGGCTTGCAATAGATTTTGAAAAATATCTAAAGTCTAGCTCAGGTTTTGCATTCAGAAATAAAAGACTAGTCTAACGCATTCTAGTCGGTTATCCCCTTTCGCCAAGGCTCCAGCGGGACAGGCATCTTCGTCTCGCTATCTTGGATAGATTCTGAGAGTTTTTCGGCATATTTCTACTTATATGTTGAGAATGAGGGATTTTTGAGAGGTTATATTTCTCTTAATTTACTCCTATAGAGTTTTATGGTTAAGTACTTACGCTACTCGCCAAATGGGTAGACCTTTAAATGTCCTGCTCGGACATTACACATTGTTTCTTAGCGATGTGTCCAATGACGGTTGAGGTAACTCCCCAAGGAGTGAACATGAGCAAGCCCAACGATCGGGAATACGTTCTGAACGTAGCCCAGCAGTTCCTTCAAGGTCTCGGTCCACATTTCAACCCTCTCACAAGCGCATCGTGCTTTAGGGAGGTGTGCGATTCCACGGGTGGTGACACCAACTGTTTCTACAGGAACTTCTCAAGCGAAGCTGAGGACTTCCTGAACAAGTTCAGTGGGGTCAAACTTCAGCGCCTGATCTGGGGCAGTGTAGACCCCCAGACGGACCCTCTCAAAACAGGGTTCGGTTCCACCACGATTCCTCGAACGTCCATGGGCATGATGTGGCCCAAAGCGGATCACCTCTTCAATTACACAGGTAGAGAAATCCTGCGTAATGTGGCGGCTGTATCTGTCGTGGCAGCTGCGTACGATCTCTGCTTCTGTAAACATCATAGAGGTGGAGTTCGCCCGATTTAGTTAGTTCTTTGAGGCCCGGGAAACCGGGCTTCTTCTTTTATCTATATTCGGTTACAACTTCGTTCAACAATCTCCATAACAAAAAAGGCCCGGCTTCGTGCCGGTTTTTCTTTTTGTCTGCGTGGCGGAGTTGAACGCGCAAAGGCCCCTCTTCACGATACTTGACAATATACTGGCTTTATGCTAGTATGGAATGCGGAGGACCAAAATGGTCAATGAGGCTAAGTTCCAGGTTCCCGAGGGGATGAAGCGTGAAGATGTCGCTAAGACCTTCACTGCCTATCTCATCGGGGCGAAGACGTTCGACAATCCGAGGAATCAGACCGGCGACTACGTTCACGGGCCCTGGAACAACCAGGCGCCCCGGAACGACGACTCCTGGCAACTCGATGGCACGAATGACTTCTTTCTGCACTTCCTCGATGACGGCACCGCAATGCTGCGGGCCCGTTACGAGAGAGACGCGGAAATCGTTCGGCTGGCAGCCGGGCTGTTCAAGGCTCGTTACTGCTAGTAGACCCCCACCCCGCCGACGTGCACAACCCGTGCTAAGTCAGGCGGGTTTTGCATTTAAAATCGCCTCAGACGCTTCGAATACTTGGTGGTTTTTATTTTAATAAAGTCCCTAACTATTGACACACTAAATATAAAAGTGTATTGTGCTAGATAGAAGTATGCAAAGGAGACCCGCCATGTTCGCGAACTTCTTGATCCACAAGACCACACCTTGGAAAGACAATACGAGTCGGTGGGATGTGAGGGCTTTGCAGTTCCTCATTAACAACAATGGGGCAACCCACTTCGATGACCGGTACCCGAGGCTCGCCCTCATCTTGGCAGACGCTGAGGTGGAAGAGGAAGACCTCGAGCACATGTTCCGACTCAGCCCCCAGGAAGACTTCTCTGTTCTGATCCTCTCCGAGGTAGCTCCGGACTATCCGGCCAACAAGCTTTTCGACCAGGTAGCGAAAAGAGTGGCCATCAAAGAGCTCGAGCAACTCCTCAAGGATTTTCAAGGAACGCATGTCGAAGGCTTCATCCCAGCCAAGATCGCCGAGGTGAAAGCCAGGATCGAAGCTGAACAGCAGGCCCACAAAGCTCTCGTGGAGAAGCTTGGCTTCTGCTCCTGGTGAGCCACCCCCACCGCGGAACCGCGGAGCACCATGCTCCCCGCTCCGCGGTTTTCGTTTTTTATGTAAATTAAAGGGGCGCCACGGCCGATCGCCATGACACCCCGATGTTCCAGTACCGTTTTTACCCCGCCGGGTGCGGGCATGTTGCACCCCTCTGCTGTGTGGATCTTGGCCCCTGGAACGAGAGCCTCAACCCACGCCTGCTAATATTATATATAAATCATAAATTATGTCAATAGCACCCAACCACTTTTTAAAAGCTGGTTTTCTTAACTAAAATTGGCTCGAATTTAGTGCTTGACAAATAGTATGGAGTGTGCTAGTATATAAGGTAGACGAAATGTCCTAAATTCACCCCTGAATTAGGACACTCTCACTTTTAATACTCTTAATAATAC
>CAYLKX010000025.1:0-4430 GCA_964384735.1 uncultured Candidatus Saccharibacteria bacterium
GCTGTGGCCAATAAGGGCAAGTTGCTTAAGCCATCAGTCTTACTAGGTGGTGACCCTAATCCTGTTATGAAGACGCTCAGCTTAGCTGACAAGGACTGGCAGGTGGTCCACGATGGCATGCGTCTTGGGGTGACCCAAGGTACCTCAGTAGGCCTCAATGTGCCCTACGTTCACGCTGCAGGCAAGACAGGCACGGCCGAGGTGGGTATGAGCAAGTCTTATACCAACTCGTGGTCTGTGGGCTTCTGGCCAGCGGAGAAGCCTCATTATGCTTGGGTGGTGGTGATGGAGAAGGCTCCTAGCACCAATACCGTGGGGGCCACCTCCGTGATGCGCAAAGTATTTGATTGGATGAACCTTAACACCCCAGAATATTTCGAGTAATCCACCATTTGCCTTTAATAGAAAAGGGTGTAAGATTTCCTAATTAATTACAAAAATATGCCTGAAGCAGACTATCTAACCCAAGAGAAATATAACGAACTTAAGAAGGAGCTTGAGTATCTTAAGACCGAGAAGCGCAAGGAAATTGCCGAGTCTCTTAACTATGCCAAATCTCTTGGTGACCTTTCAGAAAATCAGGAGTATCAGGAGGCGCGTGATAGCCAAGCGGTCTTGGAGGATAGGATCAACAGGCTTGAGCACGTTTTGAAGACGGCCAATATCGTCTCACACAACAATAAGGACATTGTCTCAGTAGGTTCAGTCATTGTGATTGAAAAGGTGGGTGACAAAACTCAACGTACCTATACCATTGTGGGTTCCGAGGAAGCTGACGCAACTAGTGGTAAAATATCTATGAAGTCTCCGCTTGGCGTCTCAGCCATGGGCAAGAAGAAGGGCGAAACCTTCTCCTTCAAGACTCCAGCTGGTGAGATGAATTATAAGATTATTGATATTAAATAATGAGTTCCTTAGAAGAAATACGTTCATCTCGACTAGAAAAACTCAAAGCTCTAGAAGAAAGAGGTATTAATGCCTACCCAGCTTCGACTCAACGTGATCGAAGTAATTTGGAAGTAGTCAATAACTTTGTTGAAGGCGAGGAGGTTTGTTTAGCTGGCCGCATTGTCTCTCTTCGTGCACAAGGAAAAATTACATTCTTTGATTTTGATGACGGTACGGTCAAATTCCAGGCTTTTTTGAAGTACGGTGAGCCGTTGCCAGCCGAGCAGTTTGAATTGTTTGAAAAATATTTCGATCTCGGTGATTTCATTGAAGTGACAGGTAAATTGTTTACCACTAAAAATGGGCAAAAATCTGTTTTAGCTGAAAATATTAGGATGCTTTCAAAGGCTTTGTTACCTTTACCAGAAAAATGGCACGGTCTCTCTGACGTGGAGGAGCGATTTCGTAAGCGTTATCTAGATACCCTGTCTAATCCTGAAGTGAAGGAGAGATTTATCAAGAGGTCAAAGATTATTGAACTTATTCGCAAATTCTATTTGGAAAAGGGTTTTATTGAGGTTGATTTGCCAAACCTCCAACCTCTGGCTGGTGGGGCCACAGCACAGCCATTTACTACACATCACAACGCTCTTGATATGGATTTCTATCTTCCAATTGCTCAGGAGCTTTATCTTAAGGAGCTTTTGGCAGGAGGATTTACTAAGGTTTTTGAAATTGGTAAGCGCTTTAGAAATGAAGGTATTGATACTAGTCACAATCCTGAGTTTACGATGCTTGAATCAAACGAAGCTTACGCTGATGCTCTTAGCCAGCGTCAGTTTATAGAAGAACTCTTTAAATATGTAGTGCAAGGTTTGTTTGGCAAACTTCAGTTCGAATATAGCGGTCAGACGATAGACTTGGAGCCTGATTTTAAAGTGATGAAATACCCAGATATAAGTGATGAGGAGTATAAGAAGACAATTCGCCCTTCGTTAATTCAGCCGACCTTCCTCATCGACTATCCAGTTTCATTTAACCCATTTGCTAAACGTAAAGAGGACAATCCAGATCTTATAGATCGATTCCAACTTGTTATGGGTGGAGTTGAGCTAGTTAATGCATTTGCAGAACTTAATAATCCTGTTGATCAAAAAGAGAGGTATTTAGAAGAAGATAAAAAAGGTCAGAAGGGGGAGAAAGATATTTCACCCTCAGATCTCTCGTATCTCGAGGCTATGGAATATGGTATGCCACCAAACGGAGGAATCGGTATTGGTATCGACCGACTTGTCATGCTTCTAACGGATGTGAAGAATATCAAAGAGGTAATTCTTTTCCCAACCTTGAAGCCGAAGCAATAACGACCTGTATTTCATTAAAAAGAGGCTGACGGGCTTGGTGCCCGCTCTGGAGAGTGACTGCCGAGGGAGGCTGTTTTGATTTATCAGAGATTTACTCTGCCCCAATCTGCATTTAGCAGACTAACAGGGAGCTCACTCGGCAGGGCCATGGCAGGACACAGAGGACATTGGCCAGTATTGCCTCTCTACCAAGAGTTAATATATCACTTCCTCTCCTTTATTTCTTCCTTCAACTTGATCACAAGATCATCTGGAGACATCTCACCGAGTTTGGACCTTGCCCCGTCCCCAGCTTGCTGTGGTGCGGGGTCGCGACCTTCTACAGATACTTTCTTCTCACTCATCTCTTTGTCGCCAATTACAAGAAGGTAAGGAATCTTCTCACTCTTACCATTTCTAACCTTCTTACCAAGCGTTTCGTCTGAAGTGTCGAGTTCAACACGGATCCCTGCGCTCTTGAGCTTATCCATAACCTCAGTGGCATAGATGAAGTGAGCTTCGCCAATTGGGAGTATGCGAGCTTGGACTGGTGCAAGCCAGAGGGGGAGTTTGCCTTCAAAGTGCTCTAGTAGAACAGCGGTGCATCTTTCTAGAGAGCCAGCGATAGCGGCGTGAATCATGGCGATTCTTTCTTTTCCACCTTTTTCATTTGTACAAGTTAGATCAAATCTTTCTGGCAGATTCATATCCAATTGAATGGTAGCTACTTGCCACTCACGTCCAGAAGAATTCTTAGCCATAAAGTCTAATTTTGGCCCATAGAGCGCTGCTTCACCAGGTCCTTCGAAGAAATCAGCCCCACGCTCTTTGGCTATATCTCTCAATGCGTTTTCTGCTGTATCCCAAATTTCAGAGGTGCCAAGATATTTTTCTGGTGTAGCTGGATCACGGAAAGACAGACGAACTCTAAGTGTGAATCCAAAGACTCCATAGAAATTGTCTATGATGTCCCAAATCTTTAAGAATTCTTCTTTTATCTGGCTGTGACGGCAAAATACATGTGCATCATCTTGAGTAATAGATAGTACTCTGGTTAGGCCACCAAGCTCTCCAGATTGCTCATCTCGATAGACCATTGTGGTTTCTGCATATCTTTGTGGCATCTCACGGTAGGAGTGCGGTTTTCTGGCAAAGATTTGGGTGTGATGAGGGCAGTTCATTGGCTTCATTGCGTACTCACGACCCTCACGAGAGGTTATCTTAAATAGTTCATCTGAAAACTTTTGCCAGTGGCCACTGGTTTCGTACAGCTCCTTCTTTGTTATATGAGGTATTACGACACGTTCGTAACCATGCTTAGCTCTTAGGCTCCAGATAAATTTATCTAGCTCTTCACGCACTATAGAACCCCTAGGAGTCCATAGTGGCAAACCTGGCCCAACCAAGTCTGAAAATGTGAATAGGTCCAACTCCTTACCAAGCTTTCTGTGGTCGTTTTGTTCTAATTCTGGCATATGGGTACATGTTATCAATTAAGTCTTATTCTTGAAAGAGCTGGTTAATTGACAAGACTCAATTTTATAACTAGTCTTTAGTAAGACAAAGAGGGCAATTCCGCCTATGTTCTTTGTCCGTGGGGGTGGTACATGCAAACTCAAATAGTTCGAACGTCGATCTCCCCAGTGGTCACGGGTTGGTCGGCGGCTGATTCACGGGCGCTATACAAGCGTCTTAAGTCGAAGGACTACGGCATCATCCTTGAGACGGCTATTGCTGAGTTCGGGGTCAAGGGCCTTCCGCGTGCCGTGGAGCTCCTCGATGCCTTTCTGCAATGGTTCGCGCTGGTTCCATCAACAGTCGACGGTCAGCCCCTGCAGATGCTGCGCTCAGTGGATCGCATCTGGCATGCGATGATCGTTAACACCGCGTTTTACCGCAATTTTTGTCTCGATGCGGTTGGCGAGTTCATTGACCACAACCCGCTCGACGTTGTGCGTAACGCGGAGCTCAAGCAGGAGTACGCTACGCACACGCTCATTCTTCTCAATCGCGCCTACGGCAACCGGCTCAACCCGGCACTGCGAGCGCTCAATGAGAACGTGACGTGCTGCTGCGGGTGCTACCCGCGCCACTAACGTGAACATGGAAGGGGGTCGGCTTCGGTCGACCTCCTGTTTTTATAAGGGTTTAGCCTTCTCGACAACAAAGGAGATGAGGTCGTTACGGCGGGAGACACGA
>CAYLKX010000026.1:0-4175 GCA_964384735.1 uncultured Candidatus Saccharibacteria bacterium
AGGTATTTTAAGGGGGTTCAAATTGTAAAAAATAGCTTAGAGCTTCCAGCTGAGGGCTTATAGCTTAAAAAATAATCAGCTAATTCCTGAGATTCAGTCACGCCAGAATTCCCTAGAAGCTAGAACCTAGCAGCTAACACCTGCCTACCGTCATGTCCCTCAAACTTGCATTGCTTTTGGCATTGATCGCAGCCTCAGCCGGTATCGGCTTTGGTTACTTTTTGCGCCTGGTGATCTCCTTGGGTAAGAAGGGGTCTGTTGAGCTTGATGTCCAAAGGCTCGAGCTCGAGGCTAAGGAGGAGGCCCAGCGTGTCGTCCGTGAGGCTGAGGAGCGTGCTCAAGAGCTTGCCAACAAGGTGCAAGCTGAGCTTAAGGAGCGTGAGCAAAGGAACAAGGCTTTGGAAGATCGTTTGCATAAGAAGGAAGAATTTTTAGAAAAGCGCCAATTAGATTTGGACAAAGAGGTTGAGCGCTCTCGTGAGAGCTTGAGCAAGGCTGAGGCCCTTAGGCAGGAGGCTGACAAACTTATTGCTACTCGCACCGCCGAGCTCTCTCGCCTCTCGCACCTCACTCCAGACGAGGCCAAGCACGAGCTCCTCAAGACTCTCGAGCGCGAGGCCGAGGCTGATCTCTTGGTGAAGATGCAAAAGCTTGAGAGCCAAGGCGAGGAGCGCTTGCGCACTAGAGCTCAAGAAATTTTGGCCACTGCGATCCAACGCCTCTCCTCTTCGATGCCAGATGAGGTCATGGCCACCTCCGTCACTCTCCCCTCTGATGAGATCAAGGGCAAGATTATTGGTAAGGAGGGTAGGAATATTAAAACTTTTGAGCGCGCCACGGGTGTGGAGGTGATCGTGGATGATACACCAAACACTATTACTATTTCCTCCTTCGACCCTATCCGCCGAGCGGTGGCCAAACTTGCTTTGGACAACTTGATCGCCGATGGACGTATCCAGCCAGCCAAGATTGAGGAGTTCGTCGAGAGCGCCAAGCTCGATGTGAACAAAATTATCAAGGAGAAGGGTGAGCAAGCTGTTTTGGAGTGTGAGATCTACAACTTGGATCCGAAGTTGGTCGCCATTTTGGGCCGTTTGCACTTCCGCACTAGTTACTCACAAAATGTTCTTGCTCACTCCGTGGAGATGGCACACTTGGCGGGCATGATTGCTGAGGAGTTGGGGGCCAATGTGGCAGTGGCCAAGGCTGGGGCTCTCCTCCACGACATTGGCAAGGCCTTCGACCATGAGGTCCAGGGTACGCACGTGGAGATTGGGCGAAGGATTTTGCAAAAGTTTGGCGTTGATGAGGCAGTAATCAAGGCCATGCAAGCCCACCATGGCGAATATCCATATGAGACGATCGAGAGCATCATTGTACAGACAGCTGACGCTATTTCGGGTGGGCGCCCTGGGGCTCGTCGAGACAACCTTGAGCAATATTTGAAGCGTTTGGGCGACTTAGAGACCATTGCCACCTCGTTTGACGGGGTGGAGAAGGCTTATGCTCTCCAAGCTGGGCGTGAGATCCGCGTCTTCGTCACTCCAGAGAGGGTGAGCGACCTTGAGGCCAAGAAGTTGGCTCGCGAAATTGCTTTAAGGATTGAAAAGGAACTCAAATATCCTGGCGAAATTAAGGTCAATGTGATCCGTGAAGCTAGGGTGGTAGAATTTGCACGATAATTGTGCCCGCTTGTCTATATGGTGCAGGTCTAATTTTGCAGGTATATAATTGGGACGTTATCACTAGATAATACCCATGAATAAACAAGACATTGCTAACGCCATCCATCAGAAGATTGGTGGCACCAAGGTCCAAGCTGAGGAGGTGGTAGACATCTTCATCGATTCTATCGCCGGCACTTTGAAGAAGGGTGGCGAGGTTTCTATCGCTGGTCTCGGTATCTTTTCCACCAAGACTCGCGCCGCTCGTCAGGCCCGCAACCCACGCACTGGTGAGACGATCTCCGTCCCATCCATGCGTGTGCCAAAGTTCCGCCCAGCCAAGGGCTTGAAGGACTCAGTCAAATAATTTTGATCTAAGGTCTGAAACAAAAATCTGCGACTCGTGGAGCGCAGATTTTTGTTTTTACTCCTTTATGCTAAGGTGGTTCCCGGAGGGCATATGACGATTCGTGAGACGGCAGGGGTGCCAGTGTTGGGGCAGACCAAAAGAGGTCTCCCTTTATCTGGTTCTAGGGTAATTGGCCCGTTTGTTGGCCAGAGACTCGGTATCCTTCTTCGCTCGGCTGTTGGCACTTCAAACGAAGAGGCGAGAGTCGAGATCGTTTGTGGCGAAGCGGTGGTTTGCACTATCGTGGCGAAGGTGAGGTACGAGAGTGGTGCCGACGGCGGCCAGTATCGTTGCGTGAAGTTCGAATTCATCGAACCGACCGAACCTGTTTCCAGCGACGACAGACTCCAGAAAGTGGAAGAGGCCATTCTTCGCCTTGAAGAAGCATCCGGCATCACGCCTAAGTAAGTCCAGTTCATCAAACACGCAGAGCGCGCCGTCCTACGGCGCGCTCTTCTTATTTCACCCTGTATTCTTCCTTAATCTTTTCAATCTCTTTTTCCTCCTCACCTTCGTTTAACTTTTTCGCTTCTCTCCCCTGCTGACGCAAATCATTTTCAGGTAGTGCAAACAACTCCTTCACTCTCCCTTCCAAATATTCTTTAGTATTTTTCTCCGGATTTTCCAAAACTTCGCTCAAAAGTATTTCCAAAATTGCACCCACGTGAGGCCCACCCTTGGTCTCTGTAATTTGCATTACATCTTCGCCATTTACTTTAAGTTGCTTCACAGAGATCGGGTCCCTCATCACTTGCTCCACCATGGCATGATACTTACGCAAGCGATATGGATCCTCTTTGGGCCTCCCTGTGCCAATCCTGTCGCAAACACGAGTGTCCATAAGGTCCCAAATAAGTTCTGGCCCCACGTTACGCACCATGCGACGCACAGCAGAGAGGGAGATCTGCTCCGTGTCGGAGAAGAACATGTGCCAACGCACCAATTTCACCACCTTCTCGCTCAAATCTTTTGGGAACTTGAGATCCTCAAGAGTCTTGCGAGTGAGCTTCGCCCCTAAAACCTCATGGCCGTAGAAGGTTACTTGTCCGTTGATGATCCTCTTGGTGTGAGGTTTGGCAATATCGTGGAAGAGTGAGGCCAAGCGGACGTGGAGAGGAAAGTTTTTCTGCGCAGAGTGGTTCAAGGTGCGCATGAGGTGCTCCCACACGGTGTAAGCGTGAGCCTGATTTTGCTCCACACCAATACCCTGCTCAAGATCTTTGGAAATAAATTTAAGCAACCCCAAGCGTGAGGCCATCTCAAGAGCAATACTTGGCTCTGGTGACTCAATAATCTTGATAAATTCATCTCGAATACGCTCCTTGGAAATCTTTTCCAACAAATTAGCATTCTCACCGATAGCGCGCATCGTCTCAGCTTCCAACATGAAGCCAAGCTCAGAGGCGAAGCGGATTGCACGGAGCATGCGGAGAGCATCTTCCTTAAACCTATCTTCTGGCTTGCCTACCGTTTTAATAATCTTGTTTTCAATATCTTTTTGCCCACCATAAGGATCCACAAGCTTAAAGCTAGAATCTACAAGCTGGCCGGCCACCGCATTCATGGTGAAGTCGCGACGAGCCAAATCCTCTTCAATCGTCTTGGCCCATGAGACTTGCTCAGGGTGCCTAGCGTCTAAGTACTCCCCCTCTACGCGGTATGGAGTCACTTCAATAATCCCAACTTCTGAAGACTCCGTCTTCAGTCCCACCGTGCCGAAATTATTTTCGTAAAATGAGTCGGGGAAGATTTTCTGGATCTCCTCTGGCGTTGCTTTGGTGGCGATGTCCCAATCCTTCGGCTCTCTGCCGAGGAGCGTGTCACGGACGCATCCACCCACGAGAAAGTTCTCGAACCCAGCGTTCGAGAGCTTCTTTGAAACATCTTTAACTTCTTGAGGGATGGAGGTTTTCATTTTTCTGGTTTACATTGAGCTTGTCGAAATGTGCTCCCGCCAGGACTTGAACCTGGAACAACAGTTCCGAAGACTGTTGTGATATCCATTTCACCACGGGAGCGTAATTAGTATTCTACCAGTTAGTGCGGTCAGGGAGAATCGGACTCCCATCTCGTCCTTGGCAAGGACGCGTTCTACCACTAAA
>CAYLKX010000027.1:0-3706 GCA_964384735.1 uncultured Candidatus Saccharibacteria bacterium
CTCTGACGCTTCTGGCCCACGCCACTTACTAATGAAGATGTCACGGGCTAAGCTTGAGGAGCTTGCTTCAGAGTTTGTTGAACGAGCTATGGCTATTACTAAGCGCGCCATGGAGGCCTCACCATTTAAGGTGACCGACATCAACGAAGTGATCCTCGTGGGTGGCCAAACTCGCATGCCAGCTCTCCAAGAGGCTGCGAAGAAGTTTTTCGGCAAAGAGCCAAACAAATCTATTAACCCAGATGAGGTGGTGGCTCTTGGAGCTGCTATCCAAGGTGGTATCCTCATGGGTGATGTGAAGGATGTCCTCCTCCTTGATGTGATCCCACTCTCACTAGGTATCGAGACGATGGGCGGTGTGGCTACGAAGTTGATTGAAAAGAATACAACTATTCCAACTGCCAAGGCCCAAACCTTCTCTACCGCTTCAGACAATCAGACTCAAGTGGAGATCCACATCGTGCAAGGTGAGCGCGCTATGGCCTCTGACAACAAGTCTCTTGGCCGATTTATCCTCGACGGGATCCCACCAGCTCCACGCGGTGTGCCTCAGGTTGAAGTTACTTTCGACGTTGATGCTAACGGAATCCTCAATGTGAAGGCCAAGGACAAGACGACAGGCAAGGAGCAGTCTATCCGGATCGAAGCTTCATCAGGTCTCTCCAAAGCAGATATTGAAAAGATGCAAAAGGATGCTGAAGCCAACGCTGGCGAAGATGCTAAGAAGAAGGAGTTGGTCGACGCCAAGAACGTGGCCGAACAATTGATCTACACTGCAGAGAAGGCTTTGAAGGATGCGCAAAATTTGCCAGAAGATATTAAGACTGGTGTGAACGCTAAGATTGATGAGTTGAAGAAGGTGAAGGATGGTTCAGATATCTCTACCATCAAATCTGCAAGCGAAGCTCTCTCAACTGAGATGCAGAAGATAGGTGAGCACCTCTCAAAGAATCAAGCTCAACCAAACACCGAAGCTCCTAAAGAGAATCCTGAGAATCCCGACATCAAAGACGCAGAAACGAAATAATGAAGGATTACTATAAAATCCTTGGAGTCAATAAAGATGCGAGTGAGGAGGAGGTGAAGAAGGCCTTCCGCAAATTGGCGCATGCTTACCATCCAGATAAGTCGACTGGTGATGAGGCCAAGTTTAAGGAGGTTTCCGAAGCTTATTCCGTATTAGGTGATAAGGAGAAGCGGGCTCAATACGATCGCTTCGGCTCCCATTCGACAAGCTCAGGGCAAGCAGGCGGGTTCGGTGGCGGATTCAATCCAAACGACTTCGGATTTGATTTTTCGGGTTTTTCTGGGCAGGGTTTCGACACTGGTGATTTGGGGGATATCCTCTCATCCATCTTCGGTGGGAGGCGAGTGCGTCGTGGGCGTGATGTGGCGGTGGATATCGAACTCTCTTTTGAAGAGTCGATTTTTGGCACCGAGCGCAAGGTGGCTATCAATTCCAAATCAGTGAAGCAGAAGGAGGTCAAGATCAATGTGCCTCCTGGTATCGATGATGGCCAAATGATTCGCCTTAGTGGTTATGGCGAGACGCTTGAAGGTGGCATTGCTGGAGACTTGTTCGTTAAAGTGCATGTCAGGAAGCATGCCTACTTGCGTAAGGATGGCTACAACTTGGTCATGGATTTGAAGATTAAGCTCTCAGAGGCTTTGCTAGGGGCTGAGAGGGCTATTGGCACTCTAGATGGCGAGGTCACGATGAAGGTGCCCTCTGGCACTAAGCACGGCACAATCTTGCGGGTGAAAGGTAAGGGTGTGCCATTAGGTAATCGTCCCTACTCCGCCAAGGCTACGCAGGGCAGGGGTGATCTCTATGTCCGCATTTCAATCGATTTGCCGGAGAAGCTTTCTAAAGAGCAAAAGAGGGTGGTAGAGGATTTGAAGACGGTTGGGTTATAATAGAATTTCTTCAGGATTTTATTATGAAGATTCCAAACAAACCCCTTCCTTTTATTTGGTATTCATTGAGTCCATATAAAAAATGGTTTTTCTGGGCAGTCTTTTTTGTTATTTTATCTCAGGTAATAGGGGCATCACAGGCTTATGTAATTAAGATGTTTGTTGATTCGGCCAATGCTTATGTAAATAAACATGGTTCTTCAAATATCGTTTTGTTTTGGCTATTAGCGTATCCAACTTTAAATCTCCTTACATCTTTATGTTGGAGAGCTAATGATTATATGATGAATTATTTTACGGTCGCTTCTCGAGTGAGAGCAGTAAAGAAGTTATTTGAGTATATATCATTACACAGTGTCTCTTACTTTAATGATAACTTGTCTGGTGCGTTAAATGAAAGAATTAATACAGTTTCTAATAATGTGTCGAGGCTAAGCGGGCAGTTTATTTGGAACATATTAACCCTTTTTAGTTACATCGTCTCCATTTTCTTTGTTGTTTATTCTTCCAGCCATTCAATAGCTTACTTTCTTGTTGGCGGATTGCTGGTACTTATTCCGGTAAATTTTTTACTTACGCGTGGGCAGAATAAATTGTCTTTCAATGTAGCGGAGCTTTCTTCAAAGGTTCGTGGCCAGGTTGTTGATTCTATAACCAACATTTTTTCTATCCAACAGTTCTCGCGTCGTAACTATGAGATACTTCGTTTAGATAAATCTCTTAATGAGTACCGAGATGCTGATGTGAAGAGTGATAATTTTGGCACTAAGGTCTTATTTATAAATAATATTTTGCTTGGGTTGTTCAGCGCATCTGTAGTTTACTGGTCCTTTTCGTTGTGGATTAATGGTTTTGTGACAGTTGGCACCTTAGTTATGATTGTGAACTTTTTATTTAGTCTAAGTTACGCAATGCTCTTTGTTGGTCAAAACTTTAACGAAGCTACTCGTGTTTACGGTGAGATGGGCAATGGTTTGAGGAATATTATTAAGCCACATGAAATAACTGATGCTGTTGATGCTGAGGAATTGAATGTGGCTGAGGGGAATATTAAGTTTGACGGGGTGGCATTTGCTTACAGTGATGAACAGAAGAATATTTTTAGAGACCTATCTTTTGAGGTCGTGGGTGGACAAAAGATCGGCATTGTAGGTACCTCTGGTGCTGGCAAGTCCACCTTAATGAAGTTGTTACTACGTCAGTATGACGTAAGTGGTGGGGCTGTTTTAATAGATGGCCAAAATATTAAAGAGGTAACTCAAGAGTCATTAAGAGAGAACGTGGCCATAGTTCCGCAAGAACCAATGCTTTTCCATCGTACTATTCGTGAAAATATTATGTATGGCAAACTTGACGCTACCGAAGAGGAGATGATTGAGGTGGCTAAGAAGGCTCAAGCTCATGATTTTATTATGAATCTACCAAATAAATATGATTCTTTGGTTGGCGAGAGGGGGGTTAAGCTCTCCGTTGGTCAGCGTCAGCGTATTGCTATTGCCAGAGCTTTTCTAAAGAATGCGCCGATCTTAATTTTGGATGAAGCCACGAGCGCACTCGATAGTGAGAGTGAGGTGGCGGTGCAGAAAGCTCTCCAAACTCTTATGGAGGGCAAGACGGTCTTTGCTATTGCGCACAGACTTTCCACCTTACGTGAGATGGATAGGATTTTGGTGTTCAAAGAAGGTCAAATCGTTGAAGATGGTACACACCAGTCACTTTTGAGGCACAAAGATGGTGTATACGCTGGGCTCTGGGCTCATCAAGCTGGAGGATTTATCAAAGAGGAGTA
>CAYLKX010000028.1:0-3682 GCA_964384735.1 uncultured Candidatus Saccharibacteria bacterium
GTACCGAGTCAGTGGTCTGCCACTCCAACTTAGTGGCCTCAGCCACCATCCTCTCCACCTTCGGCCCTCGAGTGAGTAGTAAATCTTTGGTGAAATAACTCTTCACTCTGTCCTTGAGCGAAGTAGCTTTGCCCACGTATAAGACCTCACCCCCGCTCGCCGCCCGCGAGTCAACCCCTCTCCCAGATCCAGGAGAGGGGCTATGGGGTGAGGTGGATCTTAGGAAATAATACACCCCTGGTGCGTCAGGGAGATTAAATTGTGCTACATCAGCTAATTTCATCGCCCTACCCTATCATTTTCTTAATCTTATTTGTATTACCCCACTTCAACATCCCGAGATAAGAAGCCTTGGAAGCCGTGTCAAAGGGCACCTTTGACACCTTCTTCAGCATCCTCCTCTTCGTAACCGTTCTTAATACTCGATGTTTAGGGAAATGTACCCACCCCAAGAAATCAACTCCTGAGTAGATAGTTTTGATAAAAACTTTATGTGGATGAAGGTCTAAGTTAAGATTCCTTCGCAAGAAATCCTGGATTTTAGGAATCAGTTCTTCAAGTTTGCGCTTACTATGATATATCATGGCGAAATCATCGGCGTAGCGGATGTAATATTTGATCCTGAGCTTGTGCTTCATAAATTGATCAAACTCGTTCATGTAGATATTAACCAAAAGCTGAGAAGTAAGGTTACCCAGAGGCAACCCGTGGGGGAAACTTGAAATGATTTCTTTAAATAACTGGACAACCTCCTTATCTTCAAGGTGTTTCTCTAAAATTTTCAGCAAAATATCTTGATCTACCGAGGCAAAGAACTTTCTCACATCGCACTTCAACACCCAGCATTGTTTGGTATAGTTTTTAGAAACTTTTCTGGTGAAATACTCAAACTTTAAGAGTGCCTTGTGCGTGCCTTTGTTTAGACGACATGAGTATGAGTCAGCAATAAATTTCTTGTCGAAGTATGGATACAAAATTCTATAGACAGCGTGATGCAATAATCTATCTCGAACAGATGCTTTGTGAATGTTGCGAGGTTTAGGATCTGAGATGTTGAAGGCATGATAAGTAGAGTGTTCGTAAGTTTTGTTTTTGAGTGCTAAGTGAAGCTCATAAATATGAGAAGAAAGATTGTCAGAAAATTCTGCTACATCTTTCCTCTTCCTTTTCCCTTTCACAAATTCTTCCCATGCGGTAAATAAATTTGGTAGAGATATGATATCTTGGTAGAAATCCATATGGACTTACATGTCATTACCCCCCCCATCAAGCACCTCCGGTGCTCTTTAAAGAAAAGATTGCCTATAGCCATTGGTTGAAATTATACCGAAGGATCGCCAAGCCCGAGAGATTTGGTATAGGAGAGAAGATAGACAAACTGTTTCTAGAAGTGCTTGAGGTTACTCACGAGATGAGATTTGCCACTTCGTCCGCAAAACCGACTTATTTAAATAAAGCTATTCAAAAGATAGACAAAATGAAATTCTTTTCGGAAATTTGCTGGGAAAATAAGCTGATAACCGCCAAGGATTTGGCCAATCTTCTAACCGAGCTCGAAACTATCGGCCGAGAATTAGGCGGTTGGAAGAAAGGTATTTTAAATAAAAACTCCCAACCACTTGGATTGGGAGAAAAGTAAGAGTTTCGGGAGACCACTCGGTTGTCGGCGTTCCACTCGTTCGGATTCGTGACAGAGTTGGCCTTGACGTTCCAGCCGCCGCTGTCGGCGTTCCAGTTCGCATTCACGGCCCAGAGCGATCTCGTATCGGAAACCGTCCTTGCCACCCCTCTTCGAATATTCTCAGAGGTGAATATTACTCGGAGTCCTGCTCCTTAGTTTCCGATACCAACTATTTCTTTTTTGTTTCTTTTCTACCACCCGCAATCTTAGTCGCGGGTGCCAGTAGATGCTTTCATTATATGAGTAAAGGGCGCTTCTTGCGAAGCGCCCTTCTGTTATACGTCCTCCGTCTCGCACGCGAGCCGGAGTCAAAGGATCAGTTGCGGGAGACCACTCGGCCGTCGGCGAGCCACCCGTCCGGATCCGCGACAGAGAGGGCCTCGACGCGCCAGCCGCCGCCGCCGGCGCTCCAGCTCGCAAGCACGGCCCAGAGGTTCCCATCCTTACCACGAAGGTAGAAGATGAACCACTCCGGTGAAGCGCAGTTGCACCCGAGAAACTCTCGGAACTGGCTCACCGTGATCTCGGCTTTGTCGCCGAGTTCCGCGAGGATGAGCGCGTCGAGTGAGCTCTTCTCGAGCTTCGCGACCTTCATCTCGGCCCGTTCCGTGCACGGAAGCTCCAGGCCCAGGAACTGAGCTTTGAAGTTGTCTCCCATCCACTTCACCTCCACTTCCCCGAAGTATTCCTCGGAAGCAGTGATAGCGGCGAGCGGGGCGATGAGCTGGGTGCGGAGGAAGGTCATGATCGAGTTGAACACGACCTCTCCTGACCCACCGATGAACCGAAGGAAGGGTGCCATGCCGCCCATGCGGTTGATGCATGCTTCCATCTGACCCATCGTAACTTCGTTGTATTTCGCCATGACGCACACTCCTGCGGCTGAAAGCCACGGATTCCCCACTGCCCGTGGGTTAAGGGACCTAGAAGCGGAATGCCCTAGGATTTTTGATCTGCTACTATCCTATCATATTTAAAGTTACTTGTCAAGCAGGGAATTAAAGTATCGAAAATAGGCCTATAAATAAGGTTATTTCTTGCGGAGAGCTCTCCTCAAATACTTAGCAGTGTGAGTGTCTTCTTGAGCCACCTCCTCTGGTGTGCCGTGGGCCACCAATTCACCTCCCCCATCACCACCTTCAGGACCAATGTCCAAAATATAGTCAGCGCTCTTAATCAAATCTAAATTGTGTTCAATCACCACCACTGTATTGCCCTTGTCGACCAACTTTTGCAAAATCTCGATCAACTTCCTCACGTCTTCGTAATGGAGACCAATAGTCGGCTCGTCGAGAAGGTAGATCGTCTTTTCAATATGCGGACGATAGAGCTCTGAAGCCACCTTCACGCGTTGAGCCTCACCACCAGAGAGAGTGGTGGCACTTTGGCCTAATGCTAGATAACCTAGGCCTACATCGTCTAAAGTTTTTAGACGATCGGCCACAGCTGGAATATCTTCGAAGAAGCTGAGAGCCTCCTCAATCGTCATTTCTAAGACCTCATGAATATTCTTGCCCTTATACTCAACCTCGAGAGTATCCTTCATAAATCTCTTGCCATGACAAACATCGCAAGGCACATACACAGTGGGGAGGAAGTGCATCTCCACCTCGATCATGCCGTTGCCCTGACAAGTCTCGCACCTACCACCCTTCACATTAAAGCTGAAGCGATTGGCCTTCCACCCACGAGCGCGAGCCTCCACACTCTCAGCGAAGAGCTCACGGATAAAGGTCCAAGCCCCAGTGTAAGTGGCTGGATTACTACGTGGTGTGCGACCGATTGGTGACTGGTCAATAAGGATGGAGCGACCTAGATATTCTGAACCTTCGAAACTCTGGCAATTGTAAGTATTGGCATTCCTGTAACGCCTATCCAGGCGGGCTTGCAAGTTTTTATACAAAATTTCGTAGACAAAAGAAGATTTGCCTGAGCCAGAAACTCCGGTCACGGCAATGAGGCGGTGGAGTGGGATATCAACATTCAAATGCTTGATGTTGA
>CAYLKX010000029.1:0-3583 GCA_964384735.1 uncultured Candidatus Saccharibacteria bacterium
GTGTATACGCTGGGCTCTGGGCTCATCAAGCTGGAGGATTTATCAAAGAGGAGTAACGTAAAGAGCGCTGGTCAGGCGCTCTTGGAGTTTGTTTAACGACCGCGTTTCTACATGGCGTATTTAAGGGCTTCCGCGCGGGCGCGGTTGATCTCCGCCATACTATCGTTGCTACCTCCGTGATCAGGATGGTGCACGAAGGCCAGCACTTTGTATTTCTTGTTGATTGACTCCTTCGTTACCCTCTCGCTTTCCGAGAACCCGAGAATTTCCCGCCAGGTTTTCGGTGCCTTGTTTCTTGGAGGTGGTGGGGGAGGAGGCTGGTTCGCTTTTGTCCGCTGTCCAGCTGACCTGAAGAAGGATTCGAATGGGTCAAAATTCCCCTGCCTTTCTTCCAGGTTCTTTTTCCGTACCTGTTGTGCAACAGCGACATCACGATCGAAGCTGTAAATCCAGCTCAGCACTTTCCAGCTACTCCGTCCGTGCCGATCCGTGCTTGGGGCGGCGGTGTAAAACACAACATCGCCGTTCTTCGGGTAGGTCTGGGAAAGATTGAAATCGCACTTCTCATCCCTCGCCACAACACCGTCACCGCAATCGAAATAATTGGGTGAATATGTGCTGAAGTGGAGGAAGATTGAGCGTTTGGTCCCATCTTCTTCGATGAACCCGAAGTAACGCTCCTTGTTTACGTTTCTGACAGTTCCTCTTTTAACTTCGTTCACAGCCCTCTCCTTACCTGCCAGAAAACGGCGACAGGCTACCGTTTGTGCGCCTACTATATATAATAGCATTATAATTTCTACTTGTCAACCACTAGTAAAGCATTTGATCCGATTCTTTGTTAAGGGAGGATAGGTGTGTATAATGCAGGTTATGAAGGATCTAAAGGCCTATTTGGGCAGTTTAAATACTGAATATTTGAAGCTTCATAAAAATTATGAGGACCTATTTTGGCTTAGTTATATGGGCCAGAACTCTTTGAGTAAGAAGCGTGATGAGGCCTTAGCTAAGAGAGATGCCTTTCGTAGTAATGAAGCTATTTTGGCCAAGTTAAAAAGTTTCTTACCAGTAAAAGACAAGAAGTTGGCCCGTAGGGTTGGTGATTGGATTAATTTTTTAGAAAGGTATCAGACACCTCAGGAAGCTAAGGCTCTCAAGCAGAAGATTGATAAGTTGGAGTCTAAGATCGGCAAGGAGAGAGCGAGTCGAAAGGAGGGTTATGTTGACCCTTATACTAAAAAGTTTGTTGAAGCTTCGAGTAATAAATTATCAGCCATTATTCGCACCAATAGTGATGAGCGTATTCGCAGAGCTTGTTTTGAAGCGAGAGAGCGCTTGGCCACAGATAATCTAGATGATTATGTTGAGTTGATTAAGCTTCGCAATCAATATGCTAGAACTCTGGGGTATCAAGATTTTTACGATTTTAAAGTGAGGCGAGATGAGGGCATGACCAAGGAGGAGCTCTTTGCCCTTTTTGACCATATTTACAATAAAACTAAGTATGCACTTCTAGCCTTGAGGAAGTTGGAGCGAGGCATGAAGGGTTTGAGGAAGCCGTGGAACTTCGCCTACATGATGGCAGGCAATTTTACCCAAGAGGAGGAGCCTTATTTCACTTTCGAAACGGCTTTAGAGAGATGGGTGCGGTCATTTGCTAGGCTTGGGGTCAACTTCAATGGTGGCACTCTAACTCTCGACTTACTGGACAGGAAGGGCAAATATAATAACGGCTTTTGCCATTGGCCAGTCTTAGCTCACTCTGTAGATGGTAAGTTTGTACCAGGATCAGCCAATTTCACCTGCAATGTGGTGCCAGGCCAAGTGGGGTCTGGTTCACAAGGAGCTCACACCCTCTTCCACGAAGGTGGGCACGCCGCACATTTACTTAATGCAGATAGGGAAGAGGTTTTCTTCAATCATGAGTACCCTCCCTCCTCAACAGCTTGGGACGAGACGCAGAGCATGTTCATGGACACCATCTTCTCTAGCCCAGAATGGCGAGCCCGCTACGCTTTGGATAAATCTGGTAATCCATATCCATTTGATTTGTTCGAGAGGAAGATAAGGAAGCTTGAGTACTCTATCCCTCTTGGTATGAGCGGTATTTTGATGGTGGCCAATTACGAGCGGGCAATCTATGAGGCTAAGAATCTTGATAAGCAAAAGGTGCTCAAGATTGCTCGGCAAACAGCTAAGAAGTATTACGATTATTCCGAAGATACTTTGACGATCCTCAATGTGCCACATATTTATAGTTGGGAGAGCTCGGCCAACTACCAAGGTTATGGTCTAGCCACCTTAGCCCTAACTCAATGGCGTGAGTACTTCTTTAAAAAGTATGGCTACATCGTTGATAACAAGGCTATTGCTCAAGAGATGACTAAGGTTTGGAAGTTGGGTGGGAGTAAAACTTTTAAAGAATTTGTAAAATTGGCCACTGGTAAAAAACTTTCAGCGGAGCCTTATGTGAAGAGCGCCACCATGAGTGTAGGGGCAAGGTTGCGTATAGCTAAGGAGCGCATTGCTCGCCAAATGAAGGTGAAGCAAGATAAAAAGATTGATCTCAATGCCAAAATTCGTTTGGTCCATGGTCCGAAGTTAATTGCTGACAATTCTAAAGGTATGGAACAAATGTTTGCCAAATATAGTGCCTGGCTTAGCAAACAAGTTTAGGCTCATCTGGGGCTCGTTCGCTTTTAACCACTTTTTTGATAAGATTGAAGTTAATGAAAAAAGTTTTACTTTCAGGCGTTAAGCCCACTGGGAGGCCACACATTGGCAACTACTTCGGCGCCATGAAGCAGTTTGTAGATATGCAGAAGGAGTATGACTCTTATGTCTTCATTGCCGATCTCCACGCTCTCACCACCACGCAGAATAGGGAGGAGATGCAAGAGGCCTCTCTTGGTGTTTTGCTCGACTACCTCGCTATTGGCCTTGATCCGAAGAATGTAACCCTCTTCAAGCAGTCCGATGTGCCACAGGTGACAGAGCTTGCTTGGATCTTCAATTGTCTCACCACGATGCCCTTCCTCATGCGAGCTCACGCTTTCAAAGATGCTGAGGCCAAGAACAAGGAGATCAACGTGGGTGTCTTCGATTATCCGATCCTCATGGCTTCAGATATTTTGATCCAAGATGCTGATGTGGTGCCAGTGGGTCAGGATCAGAAGCAACATGTCGAGATCGCTCGTGACACCGCGCAGAAGTTTAACAACGCTTTCGGCGAAGCCCTCAAGCTCCCAGAGCCACTCATTGTAAGTGAGGTGGCTGTAGTGCCAGGCACCGATGGGCAGAAGATGAGCAAGAGTTATGGCAACACTATCCCACTCTTCGCCTCTGATGCTGAGATTGAGAAGGCGGTCATGGGTATCGTGACCGATTCAGGCACCGATATTCCACAAAATGTTTATGCTATCCATGCTTTGCTTAGAAGTAAAGCTGAGCTTGATCAGATTTATGCTGAGAACAAGGGCCAGTACAAGAAGTTGAAAGAACTTTTGATCGAAGATTTGAAGAAGTTTATTGGCCCAATGCGTGAGCGCCGTGAAGCTTTGGAGCAGGACAAGGAGGCGGTGCT
>CAYLKX010000030.1:0-3389 GCA_964384735.1 uncultured Candidatus Saccharibacteria bacterium
GGAGTCGAAGCAGGGCCATCGTGAGCTTGTTAGTAGTGATTACTGGTCTTGCTCCAGTCCACCCGCCTTTGCCCGCTCAGTGATTCGTACGAAGTGATCTTTACCCTTCCATCACACATGCAAGTGACGAGCCGATGGAAGTGAACTCCGTAGGGGATGAACGCCGTTAAGATGCTCATCGTTACCAGGATGAAGGTGAATAAACCCACGCTCATCTCTCCAACGATCACGTCGATCATGCCATTGTAAACACTTGGCACCAAGAACGAGAGCGCCAAAATGGCAAACAGGATCACGTAGTCCACGAGCGTGATGATCCCGAGCCAGTACATGTTGCGGACGAGGTCCGTCTTGACGTGCGTGTCGAGAAGCTTGACTAGTTCATCGCGACCATTCCGCCTGGCGTAACGGTTGAGGTAGATCATGGTGCCGTTGGCGATGAGCAAGTAGCTCACCACCCAGAGCGTTGCCGGAACTATGAAGATCATGGGGTGCCTCCTCCCTATTTATATAATATTTAGCTATTTAGTCAATGAGAGGTTGAAATAATGCCGATTTAAGTTATTGTATTGTTCTATGTCCAAACTTTCTGTCGGGATTGTGGGTCTGCCAAATGTGGGGAAGTCCACGCTCTTTAATGCACTTACGAAGAAGGGTGTCCCAGCGGAGAATTACCCCTTCTGCACCATTGACCCTTCTGTAGGGATCGTGCCTGTGCCAGATGAGAGGCTCGACAAGTTGGCTGAGCTCAGCAAGAGTAAGAAGGTGATCCCAGCAGTGGTGGAGTTCGTCGACATTGCCGGTTTGGTGAAGGGGGCAAGCGAGGGTGAGGGGCTTGGCAACAAATTCCTCTCCAATATTCGTGAGTGCCACGCGATCATCATGATGGTGCGCACCTTCGAGGATCCAGATATTATTCATGTTCACAACAAAGTTGATCCGCTCTTCGACATCGAGATTATTAATATGGAGTTGGAGAAGGCGGGTATCAATAAACCCACTCTCTATGTGCTCAATGTTTCCGAAGTGGCGGGGCAGATCTCACCAGAGTTTAAAGCCAGGATCCCGGGCCCATATATTGAGGTGGATCCGGTCTTCGGCACTGGTTTGGACAAACTCATCACCGAGTCTTACAAACTCTTAGACCTCATCACCTTCCTCACCACGGGGGAGAAGGAGAGCCGAGCTTGGACCACTCGTCGTGGGAGCACTGCTCCACAAGCCGCGAGAGCAATCCACACTGATTTCGAAAAGAATTTTATTCGGGCCGAGGTCGTAACAGCGGAGAAGCTTCTTGAAGCAGGCTCTTACGCCAATGCTCGTGCCAAAGGTTGGATCCGTACCGAGGGTAAGGAGTACATCGTCCAAGACGGTGATGTGGTTGAGTTCTTGGTATAAAAATTTAGCGCGCAGACAGGTTTACCGTCTGCGCGCTTGGGTGCTGTCGAGCTCAGTCGATCCGTAGTCCGAGTTTCTTGGCCTTGGCCTTGAGTTGGCCATTGGCTAAGGTCTCCCTGCTTTGCCGTCTCAGGCGTCGGTCTTCAACCTCCTTGGCCATCTTGACCTTCCTCAATTCCTTCTCGAGTTGGCCTGGGCGCATCATCTTGATGAGCGGTGTCAGCCACTCGCTTTCAGCTTCGCTGTGCCAGGAGGCAAGTAACCACCTGTCCTCGTCCAGAGGTCCATCCCACTGAAGTACCATGTAGGGGTCAGCCTTTCCTTTGGCGAAGACATCGACTCGGCTCAGGCTATCGCCTGTTACCGTAGACCTCAATTTGATGTGTGTGGTTTCAAGCACACCAGTGGTCTCGGCCACTTGGCGAACTTGGCTTTTGCCTTCGATCTCTCCATATTTCCTTACCGCCATGATGATGAAGGTGGCGATATTTTTGATCAACCCGATTCGTTTGTTGATCAATTGCTGGAGCTTCCGGTTTTCTTCCACGATTTCTAATTGTTGGGCCACGAGAGTCTCCTTGGGTTGGCGAAGAGTGTGCGAATCCAAGAGTATTTCTACGCTTAGTTAATGGCCTTGTCAAATAAGTAATTTAATTGAACTTCTGTCACAAAAGCTATAAGCTATTAACACAAGCTTTAAGCAAAATTTATGAATACAAACAAAATTGGGCGTTACTCAGTTATCTTCAGCATTGTGGTGGTGCTCAACCTCTTCTTCAACTACACCCTCTCACTGATTTATAAGGCTCCTGAATATAACGACTTTTGCAAAGTGGAGCAGGTGGTGCCAACTATTAGTACTGAATCTCAGTGTGTCTCACTTGGTGGGCAGTGGAACCCAGCACTAGAGCAGAGCTCAGTACGGGGCGAGTCCACCACTAAGTATTCTGGTTATTGTGACAGAGACTTCACTTGCCGACAGAATTATGACGATGCTCGCAAGGATTACGAGCGTAACGTCTTCGTGGTACTCGTTATCTTGGGCGCCCTCTCAGTAGCCTTGGGTAACTTCTTGGTAGCTAATGGGGTGATCGCTAATGGTCTCTCTCTAGCCGGCGTGCTCTCATTCATTATTGCCTCAATGCGTTATTGGAGTAATGCCAATGATTGGATGAGAGTTATCATCCTCGCTATCGCCCTTGGCATCCTCTTCTGGGTAGCGGTAAAAAGATTCGGCAGTAAGCAGTAGGTAGTAAGCAGTAAGTCTAAATGAAAGATTACGATCCAAAAGAAATAGAGGCCAAATGGCAAGCCGAGTGGCAGAAGAGTGGGATCTACACCACCGCCGACAAGGTTGAGGGTAAGAAGAACGAACACATTTTAGTAGAATTTGCTTACCCATCTGGCAACTTGCACGTCGGGCATTGGTACGCCTTCTCTGTTACCGACATTTATGCCCGTTATAGGCGAATGCTCGGGCACAATGTCTTGTTTCCATTTGGCTTCGACTCCTTCGGCCTTCCAGCGGAGAATGCTGCTATCCAACGTAAGTTGAATCCGCGTACTTGGACCTACGACAATATTGATTACATGAAGAAGCAACTTGCTTCCATGGGCACCATGTTCGATTGGACGCGTGAGGTGATTACTTCTGATCCAGAATATTATCGCTGGACTCAATGGCTCTTCATCCAATTATTCAACAAAGGTTTGGCTTACCAATCTGAGAGAGAGGAGCCATGGTGCCCGAAGGACAAGACGGTCCTTGCGCGCGAGCAAGTTGTCGATGGCAAGTGTGAGCGCTGTGGTACAGAGGTGGTTAATAAGAAGTTGCTTCAATGGAGCTTAAGAATCACCGATTACGCTGACAGATTAGTCGATGATTTAGACGGCTTAGATTGGCCAGAGCCAATCAAGGAAGCCCAGCGTAATTGGATCGGGCGCTCACACGGCGCACTTATTAAGTTTGATGACATTGAGGTCTTCACCAC
>CAYLKX010000031.1:0-2842 GCA_964384735.1 uncultured Candidatus Saccharibacteria bacterium
GAATCGCGACGCATCGAGGAGATCATCCCTAAGGCGAGCCACTCCATGATCAAGTGCGAGCCTCCATAACTCATAAGTGGGAAGACGATCCCCGTCACCGGCATTACACCCATGTTCATCCCCGCATGGACCACAATATGAACAAAGAAAAGGATCACCACCCCAAGAGTAAAGAAGGTTTCGAAGTTGGTCGCCGAGGTGCTCGCGTTGCCAACCAGATGTAGAAGGAGGAAGAACACGAGGCCGAAGAGTAAGGCCGTGCCCACAAACCCCCACTCCTCGGCGAAGGCAGCAAAGATGAAATCTGTCTCATACTCTGGCAAATATTGAAGTTTAGATTGGCTCCCCTGCCCAACACCCTTGCCAAACCATTGGCCCGAGCCCACAGCAATGGTTGACTGGTAAGCGTTGTAACCAGAACCGTGGATGTCAGCGGTTGGGTTTACAAATGTCATGATGCGCGCCTTCTGGTACGGAGCCAGGACAAAAGACCATAAGGTTAGAGCGGTAACCAAACCTAAGGTGCCGACAATGACCAAATGCTTTTTAGAAATACCAGAGATCAACACCATGCCAAACCAAATAGCAAAGATCACCATCGAGCCTCCGAAGTCAGGTTGGAGGAAGACGAGCATGAATAGGATAAAGGCGTAAATTCCAGAAATAAGAATGTGGCGTGGATTTTTAATCTCAATGTGCCGACGAGAAAAGTACTTGGCCAAAATTAGGATCAAAACTAACTTGGCTAAGTCCGAAGGCTGAAAGGAAAAGAGGCCAAGTCTAAACCAGCTCTGAGCTCCGTGTGAGACGATTCCGATTAAAAACAAACTCATAAGCAAGAAGCTGATGAAGAGGAAGAGTGGCACTAAGACTGAGGTCCTCCGCAAGAAGCGCCAGTCTATGGCTGAGGCTCCAAGAAAAACAAGCACCGCTATTAGAATCCAAATACTTTGGCGGAAGAAGAAGTAGTTGTCTCCAGTAAAAGAGTTCATCGTCACCAACCCCGCCATGGAGATAAGGAGAGCGGGTACAAAGATGTACCAATCAAGCCTAATATTGTCTAGAAACTTTTTCATTAGTGGAGGTAGGTCGTGTCGGGTAAAATGCGGGTCAAAATCTTGATCTCTACCGGCTCAGAGGAGAGAGCTTCAGGCCAGGTGAAGATAACTGGCGTCTCACTCGTTGGCTCGACACGAGTAATGAAGGTTTTAGAAACGGCGAAGATGCTCCCAGTGTTGTCATAGAGCAAGGCGGTGAGCTCAACATTGGCCACACTTTGGAGAGACTCATTCTTCACCACTGCTTCAAGACGTGGAGAGCTAGTAGCACTCCTAAGGTCGAAGTTGTCGACAACGAGAGGTTGTGAAGTTTGGGTCTGACGCTCCCAAACAATCGAGGCCTCCTCCCACTCTAGAGTGGCCCTGGCTGGCACTCCCACTTCAGTAAAGTCGACTGGCCCCTCAAATATAGCAAAGGTGGCTCCTCTCGGCACAAATGTCTCCCCGCTAATTGTCTTGATCGGCACAGCACTCTCAGCGCTATAAATTTGGAAACGGTAACGAGCCCGGCCAATCTCTGCATTGAGATTCGAGTTCTCCAACACGGCGACAACCTCGTACTCATTGCCTCTGACCCTGATCACTCGTGGGTCACCCTTAATAATGAGTGGTAAAGATTCCACCGTACAAAGTTTACGACAAGAGCCACCGCAATCGATACCCGTCTCATCACCATTCTTCACCCCGTCAGAGCAAGTGGGTGTTTGGTGGAAGATAAGATAAGCCGGCCCCCCAACCAAAACAAGTAAGGCTAAAATAACGATGCCAAGAATAATCCGCTTCCGATTGCGAGACCAGGAATTCATACCAATATTCTAGCAGAAAACCTCCCATAAGGGAGGTTTTCTTTATTAAATCCTAAGTTCTGCTTGCCCACCCGAAGCCTTGGCGAAGGTGGGACACCTATCCCAGTACCAGAGCGTGGCTCAGTACGGGGCAAGCTGTAATGTTCGGAATGAGCTGAAGCGGAGCTTCAGTGGCGCAGGTGCGACGGCACCGAGCCGGGGTCGCGCAAAAATTCAGTAGAATTTTATGCGTGACCGGGTGTGGTTAAAAAGAAAAGATCCCGCGAATTCTGTCTCCAACACTATGTTCTGGCGCCTACCTACTCTCCCTCTGATGAAGTACCATCGGCTCAACTCGGCTTAACCCCGCACTAGAGCAAAGCTCAGTACGGGGCAAGCTGCCGTGTCCCCACACAAAACTTTTGATAGAAACGGTTGAACGCTTAGTCCTGGCGACTACCTACTCTCCCCCATAAGGAGTACCATCGGCACTACAGAGCTTAACTTCGGTGTTCGGAATGAGAACCGGTGTGACCTCTGCGTCAAATCACCAAGACTAAATTTTCAACCATTCAATTTTGTAGTATTTAATTCCAGTTAGCAGAATAGAAGATACGAATTATTACGAATATGACCAAATGATACGAATAATTATTCGTGACATTCGATCCAATTCGCATACATTCGCATACGTGCTTCGTAAATTTCCTAATAAGATTCGGGCAATTAGTATATCTCGGCTCAATCCGTTACCGGACTTACACCTAATACCTATCAACCTGGTCATCTCCCAGGGCCCTCAACGATTCATAATCTTGGGGTTGGCTTCATGCTTAGATGCTTTCAGCATTTATCCTTTCCCGACTTAGCTACCCTGCGGTCCATCTGGCGACAGAGCAGGCACACCAGCGGTCGGTTCACTCCGGTCCTCTCGTACTAGGAGCAAATCCCCTCAAGAATCGAACGCCTGCAGTAGATAGGAGTCCAACCTGTCTCACG
>CAYLKX010000032.1:0-2818 GCA_964384735.1 uncultured Candidatus Saccharibacteria bacterium
TACCTCGACTTGCGCTCTGAGAGGATGCAGAAGAATATTCGCATGCGAGACAAGATCATTTCCTTCCTCCGTGACTATATGCATCAACATGATTTCGTCGAGATCGAGACCCCAATCCTTATGAAGGGTACGCCAGAGGGCTCTAGAGAGTATGTCGTGCCAGCCAGACTCTACCCAGGGATGTTCTACGCTTTACCACAATCGCCACAACAGTTTAAACAACTTTCCATGGTGGCTGGCTTCGAGCGCTACTTCCAAATTGCTCGTTGTATGCGTGACGAGGATACTCGTGGCGACAGGCAACCTGAGTTTACTCAACTCGACTTCGAAATGTCTTTCGTTGAGCAAGAGGATGTGCTCGCTTATACGGAGAAGATGTTTATTGAGCTCGTAACCAAGCTTTACCCGGAGAAGAGGATCTCTCAAGTCCCATTCCCACGTCTTACTTATAAAGAATCGATGGAGAAGTATGGTTCAGACAAGCCAGATTTGAGGCAGGATAAAAATGATGCCAATGAACTCGCTTTCGCTTGGATAGTCGACTTCCCAATGTTTGAGAAGAATGATGAGGGCGAGATCCAAGCTGCTCACCACCCATTCTGCTCTATCAAGCCAGAGGATAAGGAGAAGTTTATGAAAGGCGAGGACCTCTTTAGTATCCGGGCCAACTCTTACGACTTGGTGCTCAATGGTTACGAGCTCTCATCTGGCTCAATTCGTATTCATGATAAGGCCGAGCAGAAGCAAGTCTTTGACCTTATTGGCGTTTCTGAAGATGAACAGCAGAAGAAGTTCGGCCACATGCTTGAGGCCTTTACCTACGGTGCTCCTCCACATGGTGGCTTCGCCCCAGGTATCGACCGCTTGGTGATGATTCTCCAAAATGAGCCAAACATCCGTGAGGTAATCGCCTTCGCCAAGACAGGTGAGGGGAGAGATCCAATGATGAAGTCTCCTGCTCCAATCTCCGACAAACAGCTCAAAGAACTCGGTTTAGAAATCAAGAAGGGGAAGTAAAATGCCACTGCTTTCTTACAATGAGTACAATAAGTTGGGTAAATTTAATTTGCCATTAACTTTAGTTTTGAGATCAAGGGGAGGTGAAGCGTTGTATTATTTTGGGGAAGAGCATTCCTATGATCCAAACCACAAGCAGTGGGATGTTCAGAGAGATTTCTTTAAATCTTTTGCAAAAGAAACTTCTGATAGAAAGAGGGTTATATTTACCGAGGGAGGATGTTTGGATTGCGAGTCTACAGAGGCTGATTCTATAAAGAAATATAGTGGTATGGGCTTAGCTGTGTTCTTGGCTAAGAAGGAGGGGATAGAGGTCTATTCTCCAGAACCTAAGTGGGATGACCAAATTAACAATTCCTTAAAAGAGTTTACTCGAGATCAAATCTTTTTGTTTTATTGTTTAAGGAGGATTTATTCTAAGAAGGAGTTTAGAGAAGAAATCATTTCAGATATCGGCAATATCTTTAAGAAGACAGAAGGTTGGAGTGATTACAATTTTTCCTTTCAAAACTTTTTGAAGATCTATCAGGATGTAGTTAAGAGAGATTTTATTCCAGATGATATGGATTATTTTGGTAAGTTGGTTAGACCAAATACCAATGACAATGAAATTACTAACAAAATCTCAAGCCTGGTTAGTCAATCTCGAGATCGAAGTATTGTTCAAAAGATTAAAGATTACATAGACAATGGTTACTCTATTTACATCCAAATGGGTTTTACTCACCTGGTAATCCAAGAACCGGCATTGAGGGAGTTTTTAGGTTAAAGGTTGGTTTAGTTTACTTTATATAAAAAATGTGCAATAATATAGGTATGCCTACGGCATATCACAACATGCATAAGTTTATTAACAGCTCTCGCCAGGAGGGCTCCTTCGCTGTGCTTACTGGCAAGGCCCAATACAACTTATGTTCAGCTGTGATTGTCTAACTCATTTTTAAATAAAGATTTGGAGAACTAGAGCTGAACGGAAGCTCTAGTTTTCGTTTAGCAATAGTTCTTTCACCTTCAAGGAGGATTGCCAGTGAGTAACCAAGTCGTGTTTCTGAAGGGTAAGAAAACCATTCTGCGTCCGGCACATCGCTCGGATGCTCCGCTCCTCACCCAGTGGATCAACGATCCGGAGGTGAGGCAGTACTTGGCCAGCATCTACCCCCAAACGGAAGAGGACGAGGTGGGGTGGATCGATGGCTTGTCGAAGAAGAAGCCACGTGAGCTCATTTTCGTCATCACCCTGCATGACGGCACACCGATTGGTGTCATGGGCATCCATAACATCAATGGTGTCCACGGTACGGCGACGACGGGAGCCCTCATCGGCGATAAGCAGTATTGGGGTCAGGGCTACGGCTCTGATGCCAAGATGGTTCTCCTCGAGTACGCCTTCAACACGCTCAATGTGCGCAAGCTCTACTCGGACGTCATCGCGTTCAACGAGCGGAGCGTGGCCTACAGCCTTAAGTGTGGTTACGTGGAGGAGGCGAGGCTGAAGGAGCACTACTATCGCCTCGGGCGGTATTGGGATCAAGTGATCCTCTCGGTCACTCGAGAGCGCTTCTTGCCAGTCTGGCAGAAGTATCAGGGTGAGTAGTTCTCGATAAAACATAACAGCGTTCCGGCAAAGCCGGAACGCTGTCTTATTTTGGAGATTCCAGCTTAAAAGTTATAATTGGAGTTAATGGATCCGGTAGTGAAAATTGGCATCGCACCGGAGGTGCATATTTATAAATAATGCCAATTTCTACTACCGGATGGATTACATTGCCAAGACGCAAGTTTTTGAGGGCCCCTTGGAACT
>CAYLKX010000033.1:0-2798 GCA_964384735.1 uncultured Candidatus Saccharibacteria bacterium
GAGAGGATGGTGGCTGAGGCCACTAAGTTGGAGTGGCAGACCACTGACTCGGTACTTGAGGCCATGATCTTAGAGGCCAATGAGATCAAGCGTTTGCAACCAGTTGCCAACTCGAAGGAGAAGGATGACCGATCCTACAACTACGTTGGTATTACTAAAGAAGATTTCCCAAGGATTCTTATTGTTCGCGGACGAGATTTGGAATCCAAGCTCGAAGCTAAAAGCTTGAAGCTAGAAGCTGTCTTCGGCCCATACCCACACGGTGGTGAATTGAAGGAGGCTTTGAAGATTATTCGCAAAATCTTTCCATATCGTGATGCTAAGTGTGAGATAAATAAGAACAACAAACCGTGCTTCAACGCGCAGATTGGCCTTTGTCCTGGACCTTGTGCCGGCCGAGTCTCCAAAGTTGAGTATCGGAAGACTGTTCGCAATATTAAGCTCTTCTTTGAGGGCGAGAAGGATAAATTAGTCCAAACTCTTGAGAGAGAGATGCTCACTTTGGCCAAGAAGAAGGAGTTCGAAAAGGCTGAAGAGGTGAAGAAGAAAATTTTCGCCCTCACTCACATTCAAGACATCGCTTTGATTAAAAGTGATCTAGAAGCTAGAGGCTACCAGCTAGAAGCTAAAAGCTTCAGAATCGAGGCTTATGATATTGCGCATATTTCTGGCACCAATGTGGTGGGGGTAATGACAGTGGTAGAGGATGGAGAGGTGAACAAGAGTCAGTATCGCAAATTCAAAATTCGCGCTGACCGCAACGATGATGTTAATAATTTGAGGGAGTTGGTGAGCCGACGCTTGGCCCATGCTGAGTGGAGGTATCCCAATCTGATCGTGGTTGATGGTGGTAAGGGGCAGATTAATGCGGTGCGAGAGGTTTTAAAGAATGCAGGCTTAGACATGATTGATTTGGTGGCGGTGGTGAAAGATTCTAGGCATAAGGCTAGAGAAGTAGTAGGTAGTAGGCAGTATGTAGAAGGGAAGGAGAGGGAGATCCTTCTTGCCAATTCAGAGGCTCACCGCTTCGCTATAAACTACCACCGCCTTCTTCGGAGTAAAGGCTTTCGAATCTAGTGTTAGAATAGTTGCATGTCTAAGATTCGCGTTGCCGTTCTTCGTGGTGGAGATGGCCCAGCTTATGAAGATTCTCTCAAGACAGGGAGCTACATTATCTCTTTGTTAAAAAATTCGGAGAAGTATGAACCTCTCGACGTGTTCATCTCGCGAGAGGGTGAGTGGCACTCGCAGGGTGTGGCCGATGAGCCTCAGCGGATCCTCTCGCGCTCAGATATTGCTTGGAATGCCCTTCATGGTCTAGGTGAGTCCGGTACTATCCAGCAACTTCTTCAAAGTTTGAAGCATCCATTTGTCGGCTCTCAGGCCACGGCTTCAGCTCTTTCACATCACAAAGATTTCGCCAAAGAAGTTTATAAGAAGCATGGTCTCCTCACCCCAATGCACACAGTGGTAACGGCCGAAGACTTTGACCCACAAGCCTTGATCGCCAGTTTCCAAAAATATTTGCACCCCGTCATTGTAAAGCCGGCTAACGGTGTGCGAGGTGTGGGGGTGCGTTTGGCACATAGTTTCCACGAGTTAGTGGAGGTGGTGAAGAAGACTTTCAAGCATTCGCCGAAGGTGATGATTGAGGAGTATGTGCGTGGCACGGTGGTGACTTGTCCAGTGGTGGAGGAGGCGAAAGGGGAGAGTATTTATGCCTTCCTCCCCACTCATTTGGAAACAGCTCTTCGCCGAGTGCGCCCGATGCCAGAGCACAACCGTGAGGTGGAGCGCATGGCCAAGCTAGCTCACCAAGCTTTGGGTCTTAAGCATTACTCAGCCTCCGACTTCATTATCACTCCTCGAGGCAAGATTTATATTATTGAAACTAACTCCCAACCCCTCTTCCACGAAGACACAATGCTTCATAGTTCAATCTTAGCTTCTGGCTGGCAACCAAAAGATTTTATCGAACATTGTCTAGATTTAAGTCTGCGAGCCTAGGGGTATAATGCTGGGCTATGAGTAATAGAGGTAAATCACTAGTAATTGGTCAGATTGGCATGGGCTGGATTGGCCAGGCCTATAACAAGGTCTTTAAAAAGATGGGTTACAAGGTGCTTAGCTACTCCCTTGAAGAGCCTTGGGTTAAGAATAAGGATAAGATCAAGGAGTGTGACGTGGTTTTTATCGCGGTGTGGACTCCCACTACTCCTAAAGGCTTCGATTCCTCAGTTCTTGAGAGTGTTTTGCCACTAGTGGGTAAGGGTAAGATTGCCGTGATTAAGTCCACTATGGTGCCTGGCACCACCAAGCGTTTACAGAAGATGTTTCCTAATATCAAGATTATTTATAGTCCTGAGTTTCTTAGTGTGGCTACCTCTCACCA
Source organism: uncultured Candidatus Saccharibacteria bacterium (assembly GCA_964384735.1). Taxonomy (GTDB): domain Bacteria; phylum Patescibacteriota; class Minisyncoccia; order Phycocordibacterales; family Zambryskibacteraceae; genus UBA5004. The sequence goes on from CAYLKX010000033.1 coordinate 2,393, forward strand.
TGATGCTAGGAAGCCGTGGTCGAGCATTGTTGGTTTGCCGGTTCAGACCCTCAAGTATAAGGAAGCTGGTAAGTTGGTGCTCTCCATAATGCCTAAAGCACCATTCACTCTACTTTGCGACTCAACTCAAGCTGAGTTGATTAAATATTCGCACAACATTTCTGGCTATGCGAATATCATTATCTTTAATCTCCTGTATAACATGGCTCAAAAGCTAGATGTTGATTGGGAGCCAATTCGTCAGGCTATTTTGGCTGATCCATTTATGGCTGGGCGCTACTCTCAACCAGTCCATAAGAGTGGGCGAGGGGCCGGTGGCGGGTGCTTTATTAAGGATATGGCCGCCTTTCGTGGGCGTTATTTGGAATTATTGCCACAAGATAAGTTGGCTCACGATGTGTTGAAA
>CAYLKX010000034.1:0-2669 GCA_964384735.1 uncultured Candidatus Saccharibacteria bacterium
GGTGGAGATGTGGGCCCAAAACATAACCCGTATCACCAGAGAGGCCGAGTAACTCGCCCTTCTTCAACATTTGGCCAGAGGTGACAAAAATTTTTGAGAGATGCATATAGATCGAAAGGGCTCCAGCTCCATGATCCACAGCCACTAGATTGCCGTAATTGCGCAAAAAGCCGGTGTAAGCCACTCTCCCTGCATTGATAGAGTACACATTGGTGCCCACCGGAGCGCGGAAGTCGGTCCCCTTATGCGCCAAGATGACGCCATTGGTCTCTCGACCATAACCATAAGTGTCAGTGACAAGGGGTTTAGCCGTGGGGTAGCCGAAGCTCTCGGTCCAGAGCTTGGCTGGGCGCGTTCTGATCCCATTGATCACCTTAGCCTCTTGGGCCAAGGTCTTTATCAATTCATCTGTGCTTGTGGCCGAGTTGCCACCAAGAGAGTCTGGGATACCAAGTGGGGCGGTGGGCACCTTCCTCTCCAACACCAATAAGCTACTGGTGGCCACTCGCCCATCGCTAAGCACCAACTTCACCCCGTAACGCTTTGGCTCCAAGTGGAGATCCAAGCCGACGAGTGACATGACCAAACCTTTTTGAATAAATGGTAACAATTCGACTCCGTTAAAGGTGACACTCTTCACCTCATCAAGCTCCTTGACCCCACTTAGCTCAAATAAAACTGGATCACCTTGGTAGAAGTTCCCACTAGAAGTTTTAATACTTATTGGCTCTGGCAACTTGGCTTCAACAGCATCAACTTCGATGGTGGGAGCAAAATCTTCCCCCAAACTTTGCGGAGTAGCACTATTAGGCAAACTATCCAACACAGCCAAGAGCACTAAAATGATGATCGTGAGCCAGAGCTTCTTCATAAGCTCTATTCTAACAAACTATTAGAGCTTGCGACTATCGTAGGCCCAATGGAGGAGGGCTTGGCGTTGCCTAGGGTGGCAAGTGAGGTCGCCCACCCGACAATGCTTGGCTATCTGACCAATGTGCCGGCGGATCGCCTTCCAACGTTTAATCTGCTTAGCATCCTCAGCAGGCACTCGTCGCCCCATGTAGTAACGGCAATACCATTGGAACCAACCCCGAGGATCATCTTGGTGGATCCAACCCTTCTTCCGCCACACTGCTAAAGGTTGAGAGGCCTCAACTTTGAAGTAATTCAAAGCCTTACTATGCCCCGGCACGCCCTCAGGGTGAAGTTTGGCCTTAGTGAACCAACTTTTAGGAAACTCCTTCCGGCAATCACGCATGTACCTCCCACCAAAGACACCTAGAGAGAGCATTTCTTGCGGAGTAAGGTCTGGCTTAAACTCTGGATCAAACTTTTTGCCCACTGGTGCAGTGCAAACATAGCGGTAACGCTTTTGCATCTTATCGTTCACCACAATTTGGCGCTTAGTCATGATTTTCTTTTTATAAAAATGGTCATTAAGCTATTGGTCATAATCATCGCCACAGAGTGGATGACCGTAGCAATATTATAAGCTCCAAGTGAGGAGAGGGTGAGGAGGTGGCGAGCCACGTTCATCTCGTAGAGGAGAGGCTTCTCGCTCTCTGGGTGGACCCAGGTCTTGCGCAAGGTTGGGACGAAGGCCACCAAATCAACTAGCACCACCGTAACCACTGAGATGGTGGGGTCGCTAGTTAAGTACCAAGGGATCAAGCCTAAGAGGGCGATAACTAGAAAGACGTGGTCAATGGGTCGAATATGCCCAGCCTTACCAAGATACTTAAGTGAGATGAGGAAAATGATGATCGTAAAGGCCTCGGCGATCCCTGTAGGCAAGGCCCCTACGCCAGCTCCTTTCACCAATCCGCCGAAGAAGGTTGTCATTGAAACGATTGACCAAATAAACCAAGTGTAAGGATGTGGCTTCACTCGCTCACACCAAGCATCTTTGAGATACGAAATATTGCCCACCAAAGCCAAGCCTGACGCAACTAGAGCCAAAATTAATTTCCAACTAAGCATTACTAATAATTTAACATATAAACAAAAAGCCGATGCCGGTTGGGCATCGCTTTGCTTTGTTCAAATGTGCTTGAGAGGGGTGAGCCGATATCCCAGATCGACTCACCCTCTCTTCCCGGACGTTTCGGCTAATGGCAGAGAACACCCCTGCCTTCAAAGGCAATACTACACCCATTACAAAATGATACAAGCGCCCAAATATATGGCTATTTAAGCCAGCAAACTAGCCACAAAAGCGACAATAACCAAGTTCACTAGGTTATACCCAATATCGGAGAAGAATTTCTTCCACACAATCGCCCTATCGCAGTTACTCCAGAGCAAGGCGGTACCAATAGTTGGCACAATGAAGCAAAGCCAGTTGAGGAGGACGAAGCTCAAAGCCATGCCGAAGGTCAAACCATTTTGCAAACTCATAATAACGATAAGAGCTACGGCAAACGAAGTGAGGATTGAGAGCAAGATCTGAGCGCCATACATCTTGGCCATCTTAGGCTTAGCCTCTTCCATCTGACGCTTCTGCTCCTCGGCAGAAAGTTTGTCGAAGCCGAGGTAACGCATGTGGAGCTTGCCCATTGGGGTGGAGTTGGAGTACCAAATAGTGCCTAAGATTGCTGAGATCACCGCCCCCACCAAAGCCATAATGAAAATTGGCAACATAAATTTAATTTAAACTATTAGTGAACTAA
>CAYLKX010000035.1:0-2279 GCA_964384735.1 uncultured Candidatus Saccharibacteria bacterium
ACTCGAAGCTCAAGAGAGTGAGCCATCGTCATCTTGTCAGCTTTGGCCAAAATGTCTCCCACCAACCAAGTATTGATATCGATATATTGCATCTTGGCCGAATCACTCAACTTAGAAGCTTCTTTGTACAAATGGTCTAAAGAATACTTCTTAATCGGAGCACCTTTCCACAAACCCTTGAGCTCCTTAGCTTTGAAGACGGAGGCGTTGCCAATATACCACTCGTCAACCCTAAGGAGAGCTCGCTCAGCAAAGTTACGTCCTCGCAGTGGAATGAGGGTAAGGATTTTCAAAACCCACTTCGGCACCCAAGAGAGTTTGTGCGATGCCAGTGGAGCTAGGTAGATATTGTACCCGCCAAAGAATTCATCAGATCCCTCACCCGAGAGAACTACCTTCACATGCTTCTTAGCCTCCTCAGCTAGGAAGTAGATGCCTACGGCTGAAGGGTCGGCCACCGGCTCGTCGAAGTGGTAAGCCACCTTAGGCAACACTTCGAAATACTCTTCGGCTGTCACCTTAACCTCAGTGTGATCTGTCCCTAAGGGCTCAGATGTCTCCTTGGCCTCCTTAGCCTCAGTTAGGACGTCGAAGCCAACAGTAAAAGTTTTAATCTTCTTCTCCCCCCTCGCCTCTTGCATGCAAGTGGCAATAATTGATGAATCGATCCCACCAGAGAGGAAGGAACCCACTGGCACATCGGCGATCATATGATGAGCAACAGAATCTTTAACCACCTGGAGGATCTCTGTCTCAGCTTGGGCTAATTTGAGATCGCGCTCCGGTTTAAATTGAAATTGGTAATAACGCTTGATCTCGAAGATTTGGGTCTTAAGATCAATCATCATAAAGTGGCCAGGTGAGAGTTTGAAAATATCTTTGAAGAAAGTTTCTTCCAGTGGGTTGTATTGGTAAGAAAGATAGTTGTAGACAGCCTCATCATTGACCACCGGTTTGAAGCCAGTGAGAGAGAGGATACTCTTCACCTCTGAGGCGAAGGCGGCGATCTTGTTACCACGCTTCCAGTAGTAAAGAGGCTTAATGCCGAAGTGGTCTCGAGCAAGGAGTAACTTTTTATCTACGGTGTCATAAAGAGCGAAGGCGAACATCCCTCGCAAGCGTGGCAAGAGTTCCTGAGCCCCCCACTTGAGGAAACCCGCCAAGATCACCTCTGTATCACTCTCAGTTTTGTAAGGATAATCCTTAAGCTCTCGCTTAAGCTCTTTGTAGTTATAGATCTCACCGTTGAAGAAGATGATGTAGCGTCCATCAGCAGTTGTGATTGGCTGGCGCCCAGTCTCTAAGTCAATAATCGCCAAACGGCGCATGCCAAGAGCCACCGCTGAGTCGACAAAGAAGCCGTCGTCATCTGGCCCACGATGAGCAATACAGCGAGTCATCTTTTGAATCGCTTGCTCAAACTCTTCAACTTGTTTGTCGGTTATACCGGTGATACCACACATATTATTGTTTTAAATAATCTAAGACGGCCTCCACCAAATTATTAGCATCTTGGAAGCGCCCCTCAGCACTCGAACCCAAGATCACCACCACAATTGGGTGCCCAATCTCTGGGTCGAAGGCGAAGGCCAGATTGCCCCCAGCTAGGTCGGTAAAGCCCGTTTTAGAGGCTAAGAGCCCTGGGACTCGCCCAGTTAGAACATTGGTATTCTTAGCCAAATGGGCTCGATTGTCTAGCGAGGTGATAGTCGTCTCCTCCTCCTTGGTAGCTTCGAGTAATTCGGGCTTATTTTTAAGAATATAGGTCATCAAGTTGGCAACGTCACGAGCACTGCCGTAAGCACCAGGCTCTGAAGAATTTTCATCCAAACCAGACTCATTTTGGAAGTAGGTGTAGCCCAAACCAAGCTCCTTGGCCTTGTCATTCATTTTGTGAATAAAATTCTCCAAACTGGAAACCGCTAAGGCCACTGCTCTAATGCCATCATTGGACGAAGTAATGAGGGAGAAGTCGAGCAAATCTTGAAGCCTCCATCGCTCCCCCACCTTGAGCCCGCTGTCACCATAATTTTCTATCGCTCTTTCTGAAACGCTCACAGTTTGCTTAGCCTCAGAGAGATCTGAGGCGACGAGAGCCGACATGAGCTTGGTCACCGAGGCCAAAGGCAGAGCCAAATTAGGATCTTTGGCAAAGATTGGTTGGCCAGTTCGCATATCGAGCACATAAGCACTCTTAGCCTCCACGGCCACTGCGGGGAAAACCTTCTCCGCGACACGGGTGGGCTTGGAATGATTGTCACGATCCACCTTCTGCCCCA
>CAYLKX010000036.1:0-2224 GCA_964384735.1 uncultured Candidatus Saccharibacteria bacterium
TGGGCGTTATTTGGAATTATTGCCACAAGATAAGTTGGCTCACGATGTGTTGAAATCTCTGGAACGGGAGAATATTAAGCTCCTTAAGGCAAGTAAAAAGGATCTAGACCTTTTAAGGGGAGTTTACGGTAAGAGTGTGTAAATACGGTGGACCCTACCGGATTCGAACCGGTGACCTCCTCATTGCAAATGAGGCGCTCTACCAACTAAGCTAAGGGCCCTTAAATCAGCCGTTGGCTGATTTAAGAACCAGCGCAACTAAACTAAAGCCCCTTGATTCTACACCATTTTTAGACCAAAATAAAGCCCTGCAGGGCCCATAGTATAGTAGTAACACGCGTCCATGGCATGGACGAGTCGCGAGTGCGATTCTCGCTGGGTCCACCAAATTTGACATTTAGGGAGATAAAACGCATTGTATTAATAGAAACCCGCTAAGGAGGCGGATGGTATGATCCGGATTGTGTTGGTTGGAACCAAGGGGGAGGATCTCGACCTTTTTCTCTCCATGGCTAATGGAAGCAAGAGTCTGAACGTCGTGGGGGTGTTTGGTAATGGCCAAGAGGCGGCTCAGCATCTCTTGGCCCTCGGCGCAGACTGGAAGGTGTTTGCCGACCAGGTGGCGTGCGAGGACACCTCTCCAGAGGTTGGAGGGGTCGAGCTCCTCACCACCTTGCGGGAGAGTGGGGTTCAAATCCCACTCCTTTTCTGCCCGGTGGCAGATCTGGTGCGGTACCTCTAGTGCGGTGTGAACCGGGCGGCGCACAGCGCCGCCCTTTTCTATACAACAAAACAGCCCCAATGGGGCTGTTTTGCGTGGAATTGGTTAAACCAATTACTTCAAGTGACCAGAAACGAGCTTGGTCATCTCGAACATGGTTACCTCCTTCTTGCCGAAGAGTGGCATAAGCTTGTCATCAGCGAGGATGTTCCTCTTGTTGCTAGGATTCTGGAGGTCGTGCTTCTTAATGTAATCCCAGATCTTCTTAACGACCTCACCTCTTGTCATCGGACCTTTGCCAACGACAGCCTCTAGCTCGGAGGAGAGGGTCATAGGCTTCATGAGGGCCGGGTTTGCAGTTCTTGCCATATGTTTTTGTTGTTACCTTTAAATTTGTCCTCGCTCCTGCCTGAGGGCGGGCCAACGGGAGTATTATACCATACCAAGGGGCGTGCTAGAATGGCTTCAAGATGCAGATTATCGAATTCCTCACTAGTTTTGCTGTTGGGCTAGCTTCCTTACTAGGCTTTGGCCCAGTGGCCCCAAAGCCGTGTTTAGAGCCTATTTCCTATAGAATTGAGCACTTTGATAGGCGTTTCGGCCTCTCTTATAGCGACTTTGCCTCGGCTCTTAAGGAGGCCGAAGGGCTCTGGGAGTCCTCTGTGGAGAAGGCCACTGGACAGAGTTATAACCTCTTCGCTTATGACGCAGGGAAGGGGGCTCTGCCTATAAACTTAATCTACGATTACCGCCAAGAGACGACACAGGCCTTGGATAAGATTGAAGGCGAGGTGAAGAGTGAGCAAACAGCTTACAAATCACTTAAGCAGGTCTATGAGGCTAAGAAGCTTGAGTATCAAAGGTTGGTTCTAAGTTACCAATCTGGCGTAGAGAGCTTTAATCAGAAGAGTGCTGAGTATCAAGAGCTGGTGAAGCAGTGGAACATGAGCTCCAGGACAAATCGCAATCAATTTAATGCCTTGGAAGCGATGCGAGTCTCTTTGGAAGCTGAGGTTAAGAGGCTAGACGAGCTTAAGGTGGCGGTGGAGAGCCGGTTAGCTGAAGTAAATTCTTATGTAAGTGAGATCAACTCGATTGCTCATGATGTGAATGCAGGGCTCGAGACTTACAGCCAAGTTGGTGGCAAGTTGGGGGAGGAGTTTACCGGTGGGCTTTATATTAGAGATGACGCGGGTCAAAGGGTGGAGGTGTACGAATTTTCCACCCATGCCAAATTGGTGAGAGTGTTGGCTCACGAGCTGGGCCACGCCTTGGGTTTGGAGCACGTCTCTGGTAAGGGGTCTATAATGTATGAGGTGAATGATGGCAATACTTTAGCCCTTAGTGAGAGTGATGTGGCTGAATTTAAGAGAATTTGTCCAAGCAAATAATGAAAGATCAATTAATCTTCCTCGATACTGAATCAACTGGCAATGAGCCAAGCAAGGACCACTTGGTGCAGGTTTGTTATAAGCTTGGCAATGATTTCCATAACGAATACTT
>CAYLKX010000037.1:0-2183 GCA_964384735.1 uncultured Candidatus Saccharibacteria bacterium
TGAAGATAACTGATTAGTTCGACAAACTCACTACAAGTAATATGACAAAAGACACCAGATACATTGAAGCCGTCGGTAGAAGGAAGACCTCAGTGGCTCGTGTGCGCATTACTCCAGCTGCCAAGACTACTCTTACGATCAATGATCGTGCTTTTGAAGAGTACTTCCCAGTTGCTCAGCTCCGCTCAGATGTAATGGAAGTTTTCGCTGATGCGTTGGAGAAGTTTAGCGTCTCAGCTCATTTGAATGGTGGTGGTATTTCTAGCCAGGCTCAAGCTCTCCGCCACGGTATTGCTCGTGCTCTTGAAGAGAGTGACCACACTCTCCGCACCAAGCTTAAGGTGAAGGGCTTCTTGAAGCGTGACCCTCGCTCAGTCGAGCGTAAGAAGTTCGGTTTGAAAAAGGCTCGCAAGGCTCCAACGTGGAGCAAGCGCTAATATAGACAACAAAAGAGAGGCCATAGAGCCTCTCTTTTGTTGTCTAAAATCAGAAAGATTGGTATATCTCTGCTCTTTATAATTTGCCCATGATAATTATGAGCGTATAATTGGGTTATATGGCAGCGGATGAGCTAAAAGTTTTGTACTCAAGTTTTGATGGTATTAGGCATGAGAATGGGGAGGAATTTTGGTATGCTCGTGATCTGTATCCAATATTAGGCTATACAAGATGGGAGAGCTTTCTCGATCCAATTTCTAGGGCTAAAGAGGCTTGCGAAAGAGCTGGGGGAGAGACCATGCATCATTTTCGGGATATGACGAAAATGATCACTTTAGGTAAGGGGGGAGAGAGGGAGGTCCAGGATATTAAATTGACCCGCTATGCCTGCTATCTAATTGCTATAAATGGAGATCCAAGAAAGGAGCCAATTGCTTTTGCCCAAGCATATTTTATTACTAAAACCAGGCAACTTGAGGTTTTAGAGCAGCGGATGCTCGAGATTGAAAGACTAGACTCGAGAGATAAGCTGAAACTTACCGAAAAAGAGTTTGCATCTGTTATGTATACACGAGGAGTAGACGGTAGGGGAATTGCAGAGATAAAGAGTATTGGAGACCAAGCTTTGTTTGGAGGTAGAACCACTTCTCAGATGAAAGATAAGTTAAGAATTCCTGATAAATCGCCTCTTGCTGACTTTTTACCAAACGTAACACTTAAGGCTAAAGATTTGGCTACTGCGATGACCACCGAGAATGCCAGAAGCAAGAATCTGAGAAATCGTAACCCGATACTGCAGGAGCATGTCCAAAACAATAGGGCGGTGCGAGAGGCTCTTACGAAGACTGGAATATTTCCAGAACATCTGCCTGCTGCTGAAAACATAAAAAAGATTGAAGCTAGACATAAGAGTGAAAGGAGGGAATTAGAAAGGAGGCATAAAGAAGAGCTCGCTAAAGCTTCAAGGGGTCGAAATCTTAAATCTTAGCCAGATTCAGATCAATCTTTTTAAAGGTAATCAGAAAGGCCGACGCTTTCGCATCGGCCTATTGAATGTGCTTTGGTGGTGCCTATTCGATCTGGAATGTGATGGCATGCATGAACCATGGCGAGGAATCATCAGCTGTCCGTTCGTCGACATCGACGATGACCAGTCGGTTTTCCTCCCTCATATCGAGGGCCAGGATCTTGAGGGCGCCCATTTCCTCGTCACTAGTAGCTCCCACTGTGACCTTGCCTGTAACGCGGTCGTATGTGAATTTCACTCGGACCTCCTTTCTTTTTCTATAATATACCTTTTTATGTATTTTGTCAAGTATTAAATTCGCCTCTTAAATAATTCAAAAGCCCGGCGCAACGCGCCGGGCTTGATCGTGGGGCCTAGGACATCTAGGCGATTCCTGAGAGGAAGTCCTTTAGCCTCTCATTGATCCACCTGATGAGGAAGACCGTGACGGTGCTTACCAGTAGCCATGCGGTGGGGTAGCCGAAGAACCACCAGCTGTTGCTGACCATCTGCGTGGTGACTGGATTGCCGACAGCAACGTTGGAGGCCAGGAAGCTTAGGCCAATCAACGCAAAGCTGGCGTCGGCCACAGCCACTGTTATGAAAGCCCATTTCATCTTGGTTTGGAAGAAGAGCCCAGCCAAGAGTGAGGCTGGTACCAAGACCTGCTTGATGAGCAAGGCCGAACTCGAGATTACTTGTGCCAAGTAGTCCATCTGGGCCTCCAAGGGGTCCAAAG
>CAYLKX010000038.1:0-1943 GCA_964384735.1 uncultured Candidatus Saccharibacteria bacterium
CCCCCCTTGCAAAGATTTGGAGGAGGAGTAATATCATAACTCGCGGAGTACGGGTAAGGGTTGTAGGCCCACCATCCAGCCAAAAGGCGCCAAGAGCACACACCCAAGCGCTAGGCGTCAGCTAAGGGAAACGAACGATCGTTAACGACGATCGACACCCTAAGAAGGCAACCGGATAGCGCCTGCAACACGACGCCCGTCTCCGCTCCACACATCGCCCCCTGTCCCAGGTGGGCGATTCTTTTTATATCAAATTACTTAGCACTCACCTTTTTGCCACCCAAGATCCCGAGTTTGCCAGAGCGTTTACCCTTCGTCACCTCAAAGCGGAACTGACCCCCGGCCATATCAACAAACACTACACCACCAGAGAGGACTTTGTTCTCAATCATCATATTGGCCACCGGGTTGAGGATCTTGTCTTGGATCAAGCGCCTCAATGGTCTAGCGCCGTATTGTGGGTTGTAACCCTCCTTGGCCAAATGCTCAAGCGCCTCATCAGAGAGAGCGAGCTCGATCTCCTTATCGGCTAAACGCTTCTGCACGATTTCAATCTGAATCTTCACAATATTCTTGATCGCCTCTCTTGAGAGCACATCGAAGACGATGATGTCATCTAAGCGGTTGATAAACTCTGGTCGGAAATGATCCTTGAGAGCAGAGAGGACCTTATCCTTCACAGAGCTGTACTCCTCCACCTCGCTCTTGGTGAAGCCAATCGACTTCATCTTGTCGATGTAGTTAGCACCGATGTTCGAAGTCATAATAATGATCGTGTTTTTAAAATTGACGACCCGGCCCTTAGCATCGGTGAGGCGACCATTGTCTAAGATCTGGAGCAAAATGTTGAAGACCTCTGGGTGCGCCTTCTCAATCTCGTCGAAGAGGACCACTGAGTATGGTCTATGGCGGATAGACTCAGCAAAGCTCGAACCCTCTTCGAAGCCCACATAACCCGGAGGCGCACCGATGAGCTTGGAGACAGCATGCTTCTCCATTAACTCAGACATATCAACGCGGATAAGCGCCTTTTCATCATTGAACATAAATTCGGCCAAAGCCTTGGTGAGCTCAGTCTTGCCCACACCCGTTGGTCCGAGGAAGATAAATGAGCCAATTGGCCTATTAGGGTCCGAGATCCCCGCTCGACTCCTCTTCACCGTCTCAGCGATCTTCCTCACCGCTTCATCTTGGCCCACAATGCGATGCTTCAAATACTCTTCCATGCGAGAGAGCTTCTCCGCCTCCTCCTCGAGCATGCGAGCTACTGGCACACCGGTTGAGCGACTCACAATATTGGCAATATCTTGACCGGTGATCTCTTCTTTAAGAATTCGGCGTGAACTTTGGAGGCGCTTCAACTTCTTAGCCTGCGTCTCAAGCTCTCTCTCGACAGTTGGGATCTTGCCATAACGAAGCTCAGCAGCACGCGAAAGGTCGGCCCTAGCCTCAGCTGACTCAGCCTCCAAGCGCAAAGTCTCAAGATCCTTCTTGAGCTTCTTGATAGCGGTGACAGTCTCCTTCTCATTCTTCCACTTCAACTCCACTTCGGAATTCTTTTCTTTCAAATCAGCAATAGCTGAATCAATTTCCTTCAAACGAGCTTTGACCTTGGTATTCTTGGCCTCCTTCTTTAGCGCCTCACGCTCGATCTCAAGCTTCATGACCTTGCTCTGAGCCTCTTGGAGGACCGGAGGCATGTTCTCAAGTGAAATGCGGAGGTAAGAGGAAGCTTCATCAATAAGATCCACGGCCTTGTCTGGGAGGAAGCGGTCGGTAATATAGCGCGAGCTTAAGTCCACCGCAGCTTGGATAGCCTCATCGGTAATATGCACACCATGGTATAGCTCATAGCGCTCTTTGAGTCCGCGCAAAATCGTCTTGGCATCCTCTACTGAAGGCTCTTGCACATAAACTGGCTGGAAGCGTCTGGTAAGAGCAGG
>CAYLKX010000039.1:0-1805 GCA_964384735.1 uncultured Candidatus Saccharibacteria bacterium
TAGAGTGCCATTAAGGCTACGACTATTAGAGCAATGATTAAGAGGAGTTTCTTCATGCTTCAATCTTAGAACTAATGCTATAATCTAGCAATGGAGAACAAAAAGATCACATTAGCCGTAGCCCTTATTATCATTGTGGGTATTGGCTACTTTACTTACCAAAGTAAGCAGAACTCAATTTACCAACCAGCAACCAACACCCCAGCTACCACTGATTCTACCCAAGCCTCTGGCACTAGCGAGGTGAGCGGTTTGCCAGCCACCTCAGGTATCACCATGCAAGAGGTGTCGGCCCACAGTACTCGTGAGACTTGTTGGTCGGCTATCAATGGGGGAGTTTATGACCTCACTAGCTGGATCCCTCAGCATCCAGGTGGGGAGAGGCCGATCCTAAGTATTTGTGGCAAAGATGGTTCGAGCCTCTTCAACAAGAAGCATGGTGGCAATGCTCAGATTGTCACTGCTTTGGCTGGATTCAAGATCGCCGTTTTGGCTCAGTAGTGCTTATTATTAAATTAGTTAAATCAAAATGATTAAAGAGGATTACGGAAGAATTATTTTGCGCCTAGCTTTGGCGGGAGTTTACCTTTACTTCGGTTTCTCACAACTTTTTGACGGAGTAAGTTGGGTATCCGTGGTGCCACAGTGGGTTTCGGAGTTGGTCCACTTGCCACCAGCCTTCATCGTCCTCCTCAACGGCTTGTTTGAAGTGGTCTTCGGCATCCTCTTGGCCTTTGGCGTTATGACTCGCCGGGTGGCCCTGGCTTTGGCTCTACACCTCTTCCTCATTGCTTTAATCGGTTTCGGCCTCAACCCAACTGGTGTGCGCGACTTTGGCCTCGCCTTCGCCACCCTTAGCCTCTCACTCCTCGAGCCGTAGAAGTGTTTACAAAACTATTTTAAGTGTGAGGTTGATGCTGTCTTTGTCATAAATTCCTTCCTTCTTCCTCACCTGAGCTTTGATCGGCAAGATGTAAGTGTTGGAGCGTTTGTCGTAGAAGATAGATGTGCACCAAGATGTTTGGCCCACTTTGGCCTCCACTGGTAGGGAGCGCCAACCGCGATGCATCTTGTCGTAGCGCTTACTTAGAGTGAGAGCCATCTTTTGTGGCACATAGGCGAAGTACCAGTTGGCTGTCTCGCCAGGCCAGATCACTACCTGCGATTTGAACTTGTATGACATGTTGGTTATATATTACCACTGTTGGTATAATCAAGTGTATATGCCAGACAAAAGAACCTATGCTGATAGGAGGGAGTATCTAATTATGGCTGTGTCTAAGCGACGTAAGCGTTTGAAGGAGATGGTTGTCAGTTATAAGGGTGGAAAATGTCGAATTTGTGGATATAATAAATGTATTGGCGCTTTCGATTTACATCACCTGGATGGCAAAACGAAGGAGTTCGGCCTCTCAACCCGTGGGCTGACCAGGTCTTGGGTTAAGTTGAAGGCTGAAGCAGATAAGTGTATTCTAGTCTGTGCCAACTGCCACCGGGAGATACATGCCGGTTTGGTAAAGAAGATTCCGCGATAGCTCAGCTGGTAGAGCGCCTCGCTGTGTGCGTAACGCAGCTTCCCAGAGGAATCTGGGTTGTAACTTTTCGGGATATCGGTGAAGCCCTTCGTGGGTAATACCGAGGGAACCTTCCTCTTTGTTTGGGGCTTGCCCTGAGCGAAGTCGAAGGGCGCCGTAGAGACTAGATACCGAAACATCCAGAACGGATGAAGATATAGTCCATACCCTTAAGAAATTTTGGGATAAATGTAACGAGGATGTCCTAGGTTCGATCCCTAGTCGCGGAGC
>CAYLKX010000040.1:0-1768 GCA_964384735.1 uncultured Candidatus Saccharibacteria bacterium
TCGCGCCATGGCCTTATTGCTCTAGCTTCCTCTCTTGATCAAATTGGGCCATTTACTAAGACCGTCACTGACGCAGAGTTAATTTATAACGTCATCAAGGGCCAAGACCCGCTTGATAGCACAACTATTGCTGACAACTCTTACCCTAAGAGGCCACTGATGAAGAAGATTGGTATCCCTAAGGGCTTTATTGATATTGAGGGTGTTGATGAATTAGTTAAGGCCAATTTTAAAGAGTCGGTGGAGAAGTTTAAAGCTCTCGGGTACCAAATTGAAGAAGTTGATTTGCCACACATTCAATACTCATTGGCCGTTTATTACATCCTCATGCCGGCTGAGGCCTCTTCGAACTTAGCTCGTTTCGATGGAGTGCGTTACGGCTTGCACAAAGATGGAGCCAATTCTATTGATGATTACTTCGAAACTCGTGGAGCTGGCTTTGGCAAAGAGACGAGGAGGAGGATTATGCTCGGCACGTACGCCCTCTCCTCTGGTTATCATGACGAGTATTACGGTAAGGCACTTGCGATGAAGGAGATTATTACCAATGAGTTTAGAGAGGCTTTTAAGAAAGTGGATTTTATTATGACCCCCACTACTCCCGCCCCATCGTTTAAGGTGGGGGAGAAGGTCAATGACCCGCTAGCCATGTATTTGGCCGATATCTTTACTGTGCCAGCTAATATCGTGGGTGCTCCATCTATCTCTTTGCCATCAGGTTTCGCGGGTTCACCCCGCCCAGAATCGGGCGGGGTAAAGTTGCCACTCGGGATCGAATTGACGGCAGACCTAGGTCAGGAGGATAATTTATTTAGGGCCGGAAAGGATTTCTTGGGTGAAAAATAATTATGGCCGACGCTAAGAAACCAGAAGGAGGATTATTTAAAGAGAAGGAGCACTTCAACCACACCTTGATGATGCTTCTTATGCTTATTGTGATTGCGTATCTTACAGCGCAGTTCTCCTTCTCTGGTTATTACAACTTCTTCGGTAGTTTGTTTGATACAAATAGTGCTCTTTATAACACTCTTTTGAGCTGGTGGAACTCGTGGAAGGCATGGGCCTTCGGCCTTAGTGCTTTGAGTCTTGGTTTGGGTGGTTTTAGTGCGTGGAAGTACAAGCAGATCGAAGCGGTGGAGGAATTAATCTTTGGTGTTGTGCCAAAGGCTCTGGCTGATGCGGAGGTCGAAAAGGCTCCTGAGAGTAAGGGTAATCCTAAGTGGGTGAGAGTGGTCAGTTTGATTAACTCCAACAACTCCTCAGATTGGCGTCTAGCGATCATTGAGGCTGATGTGATGTTGGAAGAGCTTTTGAGGGTTAACGGCTACCATGGTGACACAATAGGGGACATGCTTAAGGCAGTTGAGCCCTCAGATATGCTTACTCTCGATAATGCTTGGGAGGCTCACAAGGTGAGGAATAGGATCGCCCACGCTGGAGCTGACTTCGAGCTCACTGAGCGCGAGGCCAAGAGAGTGATCGTCCTCTTCGAATCCGTCTTCAAAGAATTTGAGATAATCTAACTTAAGTGTTGCGTGTTCCCGATAGGGCCACAATCGGGGTCCTACAGGTTATGAGTCCCGATCTATCGGGATACTTTTCCTCCAACTATGTACTGCTCGAGGACTTTTCTATTTTTAAGAGATTTTAGGTATTTTTCAAATTTGACCGCTTCATTCCTGGAGTTAAATTTCTTTTCCATAATTAAATTCCAAGGGCCTCTTTTATTGGTCCAACCAATTTTGTTGGGGTTATTATGTTGGGTCAG
>CAYLKX010000041.1:0-1588 GCA_964384735.1 uncultured Candidatus Saccharibacteria bacterium
ACATTTTGGCCAAAGCTGACAAGATGACGATGGCTCACTCTCTTGAGCTTCGAGTGCCGTTCCTCGACAAGGAGGTGGCCAAGCTCGCGAGCCAATTGCCAGATTCGCTTAAGTGGCATGAGGGGGAGACGAAGTTTGCTCTGCGCGAGGCCTTCAAGAACTTGTTGCCAGAGTCCACTAGGAAGCGACGTAAGCTCGGCTTCCCCACACCAGTACGAGCTTGGTTTACTCCAGAGCGGAAGGAGCTTTACGACCTCATTCTTGAGAACGAGTATGTTAAAGAGCATTTGGATACTAAGTTTATTAGCAAATTGATCCGCCAGCACTTGGCCGAGGAGCATGACAATTCGCGCAAGATTTATCTCCTCCTCATGCTCTCAATCTGGTACAATACCTTTATTCGCAAATAGACTATGGACGTTATTAAGACCATTGCCCCAGCAGTCCTCACCTTCGTGATTGGTTTTGCTATTACTCCGCTCTTCACCCACTTCTTTTACAAATACAAGATGTGGAAGAAGAGTGCGAGAACCAATAATACTGATGGCGTTTCAGATACCTTTGCCCAGATCCACAACACCAACCACGAGCTCTCAACGCCAAGGATCGGTGGCATGATCATTTGGGTGGCCGTCTTCCTTACCGTGGCGGTGGTCTACCTACTTTCGAAACTTGTGCCATTTGAATTTCTAGGCCAACTCAACTTCTTCAGCCGAAGTCAGACCCTTGTTCCTTTAGGCGCCTTCTTCCTTGCTGCTTTGATCGGTTTGGCCGACGACCTTTTGCAAATCTTTGGGCGAGGTAGTTATGCGCGTGACCCACTCATCTATCGCAAGATTAAGATTGTGCTTATCACCTTAATCGGCTTGGCCATTGCTAGCTGGTTTTATTTCAAACTAGATTTTGTTTCTATTTATGTGCCATTTGTCGGCTTTTGGCAGATTGGGTGGTGGTTTATCCCAGTCTTTGTTGTTGTGGTTTTGGCCACCTTCTCCTCCTCGGTGATTGATGGCTTAGACGGGCTCTCGGGCGGGGTCTTGGCCTCATGCTTCTTTGCCTTCGCGGTGATTGCCTTCCTCTCCGACCAATATGACATCTCGGCCCTTTCTGGTGCGATTACAGGAGGCATTTTGGCCTTCCTTTGGTTCAATATCCCACCAGCTCGCTTCTACATGGGGGAGACAGGGATGCTCTCACTTACCGTGGTCTTGGCGGTACTCGCTTTCCTCACCAATTCGGTCCTTCTTTTACCAGTTATTGGTTTACCACTTGTCGCTACTAGCGCCTCGGTGATTATCCAAACTAAGGTTTACAAATATTTTGGCCATAGGCGAGTCTTCCGCGTTGCTCCGCTCCACCACCACTTCCAAGCACTCGGTTGGCCAAGGGAGAAGGTGGTCATGCGCTATTGGGTTGTTTCCATCATTTGTGCAGTGACGGGTATAATCCTCTTTGTCGTTAGCTAGATTGTAGTAAGCTAGAAGTAGTGGCTAAAGGTCTTTTAAAGAAAATTACTCATTGGTATGAAAGGTATGAGAAGCGTCTCTCGATCGCTTCTCTTGTTGGTGGTTTTATTGTGGACTCACTC
>CAYLKX010000042.1:0-1555 GCA_964384735.1 uncultured Candidatus Saccharibacteria bacterium
ATAGCAGTGGAGAGCTCGATCTTCGCCTTCTCGGCAGCTTCGTCTAAACGCTGGAGAGCAAGAGCGTCGTTCCTTACATCAATACCACTCTCCCTCTTAAACTCCTCAGCAATGTAGTTGAGGATCTTCTGATCGATGTCCTTGCCACCCAAGTGTGAGTCGCCGTCAGTACTCTTCACCTCCACCACATCGTCACCCACCTCAAGGATCGAAACGTCGAAGGTCCCTCCACCGAAGTCGAAGACAGCGATCTTCTCATTCTTCTTCTTATTAAAGCCGTAAGCGAGAGCGGCGGCAGTTGGCTCGTTGATAATGCGCTTCACCTCAAGACCGGCAATCTGGCCAGCATCCTTGGTAGCTTGGCGCTGAGAGTCGTTGAAGTAGGCTGGCACGGTGATGATTGCTTCAGTCACCTTCTCCCCCAACTTAGCTTCAGCATCGGCCTTCAACTTCTGCAAAATCATGGCTGAAATTTCTTCTGGACGATAGTCTTTGCTTGCCCCGTCCTTGGCGGGGTCACCAATCTTTACTACCACACCACCATTTTGCCCCTCCTTAATCTCATAAGGCACAGTTTGCTTGTCCTTCTGCACAGCAGGGTCTGAATAAGTGTGGCCAATGAAGCGCTTAATACCGAAGACAGTGTTCTTCGGATTCGTCACGGCTTGGCGCTTGGCCAAGAGGCCTACGAGGCGCTCACCCGTTTTAGAAACAGCCACAATAGATGGAGTGGTGCGAGCGCCCTCCGCGTTCTCTAGAATCTTAGGAGCACCAGCTTCCATCACCGCTACGGCTGAGAAAGTTGTACCCAAATCAATACCAATGATCTTTGCCATAATATTTTTTGCTTACTACTTACTCCCCGCTGAGAGCTCGCCAATGCGAACCTTAGCGGGCCTAATAATTTTCCCCGATAGTATATACCCTTTTTGCATGACTTCAAGAACCTTGTGATCCTCCTCTGGCTTGGCTGTAGCCACCACCCCAATAGCCTCATGCTCACGAGGGTCGAAGGGGGCTCCAACTGGGCTGAGCTCCTCTAAACCATTTTGCTTCAAGATCTGCATGAGTTGCTTGTAAATTGGCTCAGCGTGGCCTCCAGAGAGCTCTAAGCTGTCGATC
Organism: uncultured Candidatus Saccharibacteria bacterium; assembly: GCA_964384735.1. GTDB lineage: Bacteria > Patescibacteriota > Minisyncoccia > Phycocordibacterales > Zambryskibacteraceae > UBA5004. The sequence goes on from CAYLKX010000042.1 coordinate 1,123, forward strand.
ACCGGCATCAACTCCTCGATCAACTTAGCATTGGCAAACTTGAGGAAGTCTTGGCGCCCCTCCTCGTCACGCTTGCGCAAGTTTACGAACTCAGCCTGAGCTCTCTGCCAACCATCCAAGTACTCTTTGGCCTTAGACTCAGCCTCTTTGAGCTTCTCCTTCATCTTTTTTATCTTGTCTCGCGAAAATTCTTCCTCGACAACACTGTCATCGAGATCGCTTGCCCCGTACCGAGCTTGCTCTGGTGCAGGGTCTAATTCAATATCTTTCTCTTCCATATACATTAGAATACTGATTTATTAGCCCCCAATCAAGCCAATTTAAACGAGTTGCAAAAGCCCCCAAAGAGGGCTATAAAGGTTGATGGAACCGTTCACTCTTTGGACCCCTTGGAGGCCCAGATGGACTACTTGGCACAAGTAATCTCGAGTTC